>PBNW01000026.1 GCA_002723255.1 Pelagibacterium sp. | reverse complement strand
TTGTCGCGCCGGGCAATGGCGGCACCCAGACCATTGCTGAAAATGTCGCTCTCGATGTGGCCAATCACGCGGCTGTTGTCGATTTTTCGTTGCGCGAGCAAATCGACCTTGTGGTGGTGGGCCCCGAAGTACCGCTGGTCGCGGGAATTTCGGACGATCTGCGCGCAGCCGGAATTGCCGTTTTCGGCCCGTCCAAGATCGCCGCCCAACTCGAAGGCTCCAAGGCCTTTACCAAGGCGTTGTGCGATGAAATGGGCATTCCCACGGCGGCGTATGAGAAATTCGACACGCTCGAACCCGCGCTTGCCTATCTGGATCAGCACGGCGCTCCAATCGTTATCAAGGCCGATGGGCTGGCTGCCGGAAAGGGCGTTACGGTGGCCGAGACGTTGGAACAGGCGCGAGAGGCAGTGCGCGACTGCTTTTCCGGCGCATTCGGTACGGCAGGCGCTGAAGTGGTGATCGAAGAGTGTCTGGTCGGCGAAGAGGCGAGTCTTTTTGCCATTTGCGATGGCGAGCACACTATCCTTTTGCCGGCCGCGCAGGATCACAAGCGCGCATTCGATGAAGACAAGGGCCCCAATACGGGCGGCATGGGCGCCTACGCCCCGGCTCCGGTGATGACCGATGCGTTGATCGAACGCGCCTATCGCGAGATTATTGCTCCGGCCATCAAGGGCATGGCGGCGCGCGGAACGCCGTTTTCCGGGGTTCTGTTCACCGGGTTAATGATCACCAAGGATGGCCCCAGGCTCATTGAATTCAACACGCGGTTCGGCGATCCCGAAACGCAGGTGTTGATGATGCTGCTCGAGAGTGATCTGCTCGATATTCTCCAGGCCACCGCAAATGGCACGCTCGACAATGTCTCGCCGCGCTGGAAGCGGGACGTCGCATTGACGGTGGTCCTCGCGGCCAACGGATATCCGGGCGCCTACGAGAAAAATACCGTCATAAAGAATGCCGACGGGTTGGATAGCGACACCGTTCAGGTCTTTCATGCAGGAACGGTACGAGACGGAGATGCCCTACTTGCCAATGGCGGACGAGTGCTCAATGTCACGGCGATTGGCGAGAGTGTGAACGAAGCGCGTAAGCGCGCCTATGCAGCACTCGGAGCCATTGACTGGCCGGACGGGTTTTGTCGCCGCGACATCGGATGGCGCGCGCTTTAGAAGCAATCTCTTCTCAATACGATATGGCTAGACTAGGCTAAGGGAAGAACCGGAGGGCCCGTACCATGGGGACGATAAGGGATCCCAGAATCGGGATTGCGCTGGGGGGCGGAGCGGCCCGCGGACTGGCCCATATTCCCTTTATCGAAGCGATGGACGAACTTGGGCTCGTTCCGCACCGTATCGCCGGCACATCGATCGGCGCGCTGATCGGCTCGGGCTGGGCGGCCGGGCTCAAGGGCCACGAAATCCGCGAGCTATCGTATGAAATGCTGGGCACGATGAACGGGCTGTTCGGGCGCCTTCTCTCGACCCAGGTCCGTTCGATGGCCAAGATTTTTCGTGAAGGCATCTCGATTCAACTCGATCCGGTACAGGTGGTCGACACATTCACGCCTGACGATATGCCGGAAACATTTCAGGGGCTCAAGATTCCGTTTACCTGCGTTGCGACCGATTTCCGGTCCTGGCACCAGGTTGCCTTTCATGAGGGCGCGCTGAGGCCGGCGGTAGCGGCATCGCTTGCCGTTCCGAGCCTTTATCGGCCCGTCAGCTATCACAAAACGGTTCTTGTCGACGGCGGCGTGGTCAATCCGCTGCCCCTCGATCATGCGGCGGCAGGCACCGACATTCTGGTCGGAATCGACGTCAATGGCGATCCGCACGTATGGCCGGACGGTTATATTCCGACAATGATCGATATCGGGTTCGGGTCAGCCCAGATCATGATGCATCAATTGATTGCAAACATGATCGCGGCCTATCCGCCGGACCTTTATTTTCGGCCGCACCACGTCAATATCGGCGCACACGAATATTGGCGCGTACGGGAAATCATTGAGGCCGGCGAGGCCGAGAAGGATCGCTTCAAGCGGGCGATCACAGCAAAGATCGAGGGGTTCATCGCCGCTCAGCGAAGAATTTCCTGAGCATCTCGGCAGCCCGGCTGGCGGCGACGCCACCGATAACCTCTGGTGAATGGTGACAGGTGGGCTGGTCGAAAAACCGGACGCCATTGTCGACCGCGCCGCCCTTGGGATCTTCCGCAGCGTAGTAAATCCGCCGCAATTTAACATGGGCGATAGCGCCGGCGCACATGGTGCACGGTTCCAATGTTACATAGAGGTCGCAATCGGCTAGACGCCCCGTGCCGTCGGCGCCGAGCGCCGCACGGATGGCGTTGAACTCGGCATGGGCTGTCGGATCTGCGCTCTCCCGCATTGTGTTGCGGCCCGTGGCCAACACTTGACCACCGCGCATGATGACAGCACCGACCGGCACTTCGCCGGCAGCGGCGGCCTCGGCGGCAAGCGCCAATGCAATTTCCATGGGATTGTCGGGCTTGGTCATGGTCTGGCGCTCATATCAGCTTTGGCGCTTGTTGTCCGCCCCGTTAGACTGGCCACAAAGGAGAATCAGCACATATGGCCATCCGCCAGCTTCCAGACGATCTGGTCAACAAGATTGCCGCCGGCGAAGTCGTCGAGCGGCCGGCCAGTGTGGTCAAGGAACTGGTCGAAAATGCACTCGACGCGGGAGCAAAACGCATCGCCATTACCACTGCGGCGGGCGGAAAGAGCCTGATCCGCATTGAAGATGACGGGCACGGCATGGACGAAGCCGACCTCGTGCTGTCGGTCGAGCGGCATGCGACATCGAAACTCAAGGGCGACGGGCTCGACGATATCCGAACGCTGGGGTTCCGGGGCGAGGCTTTGGCTTCTATCGGGTCGGTATCCGATCTTTCGATAGCTTCGCGGACAGAAAACGCCGAAACGGGGCTCAAGATCTCGCTCAAGCGCGGCGTCAAGTCCGGTCCGGTGCCGCATCCGATCAATCGCGGCACCATCGTCGAGGTCAAGAACCTCTTTGCCGACATTCCTGCGCGGCTGAAATTCCTCAAGACCGACAGGGCGGAGACCGGCGCGATAACCGACGTCATCAAGCGCCTCGCCATGGCACATCGTGGGGTGCATTTCGTCTTATCGGGCACCGACCGACAGCCGATCAACTGGCCCGCGCAGACCGGAGAAAACGCCGTCCACGCCAGGCTGGCGCAGATCATCGGGGCGGATTTTCCCGAGAACGCGCAGCAGATCGGATTTTCGCGCGGCGGGATTGTGGTCGGTGGGTTGGCAGGATTGCCGACCTATTCGCGCGCAAACACACTCAATCAGTTCTACTTTGTCAACGGACGCTCGGTGCGCGACAAGGTACTGCTCGGGGCGGTGCGGGCGGCCTATGCCGATTTTCTGCACCGCGACCGGTTTCCGGTCATCGCACTGTTCGTTGCCATCGATCCTGGTGAGGTCGATGTCAACGTCCACCCGACCAAAGCCGAGTTGCGGTTTCGCGATCAGGGCGCGGTACGGGGCTCTGTTATCCGGGCCATTGGCGAAGCGCTGACGGCAGCGGGCTTTCGTGCGTCGTCAAGCGTGTCGGATTCGGCTCTGGCCAGTTTTCGAGCTCCGGCACCGCAAGACAGGACCGAACCGGCGAGCAGCTTTGCCGAGCCGGCCGGCCCTTCAGTGGGCTACAGGGCGCCCTCGCCCCTGCTGGGACAGCAGAGCAACTTTTCACCAGGCCTGGCCGCGGAGATCCGCAAATTCGATGCCCCCAGCGCCCGGCACGAGACAATGGAAGCACCGACGGCGGAGCAGCAGGACTTCCCTCTCGGTGTCGCACGGGCACAGGTCTTTGAGAATTACATCGTTGCCCAGAATGGCGACGCTCTGGTGCTGATCGATCAACACGCAGCCCATGAGCGGCTGGTCTATGAACGGTTTCGCACCCAATTGCGCAACGGGCCCGTCGCCAGCCAGCGGCAGTTGATCCCGGTGGTAATCGACCTTCCGGAAGAAGATTGCGGGCGGCTCGAGGATGCCGCGCCAGTGCTCGAAAAGCTCGGGCTTTATCTTGAACGGTTCGGAGCGGGAGCCGTAGCGATCAACGAAACCCCTGCCCTTTTGGGCCAAAGCGACATTGAGGGCCTCGTGCGCGATCTTGCCGATGGACTGGCTGAGTGGGACAATGTGGCCGTACTCGAAGAACGTATGGACGCGATCATCGCTCGGATGGCCTGCCACGGATCAGTCCGCTCGGGACGACGTTTACGGGCGGACGAAATGAATGCGTTGCTGCGCGAAATGGAAGCTACGCCCCATTCGGGCCAGTGCATCCACGGGCGCCCCACCTATATCGAACTCAAGAAGGGCGATCTGGAGCGCCTGTTCGGACGGCGATAGTCCCCGCCGACCTCAACGCCACTCAGACCGAGCGGCTATTGGTGCTTTGGGACCGGGCGTCGACCTCGGCCTGCGCGGAGATCAGCAGTCCAGCAGTGGCCGCGGCCACCGTGACCAAAGCGCCAATAATGCTCAGGATGACGAGTGCCATTTGTTTGCCTCCAGATTGCGTGATGCAGACCCAACCCGCGTCGCGTGTCAGCGGTTCCTGAAAAAAGGCCGGGGGCGGCAAATTTGTGGCTGGTGTGTGGCAATGAACACTTCCCCTGCCCTCTTCCCCATCTGCCGGCGTCAGGTGACATCAAGAAAGGTGATGGCCGTCTCGGCATATTCTCGGCGATCGATGATTTGCGTACCGGAGGGAGCCTCAATGGCGATATCCTTGCGCTCCTCAAGTACGACAAGGGCCTCAGGTGCTATCCAGCCGCCGGAAAGCGCGCTTACGAGCGCTCTTTCGCCAAGTCCCCTGCCGTATGGCGGGTCAAGGAACACAAGGTCGGAAGGCCTGATCCGTTCGGCCGGGCCAAGATCGGTGGCGTCGCGTTTGAGGAGCTTTGTCTGGCCGCCAACGCCAAAATGCTCAATGTGTCCGCGAATCAAGCCGCGGGCCTCAATGCCAGTATCGATGAAGACGCAGTGCGCAGCGCCGCGCGACAGCGCTTCAAAGCCCAGCGCTCCCGTGCCGGCGAAAAGGTCGAGGACATAGAGCCCCTCAAGTTGAGGGCCGATGCGGCTTCCGAGTATCGAGAACACGGCTTCGCGCACACGGTCCGAAGTGGGACGAATATCGTCCGACTTCGGAGCTTCGAGCTGCTTGCCGCGGAATTTTCCGGCGACGATTCGCATCTAGCTATTTGTCCTCGTCCGGGCGCGGCCGGCGGGGGCGATCAGGCCGGTTGCCTGTCGATGGCCTGGCACCCGGGCGCGGAGGGCGTGGGCCGGACGGCCTGTCGGCTCCAGCTTCGCGGCGCGGACCCTTGGCGAAAGACTTCCCACCGGGCCGGGTCTGACCACCAGGGCCTTTGGATACCGGACGATCGGAACCTGCGCCTTCGCGCCGGGGTCCTTTGGAAAAGGGCCGGTCTGCGCCAGTGCCCTCCCGACGTGGCCCTTTGGCGAACGGACGGTCGCCGCCTGCTCCATCGCGGCGTGGCCCTTTGGAAAACGATCGATCACCACCCGCTCCTTCGCGACGCGGACCGTTTGAGAAGGGGCGCTCTCCGCCACCTTCCTTCCGGGGTCCCTTGTTAAACGGGCGGTCGCCTCCGGCCGATTCCCGGCGCGGCGGGCGATCGGCATCCTTGCGGAAAGGGCGGTCACCGCCACTTCCGGCATCGCGGGGGCCTTTGGCGAACGACTTGCCGCCGGGACGCTGAGGACGATCACCAAAGGATTTTTCTCCCCTGTCGAATCGCTTTGTACCAGCGTCATCGCGTCGGGGCCTGTCGCCGAAGCCACCCTCGTTGCGCTTGCCCTTGCGGTCTCCGCCGGACGGAACAAAGCTCTGGGAGGGACGACCGTCGTCAAAGTGTACGGTGCGGGGCGCTTCCTCGCGCCGCTCGGGGCGCTTGAAATCGGGACGTTTACGCAGGCCGCCGAAGCGGTCGCGCTCGGTGGGCTGGCTTTCGCGCTGGGGGGAGCGGCGGCGCGGCTGATTGGGCTCCTCGGCTATGGGCGAGTCAAAATCGGCTCCCGCACTTTCGGCCAGCCGCTTGCCCAGCTGATCCTGGAGAATGCGCGTCTTGACCTTTTCGACCGAGCCGGTCGGCAGATCACCAAGCTGGAACGGGCCATAGGAGAGGCGGATCAGCCGGTTGACCTCAAGCCCGAGGGCGCCGAGGACGTTGCGAACCTCACGGTTCTTGCCCTCGCGCAGGCTCATCGTGATCCAGACATTGGATCCACTGGTGCTGTCGAGCGCTGCTTCGATGGGTCCGTAGTCGACGCCTTCGACTGTCGTGCCGTTGGCAAGAGTGTCGAGCTGTTCCTGAGTCACAGAGCCGAAGGCACGGACGCGGTAGCGTCGCACCCAGCCGGTTGCTGGCAATTCGAGCGTGCGCTTGAGGCCGCCGTCATTGGTCAGCAGCAATAGGCCCTCGGTGTTATAATCGAGCCGTCCGACGGGCAGCACGCGCGGCAGGCCGAGCTTTTCGAACTCGGAAAAGACCGTCGCGCGGCCCTCGGGATCCTTTTCGGTGACCATGAGGCCGGCGGGCTTGTGGTACAGCCAAAGCTGAGTTGCCTGCTTGCGAGCCAAAGGCTTTCCATCGACGGCGATCGTATCGCTTTCGACGACATTGAAGGCGGGGGTCTTGACCGGGCTACCGTTGACCGCAATGCGGCCGGCGGTGATCCAGGCTTCGGCATCGCGGCGCGAACAGACTCCTGCGCGGGCGATGACCTTGGCGAGGCGTTCGCCGGAGGGGGGTGGGGCTTTATCGCTCATTGGAGCGTCTTCTTTCGATCTGGAGCTATAAAGACAAAGCGAGGCCAATGGCCCCGCCTTGAGCATTTTTTGGTACTGCGCGCGAAATCAGCGTGAGGCTGCGGCGCGCACATCGGGCGGACAGCGGGGATCGGACAGGGTGACAAGGTCACCATTGGCCGCCTCGCATATAAGTTGCTGGCCCGCCACTGTCTGGAAATACTGCTCGGGCGGCAGATAGATGTTGCGCTCGGTCAAGCCCTGGGCATTGCGATAGGCCGCCATGCGCGCAGCGAGCTGGCGGGCTTCGGGTTCGGTCAGCGGTCGGCCCGAGGTGGCGCCCGATGACAGCACGCGTCCAGTCCGCAGCGCCTCAAGATCGGCGGTGGTCAGGCCGGTGGTGTCGATGGTCACAGCGCCCGAATCCTCGGGAATGACTGCTGTCGACTGGCTGGGAGGCGGGGGCGTTGCGCCCGAGGCCGGGAGCACAAGCGGGCTGCGCTCACCCGAAACCATCGGTTTTTCCTCACGCGGCACGATACCCACGCCCTGCAGCGTCGAGCGCATCACTTCGCGCTCAAACGTCAGCGGATCGGTGAGCGCATTGGTGCCCTCAACGGTGGTGCAGGCCGCGAGCGCCGAGGCTGCTGCAACAGCGAGAAATGTCAGACGCAACAGGCGCTTAGTCCTGTTCCTACTCGTTACAACCGTACCCATAGACGCCTCGACCACCCTGATGATCCCTTATTTTCGTGGGGTTATAGCCCATTGGCGGGCGTAAGGCCAGAATTTGGCCGATTTACGATTTCGATTCCGGTTCGGGCCGGGGGCGGAGGACGTCGATGATGAGAGCGATGACGCCTGTGGTAATGGCCATGTCCGCGATGTTGAAAATATAGGGGAAAAAGCTCAGCGAGAAAAAATCGGCGACAGCGCCGTAAACCACGCGATCAATGGCGTTGGAGAGGGCGCCGCCGATGGCGAGGGCGATGCCGATGCGGGTGAGAAGGGAATCCTCCTTGACCCACCACCAGGCCAGCGCGACCACGGCCAAGCCCATGATAAGCAACAACATTTCCGGGGTCATGCCGCCCATGAGACCGTAGGAAATGCCGGTGTTCCAGACGAGCGTGTAGTCGAAAAATGGCGCCACTTCAATGACTTCGCCGCCTGTCCAGCCGGCCATATCGACCTGAAAATACTTGTGCAGGCGGTCGAAAATCAGGACGTCCAGGCCGAGGAAAAAGCTCCACAGGACCGATGGTTTCATCAAGAAATTCATACGCTTAACCCTGCAGCCGCCCGCTCGCGCATGGCCTGGGCGTCGCGGGGGGTCAGATCGGGGTATTCGGGGTCCGAACCGACCTCTGGCGAGACCTTCCATGAGCGGGCGCAACGGGTTCCCTCTGCTCTCGCGAAGGCCACCTGGACCCCCGGAACCTCGTCCAAACTAAAGAATTGTTGGCTCGAAAATGCATGGAGTTGAGTGGAAATTGCCGACACAATGCACAATTCGGCGAGATCGTGAGTTTCGACCGCTTTGGCGAGTTCGGGATCGGTGATGGCGACGATGGGGGCGGCCTCGAGCGAGGAGCCGATCACCTTGTTCTTACGCTCGATTTCGAGCGCTCCAGTCACCACCCGACGCACGGCACGGATCTTTGCCCATCTGGCCGCCAGCGCGTCATCGCGCCATTCGGAGGGCACTTCGGGGAAAGTGCGGGCGTGGACCGAGGAGGCGTCGCCCGGGTTCCGCTCGAGCCAGACTTCTTCCATGGTAAAGACCAGCACTGGGGCCAGCCATGCGGTGAGGCATGAATAGAGCTGGTCGAGGACGGTCAGGGCTGCCTTGCGCTTTTCCGATGAGATCGGATCGCAATAGAGCGCGTCCTTGCGGATGTCGAAATAGAACGCCGAGAGTTCGAGGTTCATGAAATTGGCGATGGTGTTGACCACGCGCTTGTAGTCATAGGCCTTGTAGCCGGCGCGGACCTCGCCATCGAGCACGGCGAGGCGGTGCAGGATGAGTTTTTCGAGCTCGGGCATGTCGGCATAGGCCACCGCTTCCTCGGGCTTGTAATGGGCAAGGTTACCCAGAAGCCAGCGGAAGGAATTACGCATCTTGCGATACATCTCGACGGTGTTGGCGAGGATCTCATCGCCAATGCGGTGATCTTCGGCGTAATCGATGGTCGCGGCCCAAAGGCGCAGGATGTCGGCGCCGAACTTCTTGATGATGTCCTGGGGGGCAATGGTGTTGCCCACGGACTTGCTCATCTTGAAGCCCTTGCTGTCCATGGTGAAGCCATGGGTCAGGACAGATTCATAGGGGGCAAAGCCGTTGGTGGCGCAGCTTTCGAGCAGCGAGGAATGGAACCAGCCGCGATGCTGGTCGGAGCCTTCGAGATACATGGAAGCGGGAAATTTCAGGTCCGGCCATTTTTCCCGGTTGCGCAGAACGAAGGCATGGGTCGAGCCCGAGTCAAACCAGACGTCGAGAATGTCGGTGACCTTGGTCCAGTTTTCCAGGTCTGCGACATCATTGCCGAGGAAGCGCTGTTTGGCGTCTTCGGCAAACCAGGCGTCGGCGCCCTCGGCGTTGAAGGCGGCGATGATGCGGGCGTTGACGGCATCGTTTTTGAGGATTTCGCCGGTGTCAGAATTGACGAAAACGGTGATCGGCACACCCCAGGCGCGCTGGCGCGAAAGCACCCAATCGGGGCGATCGGCGATCATCGAGCGCAGGCGGTTCTGGCCGGCGGCGGGAACGAACTTTGTGGCGTCGATGGCAGAAAGGGCGCGGGTGCGCAGGGTGTCGTCCGCTCCCTTGCCAAGGTCCTTGTCCATATAGACGAACCATTGGGGGGTGTTGCGGAAGATGATGGGTTTTTTCGAGCGCCATGAATGGGGGTACTGGTGCTTGAGCCGACCGCGCGCGAAGAGATTGTTTGCGGCGATGAGGGCGGTGATGACGCGCTGATTGGCGTCGCCCTTCTTGCCTTTGTCGTCAATGACGCGTGCGGGACCGCCTTCGGCGTCGGCGTCGGGGCCGAAGCCGGGGGCGTCTTTGGTGTAAAAACCGGCGTCGTCGACGGTGAAGGGGATCGTCGTGTCGATGCCCTTTGCGGCGATGGCGCGGCCCTCGGCCATCCAGATTTCAAAGTCGTCAGCACCGTGGCCGGGAGCGGTGTGAACAAAGCCGGTGCCGGCATCGTCGGTGACGTGATCGCCATCGAGCATGGGCACGAGGAAGTCGTAGCCGCCACCGAAACCGCGCAACGGATGGTGCAGGGTCATGGCGCCAAGCTCATCCGCGGTGACGTCGGCCAGGCGTTTGAAGGTGAGTTTTGCCTTTGTCGCGCTTTCTTCGGCGAGGTTGTCGGCAAAGATCAGCTTTTCGCCGGGCTGGGGGCCGAAGTCGTTCTCGGCGGACTCCACTTCATAAAGGCCGTAAGCGATCCGTGAGGAATAGGAGACGGCGCGATTGCCAGGGATGGTCCACGGGGTCGTGGTCCATATGACGACAGATGCTTGCTTTAGGCGGGCCACTTGCGCTTCGCCATGTTCGGTTGGAAGCACTCCGCGAAGATATGGCGAGTTGTGGCCATTGAACACAACATCAAGGTCAATATCGGCCACCGGAAACTTCACCCAGATCGCGTCGCTCTCATAATCCTGATATTCGATCTCGGCTTCGGCAAGCGCGGTGCGTTCGACGACCGACCACATGACGGGTTTGGAGCCGCGATAGAGCTGGTTCCGGCCAGGCAGGCTGTTCCAGCTTTCTGTTGTGACGAGCCATCTTCCCGTATTTTTCGTTTTGTGCGCGGAGCGTGAAGCCTGTTGCGAATTCATGCTATGTTAGCAACCAAGCAAGCGCTAGGTTGTGCGCAATGGATGAACGAAAGGAGGCCCTGTGAGCGCTCTGAACTATTTCAATGAAACCCACCAGATGGTGCGCGATACCGTCCGCAAATTCGTCGAACGGGAAATTCTCCCGGACGTGGATGACTGGGAAGAAGCCGGGGAGTTTCCCCGTGAGTTGTACAAGACGGCGGCGGACGCAGGCATTCTCGGCATTAATGCCCCGGAGGAATTTGGCGGTACAGGCGAAGACGTCTTCATGAAGATCGCTGCCTGTGAAGAGCTGGTGCGCTGTTCTTCGGGTGGGCTGTGCGCAAGCCTTGGTTCCCTGGATATCGGTCTGCCGCCGGTTTGGAAGTGGGGTAGTGAAGCCATGAAGCAGCGGGTTATTCCCGAGGTGATCAGTGGTGACAAAATCTCTGCTCTGGCCATCACGGAACCCAATGGGGGCTCTGACGTGGCGAACCTGCAAACCCGTGCCGTGCGTGATGGCGACCACTATGTGGTGAACGGCGCCAAGACCTTTATCACCAGTGGTGTGCGAGCAGATTATTACACCGTGGCGGTTCGTACCGGCGACAAGGGATACGGCGGCATCAGCCTGCTGTTGATCGAGAAAGGGACGCCGGGCTTTACGGTGGGTCGCAGGCTGAAAAAAATGGGCTGGTGGGCCTCTGACACGGCCGAATTGTTTTTCGAGGATTGCCGGGTGCCGGCGGAAAACCTGATCGGCCCGGAAAATGGTGGCTTCTATTGCATCATGAGCAATTTCCAGATGGAGCGTTTGATTCTGGCGGTGACGGCAAACAGCACCGCCCAATTGGCGCTGGATGAAGCCATGAAGTATGTGAAGGAGCGGGAAGCTTTTGGACGTCCTCTTGCCGGCTTCCAGGTGACTCGCCACAAGCTGGCGGAAATGGCGACGGATGTGAAAGCCAGCACCGAGTTTACCTATCGTGTGGCCGCAAAGATTGCAGCCGGTGAAAACTGTGTGCTGGATGTGTCCATGGCGAAGAATGTGGCAACCCGCTGCGCGGATCGGGTGACTTATGACGCGGTGCAGTTATTTGGTGGCAGCGGTTACATGCGCGGCACGGTGGTAGAACGTTTGTTCCGCGACAACCGCATTCTGTCCATCGGCGGTGGCACCCATGAAATCATGAACGAAGTGATTGCCAAACAAATGGGGCTTTAAGAGACGCGACACGCTTCATGCTGCACGCAACAGCGCGGGCCGAGAGTGTCGCAATCTGAAACGAAAGAGGCCGCGTCCATGAGTTTGGGCGCGGCCTCTTTGTTGTAAGCGAGCCTTGCGTGCAGCATGCAGCGTGTCGCGTCTCCCTTTAAGTACACTCCGCCCGTGCCGGCGCCATTTTGCAGCGCACCTTGCGCAACAGAGTCAGCATAGCCGGGTCGTAGTAACCTTCGTCACGAAGCTGGTTGCGGGCTTCCTGCATCATCACTTCGTACTCGGCCTTGTCGGCATCGGGGATTTCTACCCACCAACGCTTGTCCACGTGCTGAGCTTCTTTGTCCAGCTGATCGGTGATGCGGTGCAGGTTGTTGTAGAAATACTCACGGGATTTTTGCGCCATGTCTGCCGGGAACTTGTCTTTCTTGGCGATCAGCTGAATGGTCAACTGGGCCAGCGGATAATTGATGATGCCACCGTCCAGGCTCAGGCCCTTGTAGAGTTCCAGCGCGTTGTAGGCAACCAGTGGCGCAGCGATCACGTCTACCACCCCATTGTTGAACTTGGTGGAGAAGTTGGTGATGTCCGAGGCAACCGGTGTAGCGCCGACCTGGGAAACCAGCTTGGCCTGGGTTTCATCATATTCCAGCACGGCCACTTTCTTGCCGGCCGCTTTGGCCAGGGAGTTCACCTGGCGATCGTTAACGAATACATACGCAGCACCTGCAGGCGCAATCCCCATGATCTGGTAGGAGCCCTGTGACAGTTTGTCTGCGCTCTGTGGGTGAGAGAGCACCTGAAGGACCACTTTCATGTGATCCATGGAGGGGATGGCGCCAATGGAATCCACCGTGCCGGCGTATTTGTTGAACGCCCGGCCGCGGATACCGGTAATCAAGGAGGCATCACACACACCGGCTTTCAGGTCCTCAGCAGCAATAGCTTCGTTGGTGTAGGGCACCAGCTCGGTTTCCAGGCCCCAGTCCAGTGCGGCGGCTTTCCAGTCTTTCATGGCGCCCATGACCGGGCCCACATTGCCGACAATATCGAATACACAGATTTTGCGTTTAATCGTCTCTGCCTGCACGGAGAGGGAGGCAGTGAGCGCACAGGCCGTGACAACGGCGGTGAACAGCTTCTTCATCAGTCTCTTCCTGATTGTTATTGCTAGTATGTTGGCTGACGCCGGGAGCGTTTCCCGATACTAGTGCCAGGATCGGGGAACGCAAAAACACCAAGCGTCAGGAATGCGGGATATTAAGTCAATGGCCCGGCTGAGAGGGGGGGCCGCCGTCGGGTACATTTGGTTCTTCTGCGCTGTCCCAGTAAGGAGGCGGTGCTTTGGCGTTGCGGCGGATTTCTCCGGGGGTGTGTCCTGTCCAGCCCCGGTAGGCCTTGCTGAAACTGGCCTGATCGCTGTAGCCCAGATACTCAGCAATTTTTTCCAGTGCCATATCGGTGTCCACCAGGTAGCGGGAGGCAAACATTTCACGAATTTCATTGCGAAGGCCGCTGAAGGCAAATCCGGACAGGCTTAAATGGCGGCGCACAGAGCGAGGGCTCATGCCCAGCTTGGCGGCTACCCGTTCCAGGGTGCTGTCTCGGCCGGGAGCGTTGCGGATTTCATGGCGTACCTGAATGACTACCTTGAGACTTTCATCGCCCCGGGCCTGCTCCTGAGACTGGGCCGTAGCCAGATAGTTGGCCACCGTGGCGTCATCATCACGAGCCTGACGACCCGATAGGGGAAGCAGTACGCGGTTGTGCTCACAGTTGAATTTCATTTCGATGCCATCGCCCAGATGCTGGAAACTGGAGGCTTTGGCTGGGCACGGAAAATCATATTCAAACGTGAAATGGCGACAGACAAGCGATGCCAGTGCATGAATGCTGCCCATGTAGATGTTGGTAACGAAGGGTCTTAGCTCACCCAAGTCCCAGTTGTCATGCAGGCGAATGGAGATGTCTTCGCCCGTGCAGTGAATCTCCATATCCATGATAGGTAATGAAACGCGAAGATATTGCACCACCATATTAACCATCTTGCGGTAATCCTGTTGGCGAAGCAGGGCAAAACCCAGCAGGCCATGGCCCTGTAAATCCAGTTCCTGGCCAAAGCGAAATGAGGCGGTGTCGTCTTTGAGAAGAGTGTCGGCATGGCGGAGCATGGTGAGTAGCTGCCTCATGGTCACAAAGGCATCAGGGTTATTCAATACAGCGGGATCAATGTTGGCTTCTTTGAGTACGATAGTTCCACTTATTCCCTGTTTTTGTGTGAACCGTAAAAAACGGCGGGCATAGCGAATAGAAATTAGCGGAACGTCCAGTGCCATTCCATTATTTTTCATTTTTCTGCCTCGGCCATGCGGCCTGACATTGTTGTTATTTTACTTGTGATACGCGTCTCATTGGACGCGTTATTGTTACTGGTTTAAACCAGTGTTGCCATTTTTAACAAAAAAATGGCCGCTTTGACTATTAAGTAATTCACGGCCCGTGTAGATCATGAGCACCGCTTTTTAAGGCATAAAAATAATCATGGAGCGGGAAAATGCAACGGGAAAATGCATCTAACCTGAAAGCCAGATATCTGCCTCTGTCCAAGGTATCGGTACCCATAATGCGAAGAATGTATGAGATTTACTCCGGGTACTACGAAAATATAAGTCTGGATCTTTTTTGTCAGGATATGGTGGAAAAGAGCGGCGTATTTTTAGTGGAAGAGAAAGCAACCAAGCGAGTGGTTGGTTTCTCTACCTTGAAGATTCTCGACATGAACGTAGAGGGTCGCAGGGTAAAAGGCGTGTTTAGTGGCGACACCATCATTGAAGAAAAATACTGGGGAAGCAAAGCACTTCAGGTAAAGTTTTTCTTCCGTATGATCCGCGAAAAAATACGCCACCCTTTCCGCCCCATGTTCTGGTTGCTCATTTCCAAGGGATATAAAACCTATTTGCTACTGGCGAATAATTTCCATAATTATTATCCCAACCCTGAGGGAAAGGATCAGCGTTTAGCGCCGCTGGTCGATGCGTACTGCCAATCTCTCTTTTCTGATTATTACTGCAATCAGCGTCGTCTTCTAGATTTTGGCGAAGGCTATACGCACCTGAAATCCGATGTGGCCGGTATTTCCGATGAAATGCGGCTGGGTAATGAAAAAATCCAGTTCTTTGAAAAACAGAACCCCTCCTGGCAGCGCGGTACGGAATTGCCCTGTATCGGGCAGGTGAACCTGAAACTTCTGGTTAGCTATCCGTTCCAGCTATGGCAAAAAAAACGCCGTAAATCCAAGCCCGCAGTGGCATCTGCGGCCTGAGAATAAGCCAGGAAAAACCATGTTTGGACATCGTCTTCTTAAACTGGCCGCCTGGCCAGGTGAGCGTCGTTTCTCGGTTGGCCGTGAGCGGTTGGAATCGGTACAGCGACAGAAACAGGCCGCGCTGCTCAAGCGTGTGGCAGCCAGCCCGCTGGGGCATCGAAACGGCATTCGGGGTGACTGGTCGTGGGAGACGTTTGCGGACCGGCAGCCGGTTACGGACTATGAGCAATGGGCGGATGCGATTACCTTGTCGCGCGAACAAGGTGATTGTCGCTTGATCGATTCCCCGTTGGTTCGCTGCCAGCCAACCAGTGGCTCCACGTCCGCGATTAAGTGGATTCCCTATACACGCCAGTTTCTCGGTGAACTGGATGCGGCGATCAGCCCCTGGATTGTGGATTTATACCGGCAGTACCCCCGGCTGGTGCAGGGGCGCCATTACTGGTCCATGTCCTGGGTGCCCACCTCGCTGCGCGACAATATGCGCGAGGATGTGAATGACGACATTCAGCTGATGTCCATGGGCAAGCGCTTGCTGGCCGGAGCGACCCAGTGTGTGCCGCAGGATGTGGCGCTGGCCAGAACCTCCGATGATTCCCTGTTTGCCACCCTTGCCTATCTGGTCAGCGATCCCGGCTTGTCCATGCTTTCGATCTGGAGTCCCACTTTCGGCTTGGGGATGCTGCGTGCCATGGCACAGTGGCGAGAGGAGCTGGCAGAGGTGCTTAGCACCGGATCCTGGGGGAATCGCATGCTCGGCGGTGCGGTGGATTCCTGTCCTTGGTCACCGCAAACGGGAGCCTTGTTGCGAGAGTGGGACGGTCGATTGAGCGCGGACTTCCTGACGGCGTTGTGGCCGAAATTGGCACTGGTGAGCGCCTTGGATACGGCAGCTTCCACGCCGTGGGCGAAAGAGCTGCATGCTTTACTTCCCCAGGCCGCGTTTCAGGGTAAAGGACTGTGGGCCACCGAAGGCGTGGTCACCATTCCCTATGCAGGACGTTATCCGCTGGCGTATCGCAGTCACGTGTATGAATTCCAGGACCCTGCCGACGGCCGTATCTTCGCGCCCTGGGAATTGGAGGCCGGGCAGCAGGTGATGCCGTTGCTGAGTACCGGCAGCGGCTTGTTGCGTTACCGGCTGAAAGATCTGGTGGAAGTGGATGATTTTGTCGGCGGAATCCCCAGCCTGCGTTTCCTTGGGCGAGCAGGAACCACCGATCTGGTCGGCGAAAAAATGACGGCGGCAGCTGTAGATGGTGCCATGGCAGCCTTGGCGTTACCGGAGGAATTGCTACCGGTATGCACGGTGGCGGTGGATCAATCCGTGCAGGGTTTGCCTGGCTATGTGCTGTTGCTGGAAGGGGAAAACCTGGCCGCTGCCCAACATATCGCGGTGCAGATGGAGTCGGCGCTGCAATTGCATTTTCATTACCAGCTGGCACGCAATCTGGGGCAGCTCGCGCCGTTGCGCTGCGTTATTCATCCGGGCATGCGTGAGCGTTATCTGCAGCATTGCCGTCAACGCGGCATGATCGAAGGTAATATCAAGATGGAGTCCCTGCAGTACTGGGCAGGAGCGGTGCCGACCTGGCTGGAAGCGCGCTCGGAACAAACACAGGAATCCGGAGTGACGGCATGAGCTACCGCATCCGGCCTGCCTGTGACCAGGATAACGGGGCCATCCTGGCGTTGCTGCAGGGGACACCCCAGCACGGCGCGGTGACCCTGAATTTTGAACGGCATCCGGATTACTTCCGGGGCGCCCAGGTGACCTGCGAACAGCCGGACGTGTGGGTGGCTGAGCCCAAGGGGGGCGCCGGTGAACTGGGCGCTGTCTACAATGTGGGCTGGCGGCACCTGTGGGTGAATGGCGAAGTCAAAGCGATTCGCTATGCGCACGATTTACGTATCGCGCCGCAATTCCGTAATGGCCTGGTGCTACACCGCCTGTTTCGCCAGTTGCGCAAGCAGCTGTCCGAGGGCGAGTGGATGCAGACCACGGTGCTGCGCGACAACGAGGCCTCTCTGGGATCGGTGGCCAGTGGCCGTGCCGGGCTGCCCACCTATTACCCCCACGGCACGATCGAGACCAGCCTGGTGTATACCCGGGCGCGCCATCACCGGCTGCCAAAAGATGTGCAAATCCGGCAAACCGGTGAAGCCGACCTGCCCGCCATGGCGGCGTTGTTGCAACGCGAAGGGGCCAGCAAACAGTTCTTTCCCTACTGGGATGTCAGCCGGGTACGCGGTGATGCCTATTGTTATGGACTGAACCCGGAAAGCTTTCTTGGGCTATGGGTCAAGGGGCAGCTCAAGGGGGTGCTGGGATTCTGGGATCAGCAGGGCATAAAGCAGACGCGCGTGTTGGGTTATGCCCGGGGCCTGCGGTTTCTATGCCACCTCTACAATACCCATAGCGTGTTGCGCGGTGGCATGAAGTTGCCTGCGCCCGGCGGAATCCTGTCTTACCTCACCTTGCACAGTGTGGTGGTGGAAGATAACCAGCCTGATTTGTTACGTCTGTTGCTTGACCATGCCGTGGATCGTTTTCATGGCCGATATGATGCGCTGGTGTGTGGTTTTTTTGCCCAGGATCCATTGGCAACGGTACCGGCCCGGTACCGCCGTCGTCTGTTATTGAGCGATCACTTTCTGGTGAGTTATGACGGCGATCCCCGTGAGCAACTTGATGATCGCCTGCCCTATGTGGAAGTGGCACGCCTGTGAATACCGTGTCGACCCGCACCCTGTCGTCCCGGCCGCCGGTGGATTATATCGGCATGTGGTATCGCGCCCGCGCCGTATTGGGTATTGATGATCGTATCGAATTTATTTTCATCGATCCGCGTAGTGGTGAACGCGATACCGTCGCCCTGCGTCATCGGGACCATGATGGCGTGGGCGGTATTGCCCAGGCCCTGAAACAACGCGGGGTGGCACAGCCTCCCATGCCGCTGAGCCGCCAGAAGCAGGCACCGCGTTGGTGGCAGCGTTGGCAACGGTTGCCGGACGACCTGCCTGCGCGGGAACCGGTGTGGCGCCATTGGCAGGAGTCCCCTGGACAAGCCGAATCTGAAGAAGTCGAAGACAGCCCGGTCTGCGTGCAATGGTTGAATCCGGCGCAGACCCGCGCGCTGTATCAGCGGGCTCACCAGAACAAGGTGTCGGTGAACAGCT
>PBNW01000025.1 GCA_002723255.1 Pelagibacterium sp. | reverse complement strand
GGGGCGCATGGGTTTCTTGCGCTTGAGGACGCGTTCGATGGCTTCGAGGCAGCCGGTGGTGGTTTCGTGGTGGCCGGTACCGAAGGCCTGGGCGGCGTCGATGCGGATGGGGATGAGACCGCGCGGCAGGGCCCCGGTTTCGTGGCTGCCATAGACATAGAAACCGCCCGCTGTAACGGGTCTCAGCCCCTCGAGCGAGTGCGACACCCAGTCGGCATTTTCATCAATTGGATCAATGGCAAAGCCGACGTCTCCGCCCAGAATTTCCTTGGCCAGAGCCTCGAACGCGGCGAGGTCGGGCGGGCTGTCGCAGGTGGCCTGAAACACCCATTCGCCTGTATCTTCATTCTCATGGGCCGAGGCGGTGAGAGCCAGATCGTCGCGGTCCATCACGGCGTCGACAAGGGCGTAGGCCTGGTCCTTTGTGAGGGGGGTGGAGATCTGATCCTGGGGCATTGGGGTCACTTTCTCTGGACTGGCGCGGGTTGTGAAACGGGCACACCGATAAGTCAACATTGGCGGTAAAAGCTATGGACTTGAGTGAAATTTCGTTCCATTTTTGTTCTAAATTGGCAAATATTTGCAACCGGTGAAATTTGCCATTGATGACCGGGTGCGCGAGTGTTGTGGAGCCGGTAAAGGTGGCGGCAGCGAGCTCGCCGAGGCCGGGGTCTGGAGGAAAGATGTATGGATTGATCGGACGGATGATCGCGACGGAGGGACGGCGCGAGGAGTTGATGGCCATTCTCAAGGCAAGCGCCGGCGGGCGCATGCCGGGGTGCCATAGCTATATCGTCGCGCGGTGCAAGGAGCATCCGGACGGGATCTGGGTGACCGAGGTGTGGGACAGTCCCGAGAGCCACACCGCATCGCTGGAACTGACGGCGGTGCAGGATGCCATCGCCCAGGCGCGTCCGTTGATCGCGGGGTTCGACAACCGGTTCGAGACAGAGCCGGTGGGCGGTATCGGGCTTTAGACTGGTCGGAGTGCGGGCTGGAACGGTCGCCGTGCCATCGCGCCGGTTGCCGCAGCACGAACCGGGAGGCCCTGTTTCTGGCGGCGCCCATGGATCCCGGCTTTCGCCGGGAAAGCGAAGGGGAGGCGGGCGCTACAGGTATTTCGACCGCCCGGGCGAAAAGCGCACGCCCGGTCAAGTCGGGAGGTGAGGGTTGGCGCAATGTTGGGGCGGTAAAGGCATCAAGGGAAATGGCCGTGCGCTTTGTGGGCAGGGTGATCTGGTATATCGAGAGCAATTTCCGCAAAGGGGTTGGGCTCGATGATATCGCTGCAGCCTGTGGCGTGTCGCGGTTTCATATGTGCCGGGGCTTTGCGGCGGCGACGGGGGATCCGGTCATGGAGTATCTGCGGGGCCGGCGGCTGACCGAGGCAGCGCGGCAGCTTGCGGCGGGCGCGCCCAGCATACTCGATGTGGCGCTCGAAGCGGGATACGGGTCCCACCAAGCCTTTACCCGCGCCTTTCGCGACCGGTTCGGGGTGACGCCCGAGACGGTGCGGGAAGGAGGCGCGGTGGATCAAACCCTGCTTGTGGAGCCCATCAGAATGGACAGAGCGAACGAAACGACAATCGAGATGGCAGAACCGCGGCGCGAAAAATGCGGGCCGCTGACCATCGTCGGGCTGAGCCGACGGTACAAATATCGCGAGGTGGGCGGCATCCCCGCCCAATGGGTGCAATTCCAGCCCTTCGAGGGCACGCTGGGCGAGCAAAAAGGGCTCTGGTACGGGGTGTGTGACGGGTTCGACGAAGCCGAGGGGAGCTTTCGCTACACCTGCGGCGTTGCGGTCGAGCAACCCGGTGAAGTGCCCGCCGAACTGGAGGTCATCAAACTCGCGGAGCGATCCTACCTCGCCTTTGCGCACAAGGGGCACATTTCGGAATTGCGGCATACGATGAATGCCATCTGGAGCCAGTATATGCCCGCAAGCGCCGACACCCCCGATGGCGATTCGCCCCTGTTCGAGCTTTACGACGAAAAGTTCGACCCCAGGACCGGGCATGGCGGTCTGGAAATCTGGATTCCAATCAAGGGGTAAGGCGCAAGTTCTGAACCGATACTACCGATTGGGACATCGAAGCCAGGATGATGGTGGGGGAATGCGGTGGCAGTCCTCCACCGTCGCGCTTGGCGCCGGGCCCGGAACCGGTCACGACGAACAATCAATGGGAGGGCTGAGGGTTCTTGATACGTAGCTGACGGGAGGCATGGTGACCTTTGGGCTGCACCCCAGTGCTGTTGTCGGTTCTGAAAAGTTGCTGTTCAGCTTTCGACGCCATTTTGGACATTCGAAGATCGACTGCAAATTCCTTAAAGTTGCCGTCGTGCAGCGGGGAAGCCGCCGTTCGCTCACCGCTCCAATTCAATGATCCCCGGTTCGAGCTCAAAATATCCCGAAAGGGTGATTTGAACATGGGCAGGGTCATCGAAGGCGGAATTGGCGAAATACCATCCATGAATGCCGTCGATTGGAGCCACCAGGGTTCCGTTGGCTGATGTGCCTTCTCCAGCGATGTAATCCATCACTTCGATGGGATCGCCCGTGCGATCGTCGACCGTGTGGCCGTGGAACTCGAAGATGAGGGGGCGGTCGCTGGTCCAGCTATAGAGCAGAAGGTCACCCTCATTCATCGAAACCTTATATTCGAGTTGCCCGTAGTCGACGGAAAACGGGTTCACCTCGATTTCGATGGTTTCGGTGCGGAAGGTCTGCTCGCGCAATGTTGCGATTTCCGGCGGGGCCGTAAAGCGCGTCTCGACGGCGATCTCTTGGGGAGCAGATATGCGGGTGAGGCCCAAGGCGGCACCCAAGCCGGTGGGGTCAATTCCGTATTCGGCGGGCAGCACGAAGACGCCCGCTATGATGGCGGCTACGGCTGCCGTGCCTGCTGTGGGCAACACGAAACCGCTGGCGCGGGAGCGGTTGCGGGGATCAGGGTCTGTCATGCGGTCATCTCCAGATAGAACCCGAAGGCCTGATAGAAGAACAGGACAAACCCCAGCATCGTAAGGACGATGTTGGCGGCGCGGGCGTGACGCTCAAAGGATTCGGTCCCTCGCCAGGCATTCATGAGGATAAGGATAGCCGCCAGGGCAACCACCTGTCCGACTTCGACGCCCACATTAAATGCGAGCATATTGGGAACGAGGCCATCGGGCGACAATGCGATGTCCTGTAGTTTGGTCGATAGACCGAAACCGTGGACCAGTCCGAAGCCGAATACAGCTATCTTCTGATTGGGAACAAAGCCCAGCGTCGTTTCGAAGAAGCCCAAATTATCGAGGGCCTTATAAACGACGGACAGACCAATAATGGCATCGACTAAGTAAGAGCTGATCGTGATCCCGCTCAGCACCCCGAACAGGAGCGTGATCGAATGGCCAAGGCTGAACAGGCTGACGAAGATCACCACGTCCCGGAAGCGGGACAGGAAGAACACGACGCCGATCAGAAACAGCAGGTGATCGTAACCGGTTACCATGTGTTTGGCACCGAGATAGAAATATGCTCCCAGATGCATGCCTTGGGCGCCGGCCAGGAATTCAGCGTCTCCGCCCGAGACGCCGTGGGCAAGCGCCGCTGGGACGGTCGAAAGCGAAATCAGCAGGACAAACAACAGGGCGAAGGCCAGACGCAAAATCCGGTGAGCCATGAGGCTTCCTCCGGTCAAAAAGCTCATATCAACTCCGATTAGAACACCGTTGCAGCAGATCATTAGGGCGAGCGAGACCCGCGTCCTGCACATTCACAGCAAAGACCTGCACGATTGCCCTGGCGTTCTGTAGGGGGAGCATCAGGTGTTATGGCTCACGTCCTATAGATGAGGTGAACACCTCTGCTAGCCTACCGGCCATGCGGCATGTTCGGCGTCGATGACATAGGCATGGGCGTGGCGGTAGCCTCTTCTGGTGCGTTCGGCTCCGACGATATGCGGATGATGAGGATCAAGGTCCATATGGCTGTGGGCAACGATTTCCGCATCGTTTCTGGGCCATAGGCTCCATGCGAGGGCCGCGCCCACGATCGCGATGGTGCCCATCGCGAGAAATGCCAACGGCAGCCCGGCGGCCGCGCCGAGCCAGCCGACCAGTGGATAGGTCAGAAGCCAGCACGCATGCGAGAGTGCGAACTGCGCGGCAAACACTGCCGGCCGATCCTCAGGGTGTGCCGACTTGCGCAAAAGCCGCCCTGAAGGCGTATGGGAAGCCGAATAGGCAGCGCCAACGAAAACCCAGAGCACGAGAAGCGCTACGAAGCCCTGTACCAATGAGCCCGCGATCATCAACCCCGCTGCCGCTGCCGCAGCCCAGAGCATGATCGGGCGATCGGGCATACGGTCGAGGAGCGTGGGGAGGGCGAGAGCAGCCAACATCGATCCGCCACCGAACGCCGCCAAGGCCAGCGCCGTCTCCGAATTTCCTAGGCCAAAGCGGCCCTGGACGAGGACGACGGTATTGACGATCACCATTGCCCCGGCCGCTGCGGCCGCAAGATTGATGGCGAGCAGCCCGCGAAGGCGCGGCGTTTTCAGATAGATGCGGATACCGCGTGTCGTTCGATCGTAGAAGCCGCGCGGCGCTGTTGGCCTGGGACTGGGCAACCGAACCGAATGCACCAGCAGGGCCGAAGCAAAGAAGCCGACAACGGTTCCGGCAAACAGGCCATTGAACGAAATGACCATCAACAATGCCGCCGCCAGCAGCGGGCTGGCAACGCTCTCAAGGTCATAGGCAAGCCGCGAGAGCGACAGCGCGCGGGTATATTCACGTTCGTCGGGCAGAATGTGGGGGATCGTCGCCTGAAAGGTCGGGGTAAAGCCAGCCGAAGCCGATTGCAGGACAAAGATCAGCACATAGACCTGCCAGATCTCGGTCACGAATGGCAGAAGGACCGACACAAGGCCGCGCATGACGTCGAGGGTCACCAACATCGCGCGGCGCGGCACGCGTTCCGCGAATGCCGAGGCGATTGGCGCCACGCCGACATAGGCGATCATCTTGATCGCAAGCGCTGTGCCCAAAACGACGCCCGCGTTGTCGCCCGCCAGCTCGAATGCGAGCAGGCCCAGGGCAACAGTAGCAAGCCCAGTGCCGATCAGGGCGATGATCTGAGCCGAAAACAGATGACGATAGGAGCGATTGGCCAGAATGGCGAACATGGTCGAGGCTCAGAGATATTTGGCGACGGTGCGGAACTGGTCGATCTCCGACCGTCTGGCGGGGTTGAGCCCGCCTGTTGCATCGGCGAGGCAATGATCGAGATGGTCGTAGATCAGCGTCTTCTTTGCTTGGGCAATCGCCTTTTCGACAGCATGAAGCTGCTGTGCAATGTCTAGGCACGATCGTTCGGATTCGATCATCTCGATGACGGAACGGAGATGGCCATCGGCGCGCTTGAGGCGTTTGACGATGGCGGGGTGAGATTTGTGCTTATCATCGATCGGTTGCATGGCTCACCATAACCCCCCCAGGGGATATCGCAAGTGCCACGAACGGGAGCGTGCCCGGAAGGCCGTGCTGCTTGAAGCGAACGGATGTTAGGATGGATATAAGTCCACTTTTGCGGTTATCGACCAACAAGCCGTCGTTCCGCAACCCACCCCGTTGCCGCCCTTTACGGTCGCGCATAAATCTTGATCTGTGCACCGGCAGAAACCGATGCAAACTCAGACATTTGCAGTTACGGTCCGAGAAACTGAAAGCTGGCGTTCGTGAGAAGATGGTGCGATCGGCAGGGCGTCCAGATGAGCAGCACTCACCCATCCAGCCAAGTCGAGAGGCTGTCCAGAGTTTGCAGCCCGTATTCCACCGCGCCGAAACCCAAGACCACCTGACGACGTTCGCGGCTCGGGTGAAGTTGGCGCATCGTCAAAACGGTTTTCCCGTCGGTCTGCTCATCGAAGGTGACAGTCATATAGAAGCGCTCCGGATCGTTCGGCTCGGGGGTGCCGTAGTCCACCACGATCAGCTCGTTCGGCACGATCTTTAAGAAGCGCATAAGGTTGGGAAGGCGCTGCGTTTTCCCTTCAAACACGCCCACCATGTCGAAGCGCCATTCCCCGCCCTCGCGGATATCGGCCTTCTGGCTCTCGATGGTGAGGCCAACCGGGCCATACCACTGGGCCAGCGCTTCGGGGTCCATCCACGCGGCAAAGACCTTGTGGCGCGGGTGCTTGAGCACCTTTACAAGCACGATTTCACGGTCAAGCGACCAGCTCTCAAACAGCTTTTCCATCGTCGTTCCCTTCCGCGTTGTCCAAATAGGCTTCCAGCCGGTTGAGCCGCTCGGCCCAGCGCAGGCGCTCCGCTTCCATCCAATTTGCCGCCTCCTCGAAGCGCGCCCGCTCCAGGCGGCACCAGCGGCTGCGCCCGCGTTTCTCGCTCGCGATCAATCCGCAATCTTCGAGCACCTTGAGATGCTGAGCGAAGGAGGGCAGCGCCATGTCGAAGGGCTTCGCGAGCACACTGACAGGCATCTCGCCCTCGGCCAGGCGCGATATCACCGCCCGGCGCGTCGGATCGCTCAGGGCATGGAAGGCAAGATCGAGCGGGGTCGAGTGAAAGGGCATACCGCTGCGTAAATCGCCCCGCCGCGTCGGTCAAGGTAAAAAAGGTACTTGCCTTAGTGTTTCGATGCGATTAGGAAGGTAACTACCTTAGTATTATAGGAGCACGTCCGATGGCAGTCCGTGTCGATCTCATGATCTCACTCGATGGTTTCGCAACGACCACAGACCAAACCCCAGACAATCCGTTCGGCCAAGACTGGTCGCGCCTGACAGATGCCTATGCCGCAACGCGGACTTTCCGGGAACGCGTGCTGCACGACACCAGCGGCAAAGGCACCACCGGTATCGACGATGACTATGCGAAAGACTACTTCGACAACATCGGCGCCGAAGTCATGGGAGCGGGCAAGTTCGGGCTGCATAACTTTCCCGATGATCCGAACTGGAAGGGGTGGTGGGGTGACAAGCCACCGTTCCACTGCCCGGTCTTCGTTTTGACGCACACGCCGCGACCTTCAATCGAAATGGCTGGCGGCACCATTTTCCACTTCCTCGCCGCGAGCCCGGATGATGCGCTGCAACGGGCCACGAAGGCGGCAAACGGCAAGGACGTGCGGATAGGTGGCGGACCAACCATGGTTCGCGACTATCTCAAGGCCGGACTTGTGGACCGGCTGCACGTTGCGATCGTACCAATCGTGTTGGGACGAGGCATACGCCTCTGGGACGATCTGCGTGGCTTGGAAGCTGGCTATACCGTGAAGTCGGAAACGGCCGAGAGCGGGACCATCCACCTCACATTTCAGCGCTAGATGCCAGTAGGTTCCGCAACCGAAAGCCGTCAGACAGGAAGCCACCCCATTCAAGTCACCCCGTCGGGGATCCCCGTTACCAATGGGACGGCGCATTGGAGGCCGAGTGCTGACGGACTCGTTTCGGCGAGGAATTGGGGACAGCCGACATTCGGTATCCGACCCCGCTGCGGTCGTTGGCAGGTGAGCCAGTTTGGCCTAAAGGCTGGCAGACATTTTTACACCTCGATCCGTCAAACCCACGGCCTAAAAGCGGTCTTATTTCAAGTGCACGGCCACGTCAGTTGCACGCTGTATGACTTCACTCTGGACGAACACGATGTCTATTCCGGCCAATATTGGCGACGTCACCCTTGATCTGGCGCAGGATGCTGATCTCGCCCGGTTCCGTACGGATCTGCAGGAGGCTTTCGCGCCGGCTGTGGTTGAAACATTTGGCTCGGTCGATAACGGGCCCATCCCCTCTGACGCGGACGTTGCCGCGTCATTCAACGCGCCTAATGCCGTGGTGCACCGCATCCTGGAGAACGGGCGTTGGGTTGGCGGTGTGGTCCTGACGATAGACCCTAAGACGCAGAAGAACGCGCTCGACTTTTTCTATGTTCGTCGAGATGAAATCGGTCGCGGTATTGGCCGCAAGGCTTGGGGTGCGATCGAGGCGGCTTACCCCGACACGACGGTATGGACCACGCACACCCCCTATTTCGAGAAGCGGAATATCCACTTCTACGTCAACGTCTGCGGTTTCCATATCACTCAATACCATCACAGCGGCCATCCTGATCCGGACTATCCGCACGAAGGCGATCATCCTGGAGACGAGGGAATGTTCCAGTTTGAGAAGCGATTTACGGATGGATGGCGCTGATCCGATCATGGGTTGCCAGGCTTGGCCGGAGCTGGATGCCGCCACTCACTGCGGATTTTTGTAAGACTCGAGCTGATGAGGTTTGCCAGGGTCCGCGTGGCTGGAAGGAGGAAACGCAATGGCCGAGTTTGAAGTCGACATGTCCAAGGTGCTGGAGTTCGCAAATCCCGGAAGCTTTTATTCGTGGCTGGAAACGCACCACGACATCGAAGACAATGTGTGGGTCAAGATACATAAGGTGAAGTCCCGATTGCCCACCGTCACGCCGGAGCAGGCTATCGAAATGGCGCTCTGCTGGGGTTGGATCGACGGGTTGCGCAAGGGGTTTGACGATCGCAGTTTCCTCCAGCGCTATTCACGCCGCAGGCCGAGCAGCAATTGGAGCGAAATCAACGCCCGCACCGTACGGCGCCTGGTCGTCTCTGGCTACATGCGCCCTGCCGGACTTGCAGCGGTGCGTCGCGGTATGGAAAGGGGAAAGTGGCCGGCGAACGTCCCTGCAATTTCGCTCAACCTGCTTGAGGCGGCCGCGTAACCGCAGCCCTGTATTGCAGCGGCGTTTGCCCCAGAACCTTGCGGAAGTCGGTGATAAAATGTTGCTGGCTTGAATAGCCCAGGTCGTAGGCCATGCCGGCCCAGTCAGGCACGTCCCTGCCGCGAATGCGTTCGGCGGCCGCCAATAACCTGTGACGCTGCAAGAACCATTTAAGTCCTATGCCAACATAGGTGCGGAACAGTTGCTGTAGCCAGCGTTCGCTATAGCAAAAGCGGCCGGCAACAGCGGACACGGTGGACAGGTCCTCGTCTGCTTCGATCGCCGCGATGATCGCATTGACCAGAGCGATATTCTCGTCCGGCGCCGGCTTTTTGAGCAAGAGCTGTTCTTCAAGGCGATCCATGACGTCGTCGTCGTCATTTGCAAGCAATTGCTCGATGGCTGCCCGGTCCATGCCATCGAGGAGTTCGGATAGGGGCAGCTGTTGTTCCTGCAGGTTTGTCAGTTCGCCCGACCAGAATGACCTGAAGGCGCCAGGTAGAAATCTGGCACCTATTATGCGACCGCTTCCCTGGGCCTTGTAAACGCGCTTGCCTCGAAACGTTCCCTGGACGCCTGACCAATCGAGGGAGAGAAAAACGTCGACATAGGGCCGATGCATGACCTCGGCCGAATGATAGACTTGTTCGGAAACGTCCCATCGAATGACCCAGAGATGATCCAGGAACGGGCGCAAGGGTTGGCAAGGCAGCCGCGTGCGGAAGCGCACATGGCGATCAAATCCCGTGGGGTCCAAGCGGCCACGTGGATCATAGGTCTCTGCGGGTTTTTGAAATACGCCGGGGTCCTTGGACGACATGGTCTCTCCATCGACAACGAACCATGTGGAGCAAACAAATGGCCAGTAAACATTTTCTACGGGGCATGGCCACCGTCAACTACTTTGCCGATGACCTGACTGCAGCGCGTGAATGGTACACTGAACTTTTCGGTGTCGAGGCCTATTTCCAGATGCCGAGCCGCCAACATCCCGCCTATATCGAGTTCCGTATTGGAGACGATGCCGATGAATTCGGTATCGTCGACAGCAAATATGCGCCTGATGGCACGAAAACAGGACCGGGAGGCGCCATACTGTACTGGCACGTCGATGATATCGAAGACGCCCTATCCCGCTTGAAGGCACTGGGCGCCACCGAACATGACCCGATCACAAAGCGGGGCGAATCCGGTTTTGTCACCGCATCGGTTCTAGACCCCTTTGGCAACATTTTAGGCATCATGTACAACCCGCACTTCATGGAGTTGCACTGAGCGCAGGTGCCCTCGGTGTTGCTCGCTGTCTTCTCAGCTCCGCTGCCAGTTGCACGGTCAGCATGTTCAGAGCGGCCCTGGATGCGTTGTAGCCAATCAGGCGCGCCTCGTAACAGGGCGAGGACGGATCGCCGTTGATCGAGAGCGAGCCAAGGGTTGTCGCACGGTTGACGATGCGACCGGCCCGGGACTTGCGCAACAGAGGGAGCATGGACTGCGTCACCGCAAGCGTGCCGACGACATTGGTTTCCATGACCCGGCGTGCAGCATCGACGCCCGCAAGGGATGGCGGGCCGTCCTGCGCATCGACGATGCCTGCATTGTTGACCAGAATATCGAGCCGACCTTGCCGATCATCAATCGCCTGCGCTGCTGACGCTATCGTCTTTTCGTCATTGAGATCGATTTCGACAACTTCAACATCGAGACCGTCCGATGCCAGCGCTTGAGCCGCCTGCTGCCCGCGTGCAGCGGCGCGTGCGCCCAGCAATGCGGACATGGTTTTGCTGGACACGCTCGGTCGATGTCAAACGGGCAAACGTGAGCCAGCCGCGGTTTTTGAGTTGGCTTAGCCCTTGAGGCGTTCGATCAGGGGTGCGAGGTCGGCGAGGGTTTCGATCTTGGTGAAGCGGGGGAGGTTGGCCGGTTCTTCGGCCCGTTCGTAATCCCAGGTGAGGTCGTGGGGAACGTAAGTTCCCCAGCCACCCGCTTGGATGGCGGGGAGGACGTCGGAGCGCAGGGAGTTTCCCACCATCATGGCGTGTTCGGGGCCATCGCCGTGACGGGCGAAGGCGGTGGAATAGGTGGCGGGGGATTTGTCGGACACGATCTCGACGGCGTTGAAAAATTCGCCCAGGCCCGACTGGGCCAGCTTGCGCTCCTGATCGAACAGATCGCCCTTTGTGATCAGCACCAGGGTGTGGCTGGCCGTGAGGGCTTCGAGGGTGTCGTGGACATGGGGGAGGGTGTTGACCGGATGGCTGAGCATTTCGCGGCCGGCGGCCACGATGCGGCCGATGATGTCGCCGGGCACCTTGCCGTCGGTGATCTCGATGGCGGTTTCGATCATCGAGAGAGTAAAGCCCTTTATGCCGAAACCATAATGGGCAAGGTTGCGCTTTTCGGCGTCGAGCAGGCGGGCGGCGAGGTGTTCGGGCTCGGCATAATCGGCCAGCAGTTCGGCGAAATGGGCTTCGGTGAGCCGAAAGAAGTGCTCATTTTCCCAAAGCGTGTCGTCGGCATCAAAGCCGATTGTGGTGAGGGTGCTCATGGGTGCTATCTGCCACGATCCGCGCGGGAACGATAGGGGTTGAGGTCTGGCGCCTCAGGCGCAGGCGATGCCGGTGGCGGCAGCCTTCTTGGCCTCGTAGAGTTCCCTGTCGGCCGCTGTGAACAATTGGAGCGGGTCCAGTTCGATGGCTCTCGACGCAAAGGCTATGCCGACCGATGCCCCGATGGGCAGTCGGTCGCCGTTCCAGGGCACGGGAGAAAGAAGGCTCCGGGTGAGCCAGCGCACGTCGCGCTCGGTCTTGCTCCGTGAACCGACCGGCGGGAGCAGGACCGCAAATTCGTCGCCGCCGATGCGCGACACCAGCCGGGCCTGCGGGAATGCCCTTTTCAGGCGCTCGCCGAACGCGACGAGGCAGGCATCGCCCGCGGCGTGGCCCCAGCGGTCGTTGATCTGCTTGAAGCCGTCGAGATCGAAAAGGATGAGCGCGCCAACCCGCCCGAGCGCCGGTTCGTCATTGGGCCGTTCGAGGAAGCGCTGGAAGCGCATGCGGTTTGCGACGCCGGTGAGCGGATCGCATTCCGCCTGGGCGCGCAGGATTTCCCAGCGGGCGTGGTCCTCGGTTATGTCGAGCTTCATGCCGTAAAGGGTCTCGGCCCGGCCGTTGACGCTGCGAACGGCGGCGTTGATCCGTATCCAGCGCTCGGTGCCGTCGGGGCGCTTGATGTTTGCATCGAGGGTAAAGCTCGAGCAGGTGGCGATGGCGTGCGAGCGCTTGCGGCCAAGCAATCCGCGCGAGGCTTCTGTGTACATTTCCACCGTGATCTGACGCTCGGGAGGGCGTTCGCCTGAGAGGCCGAACATATCGAAGACCCCGCCGGTCCAGCTCAGCCGGTCATCTGCGAGGTTGCACGAGAAGGCGCCCATGGGAACGATCGATGCGGCCTGATCGTAAAGGCCCAGCGCATCGGTCTGGTGATTGCCTGTGACGGCCGGAGCGGAGGTCGCTTGCAGGAGTATATTTTTCATCGATGCCGTTCTCGGCCGCTCCCCAAATTTTCCCCACCTTGGCATCGGCGAGTAAATGTTGCGTTTAACGATGCGCCCGACGATCCCGTTTCACCAAGAGACGCAAAAAAAGCCCGCCCCGGGCAGGGGCAGGCTCACTTGATGGCAGATCTGGGGGAGGATCAGCCGTCGAGCTTGCGCTTGAGGAGCTTGATGCGGTTGGTCGCTTCGAGGCTGGTGAGGTCATCGTCATAGGCGTCGGGCTCCTCGGCGCGCTGGGCGAGGCAGAGCAGTTCGGCGGCCTGAGAGGCGGTCATGGGGCCCTCACCGGAATCGTAATCTTCGTGATCGTTGATGCGGTAGGCATCGGGGTTTGCTGTGGCGATGCCGGGGTGAAGGTCTGACATTGGGGACTCCGCTGGGCTGAAGTGTATGCAGACAAAACACTTTGCTGGGCCCGGCGGTTCCGCGTGTTGATCGATGTCAAAGAGAAATCTTGTTGCTGCCGCAATTGGGCCGGCTTCAGCCCAGTTTGACGGCGGTGCCCGAGATCGAGACCATGAGCATGCCACCGCGTTCGCCGACCACTTCGTAATCGAGATCGACGCCGATCACGGCGTCTGCGCCGAGGGCGCGCGCTTCTTGTTCAAGCTCGGCCATCGCCTCGGTGCGGGCGCTGCGCATGGCGTTTTCATACGAGCCGGCGCGGCCACCAACGATGTCGCGGATGCCGGCGAACAGATCGCGGAAGATGTTGGCGCCAATGATGACTTCGCCGACGACGAGGCCGAGATACTCACGGACGGGGCGGCCTTCTATGGTGTTGGTGGTCGTGATGATCATGGCGGTGGGTCCTGTCTTTGGCGCGAGGCGATGGCGCGGAACGGTGCGAGCTCTGTTTATGGGTATATTAACCATAAACCCGGAAGAATTGTTGCACGATACGAGCTAAAGATGCCCATGCGACACCACTTTTCCTGCCGGGACTTCATCAAGCTGGCTGTGGCCGTGTTGGCCGCTGCAACAGCCAGCCCGGCCCGTGGCGAAAGTCTTTTTTCCGGGTTCGACGTCTCCGGCGGCCTGGCATGGGGTGGTTCGGACACCACGGACGGAGGCGCTGCCGTCGCGGGCGGAGGCACGGTGCATGACGTTGCCTTTGGAAGCGGGATCGGTCTGGGCGGGCATCTGGGTTATCGTCTCACTTCCGATTTCGCGGTGACCCTGAGCTATCACTACCTGCAGGCTGACGTGTTCTGGAGAGCCGATTATGCGCTCGCAGGCGTGGGGGACAGCAATTTTGCGGGTCGCTCGGCTTCCCATGTGCTGATGGGGAGCGGAATTTTCACGCACGCCCTGTCCGATGCCACGGCGCTGGAGCTGCGTGGCGGTCTGGGTCTTGCGCTCAACAGCCTGTCGAACGTGGAAGAGACCCATGCGCCCGACGGCCAGTTTCTGGCCGTGATCTCTGAGGAGAGACAGGTCAGCCCGGCAGCGGAAATCGCGGTGGGGCTATCGCACGCAATCTCTCCAACCATGTTTCTTGCGCTCGAGACGTCAGCGACATATGTCGGCGATTTTTCAACCGGGGATACGCGGACCGGCAATCTTGGGGTTACCGATATCGGGCGCTACAGCATCAACGATGTCTGGCATGGCAAGGTGGGCGCCGCTCTCCGGGTCGACTTTTGATCGTCACCCCCGCTTCACGAAACTATCGAGCACCTTCTTCGGTCCGGCCTTTTCAAAATCGATCGAGAGCTTGTTGCCTTCGGCGGCGGTCACCGTGCCGTAGCCGAATTTGAGGTGGAAGACGCGTTCGCCGACGCCGTAGGCGGCCGAGGGGCCTGAGGAGCGGGCGACGAGGTCGCCGTCTATGGTGACCGGGCCGGGGCCTTTGCGGGCCGATTGCTGGCGCTGGGCGCGTTGCCAGCCGGGGGTTTCATAGACGCTTTCGAAGGGGTCGCGGTTATCGAACCGGGTCGTGGCGCGGCCGCCATAGGTGTAGCCGCCGTAGGAGGACCCGGTGTCTGTGACTTCGACGACCTGGGCGGGGAGTTCGTCGAGGAAGCGCGAGGGGATGGCGGATTGCCAGAGGCCGTGGATGCGGCGGTTCTGGGCAAGGGAAATGCGGCAGCGCTTTCGGGCGCGGGTGATGCCGACATAGGCCAGGCGCCGTTCTTCCTCGAGGCCGGCGAGGCCGGATTCATCGAGGGCGCGCTGGTGGGGGAACAGGCCTTCTTCCCAGCCGGGGAGGAAGACAGTGTTGAATTCGAGGCCCTTGGCCGAGTGCAGGGTCATGATCGAAACCGCATCGCCGCCTTCGCCGGAATCGCGGTCCATGACCAGCGCGATGTGTTCGAGGAAACCGCCGAGGTTTTCGAACTCTTCCATGGAGCGGATGAGTTCTTTCAAGTTTTCCAGCCGTCCGGGGGCATCGGCGGATTTGTCGTTCTGCCACATGGCGGTGTAGCCGGACTCGTCAAGAATCTGCTCAGCCAACTCGTAGTGGGGGACCGGAGGAAGAATTAGTTGGCGCTCCACAATTTCACCGTCATTATTTTCGGAGGTTTCGATTGCGGTGCGTTCAAATTGTTTTGCGGACCAATTGTCAAACTGATGGATGAGATTGCTTAGCGATTTACGTGGTCCAGATTTTAGTTCTTCGGTTTCCAATAGCTCTCGAATGGCGGCAATCTTCGGTTTGCCAATGGCGCGCGCGGTTTGATTTATGAGTTGGGTCGCAGCGTCACCAAGGCCCCGTTTGGGCACATTGACGATCCGATCAAAGGCGAGGTCGTCGTTCGGATTGGCGACTATGCGCAGATAGGCCAGCGCGTCGCGGATTTCCTTGCGCTCGTAAAAGCGCGGGCCGCCGATTACGCGATAGTTCAGGCCCAAGGTGATGAAGCGTTCTTCGAATTCGCGCATCTGGAAGGAGGCGCGCACGAGGATGGCCATGTCGTCGAGCGGGTCGCCCTGGCGCTGGAACTGTTCGATCTCCTCGCCGATCTGGCGGGCCTCTTCTTCTGAGTCCCAGACTGAAGTTACCGAGAGTTTTTCACCTTCTTCGCCAACATCGGTCTGGAGTGTCTTGCCCAGCCGGGATTCGTTGTTGGCGATCAGGTGGGAGGCGGCGGAGAGGATGTTGGAGGTCGAGCGGTAATTGCGCTCGAGCTTGATCATCCTGGCGCCGGGAAAGTCCTTTTCGAAACGCAGGATGTTGTCGACCTCGGCGCCGCGCCAGCCATAGATCGACTGGTCGTCATCGCCGACCACACAAATGTTGGAGCTGTTGATGCCATCGCGGGACTGGGCGAGGAGGCGCAGCCACATATATTGGGCGGTGTTGGAATCCTGGTATTCGTCGACCAGCATGTAGCGGAAGCGGTCGTGATATTGGGCGAGGATTTCGGGGTTTTCCTTGAACAGGCGAATGCCTTCGAGCAGGAGATCGCCGAAATCGGCGGCGTTCAATGTTTTCAGCCGGGCCTGATAGTCCTTGTAGATCTTCTGGCCCTTGCCATTGGCAAAGAACCCGGCATCGGCCGGGGAGATGTCCTTGGGCAGCAGGCCGCGATTTTTCCAGCCATCCATCATGGACGCGAACTGGCGGGCCGGCCAGCGTTTCTCGTCGATGTTTTCGGCGGCGAGCAATTGCTTGATCAGACGGATCTGGTCGTCGGTGTCCAGAATCGTGAAATCGGGGCGCAGGCCCACCAGTTCGGCGTGGCGACGGATCAGCCGCGCGCCGATGGAGTGGAAGGTGCCAAGCCATGGCATGCCCTCGACCGAGGCTCCGACCAGCTTGCCGATGCGCTCCTTCATCTCGCGGGCGGCCTTGTTGGTGAAGGTCACGGCGAGGATCTGGTTGCCACGGGCTTTTCGCGTGGCAAGGATATGGGCGATGCGGGTGGTCAGGACGCGGGTCTTGCCGGTGCCGGCGCCGGCGAGGACCAATAGGGGGCCTTCGGTCGTTTGTACCGCCTCGCGTTGTTCGGCGTTGAGCCCGGCAAGATAAGCGGGCTCACGCGCGGCGAACTGGGAGGTGATGGGGCCTTGCGGGCGATGGGGCGGGGCGGCTGACATATAGGTTGCGTTTTTTCCCTGCTCGCGCCGCCGAACCGAAAAACGGGGTACGCTTTTGCCGGCGGCGCTCGAATCTCATTTTGTTCTAGTGGTCAATATATAGGTCCGATGACGGCAAAAGTATATGCACAGGCCAGTTCGGCGTTGTCACAGAAGTGTTGTCGAGGCGGCCTAAGACGCCCGGCGTGATCATTTCACGCACAAGGGGATTGCAATGACCAAATCGACTTTGCTCGCGGCGCTTGCTGCCGGGCTGCTCGCCAGCGCGGCCATGCCAGCGCAGGCGCAATATTTCAACCGCATCGCCAGCTTTCCGGTCGCAGACAATGCGCCAGAGGCCGAAGCGACATCCTCGGAAATCATATCGGCCTCCGAAGACGGCATGACGCTTGTCTATTCCGACAGCCCCGGTGGCGGCATCGGGTTCGTCGACATCACCGACCCGGCCGCTCCGGCCGCTGCCGGCTACGTCACAGTGGACGGTGAGCCGACTTCGGTCGTGGTGATCGGCGACTACGCCTTTGCCGGCGTCAACACTTCGGAGAGCTTCGTGGCGCCTTCGGGCCACGTCGCCGTCATCGACATGGCCAGCAAGGAAATCGTTGCGACCTGCGAGGTTTCGGGCCAGCCCGACTCCGTTGCCAAATCGCCCGACGGCACGCTTTTGGCCGTGGCGATCGAGAACGAGCGCGACGAAGACCTCAATGACGGGGAAATCCCGCAGCTTCCCGCCGGGAACGTGACGCTGTTTTCGACCAGCGACCAAGGGCTCGATTGTGACTCGATGATCGAAGTCGACGTGACCGGCCTGGCCGACATCGCGCCGAGCGATCCCGAGCCCGAGTTCACCGATTTCAACGAGAACAACGAACTGGTCGTCTCCATGCAGGAGAACAACCACTTCGTTATCATCGATGGCAATTCGGGCGAAATCATCAACGATTTTTCGGCCGGTTCGACCGATCTGGCGGGCATCGACACCGAAGACGACGGCGTGCTCTCGTTCACCGAGAGCCAGGATGCGCGCCTGCGCGAGCCGGACGCCGTCAAATGGATCGACGCCGACCATTTCGTTGCCTCGAACGAGGGCGACTACAATGGCGGGTCGCGCGGTTTTACCATCTATAACAAGGACGGTTCGGTCGCCTATGAATCGGGCGCGGCGATGGAAATGATCACCGCGAGCCTGGGGCACTATCCCGAGGGGCGCTCGGACAACAAGGGCATCGAACCCGAAGGCATGGAAGTGGCGAGCTTCGGCGATGACACGCTGATCTTTGTGATGCAGGAACGCTCCTCGCTGATCGCCATCTACCGCGCCACCGATGGTGAACCTGAATATATCCAGTCCATTCCCTCGGGCATGGGACCGGAAAGCGCCGTGGCGATCCCCGAGCGCAACATCATTGCGACGGCCAATGAAGAAGATCTGCGTGAAGACGGGCTTGCCGGTTCGCACGTCATGATCTTCGAGCGCCAGGACGTCGAAGCGCCCGACTATCCGCAGATCGTGTCGGCCATGAACGACGATGGCACCCCGATCGGCTGGGTGGCGCTTTCGGGCTTTGTCGCCGATGCGGATGAAGCGGGTAAGCTCTATGCGGTCAACGACAGCTATCTCTCGATGATGCCGACCATCTATACGATCGATGCGACGCAGACGCCGGCCATGATCACCGAGGCAACGCTGGTCACCCGTGACGGAGAAGCGGCCGAAGCGCTCGATCTCGAAGGCATCACGCTCGACGGCGAAGGCGGGTTCTGGCTGGCCTCGGAAGGCCGGACGGATCGCGACATCGCGCACATGCTCTATCACGTGGATGGAGAAGGTGCGATCGTTGAGGAAGTGTCGTTCCCGGACTCGCTGCTGGCCAACGAAATCCGCTTCGGTTCGGAAGGCGTGAACTCGGTGGGTACGGGTGACGACATGGTGCTCTGGATCGCCATTCAGCGCGAATGGGGCGATGACGAAGCGGGCATGACCAAGCTGGTTTCCTATACCCCTTCCACGGGCGAATGGGGTGCCGTGCACTATCCGCTGGAAACGCCGGCTGAAGGCGCCTGGGTGGGTCTTTCGGAAATCACCATCCATGGTGATTACGCCTATATCGTCGAGCGCGACAACCAGATCGCCGAAAAGGCCGAACTCAAGAAGCTCTACCGCGTGCCGGTTTCCGAACTGGTCGGTGCTCAGATCGGCGGCGAGTTGCCGGTGGTCACCAAGGAAGAAGTCCGCGACTTCATCCCCGATCTTGAAGCCCTCAATGGCTACGTTCTCGACAAGGTCGAAGGCTTTGCCATCGATGCCGACGGCATCGGCTGGGTCGTGACCGACAATGACGGCGTGGACGACAGCTCGGGCGAGACCAATTTCTGGTCGATCGGCGCTGTCGAATAAGCCTGCTGGTTAAGAGAGATTGTGAAGGGGCCGGACCTTTGGGTTCGGCCTCTTTTTTTGCGGGGTGGGTTGCGGGCGGATCAGCGAGTTGCGAGCCCGTTGTTAACATTGACCGGTTATCCTCGGCGTCTTAAAAGCCGACCAACTGCAGAAGGAGATTTATGCGCAGAGGCTCGTGATCGTAGCCGCAAACAGCGGTATCGCCTGGCACCAACGAATGGTCGCCGGACCTCTTTGCATATGCTTTCTTCGGAGTTCTCATGAAGAATCAGGACGTTGTAATCCGGCCTTTCGAGGCGGCGGACACCCATAAGCTTTCCCACATCTGGCTCGAAGCCTCACTTGTTGTTCATCCTTTTATCGGCGAGAGCCGGTTGATGGATCAACGGGCACTTATTGAAGAGCGATATCTGCCAGGCGCTGAAACATGGGTTGCGACTTTGAGCGATCAACCCGCCGGCTTCATCAGCCTGCTGGAAACGTTTATCGGAGGATTGTTTGTTTCTCCGGAACGGCAAGGGATGGGAATTGGACGCCATCTCGTCGCGCACGCGCTGAGCTTGAAGGGCGAGCTTTCCCTTGAAGTCTACACTCGTAACCTGCAGGCGATGGACTTCTATAGTGCGCTAGGCTTTCAGGAACTTTCTCGACGCCCGACTGACGATGAAGGCTACCCATTCGAAAATGCACGCTTACGGCTGATCGGCTAACGTTTGTCGGGCGGTGAAGTCACCGTCCGGCAGACCTGATCTCCCCATAGCCCACCAAAAACAGGCGGTCTGAAAGCCGCCCCCAATGCAGTCTCGGGATGTGACGCTTGGCTGTCCTCTTTCCCGAGGGGCTGAAATTGCGATGGTTCGGGATTTGAATTTGTGGAGGCTGCCCGGCTGGGTGTGACCGGCCGGGCAGCCTTGGACTTTCGCCGTCGGTCAGGCCGGTCTGGGCGTCTTGTGCGCGATGAACAGGGAAATCGCTGAAACGAGAAAGTAGATTGCGCCGAAGCCTGCATAGCCGGCAAGTGTCGGGGCGAGAGCGGGGACGGCCTGTTGCGCCTGAAAGAGAAAAAATGCGCCGGCGAGGGCCGATTGTCCGCCGCTGAGGACCATTGCCCATTGAGCCCCTGAAGACTTCCAGCGCCCTATTGCGGTTGCGAGTTGAAGCAGACCGGACAGAATGGCCCAGGCGCCGAACACCGCGAGAACGGCACTCGGGCTTATTTGCAGTGCTGCCAGTACGGCCACGGCCGTGATGGCGCTGACGAAGAGATTGAGCGCCTGGGTGCGGTTGGCGTTCAGGCCGCCGTTGCGGGCCGCGTCGCGGTAATTGGCTGCTGCATCCCAAAGGGGATAGAGCACCAGCAAGGCGGCCCCGAGCACGGGTACCTGCTGGCCGATGGTCAGGATGGATGCCACCCAGAGCACGGAAAAACCAGCCCGGACGAGGTAATATCGTTTGAGCCAGCGGTTGTGGGAGGCGTGAGGTTCAGTTCCGATTTGTGCGGTCATTTTTCTATCTACTAGTTGGTAGGATGGAAGGGGCGTTTGGGTTAGAGCCAGGGCGTGGTGCTGTCGGTTGGCTATTTGAGGAAACGGGCCAGCAAGGCGGTGGTAATGGTCGTGAACAGTTTCGGGTCGCTGTTCACCCGGGCCGAGAGCATCCCGCCATGCACAGTCGCCAAAAATGCTTCAGCCTCCGCTTCAGGGGAGCTCGAAAGCTCAAAGGCACCGGTTTGAGCGCCGCGCCGCAAGGCCGAGGCCAGCCAGCTCGACAGCGTTTCAAAGTGCAGGCGCACTTCGGCCGCGATCTGCGGCGGCAGGACCGGCAATTCGCTGGCCAGCAGAGCGCAGATGCAAATCGGCGCGGTGCCGTCCGACAGGCATTTCTGCCAGTAGCCAAGGTAGAACGAGAGCTGCTCGCGCGGGTCGGCGGCAGACCGTTCGAGCGCGGCGAAGCCGGCGCGCGCATCTTCGCGGTAGCGCGAGACAAGCGCGCGGACCAGATCAGCCTTGCTCGGGAAATGGTGATGAATGCTCGCCTTGCGAATGCCGACCACTTCGGCAATGTCGGCATAGCTAAAGCCATTGTATCCACCCGCCATGATCAGGGTCTGGGCGCAATCAAGAATGTCGGTCGCGGTTGAGGAAAGCTTGGTCATGGCAGCGATCTACCTATCAGTAGGTAGTTTGTCAAGGGGCGTATTGGGGGCGCGCGACCGTGTCGCGACAGGCCGGCGCGAGATCACAGGGGGCGTGGTATCACAGGGGCACCTGGTATCATTGCCTGTATTTTGTGTGACAGGGCCGGTCGACCCGATGATGCCGGCACTGTCTGGTCGATGCGGCCAGATTTTCTGTCGGCAATGGGCAAACAGGTCGGCGCGCATCTAACAATCACAGCACCGGGGCACCATGTCGGACCATGACTATGTTTCCGAGCAGGAGAATGAAAAATGGCGGTACCCGATTTTACCTTGAACAATGGTGTCACGATGCCCGCGCTGGGATTTGGCGTGTTCCAGACGCCACCCGATGAGACCAAGACAGCGGTCGCTGAAGCGCTGCGCGTCGGTTACCGCCATATCGACACCGCCGCGGCGTATGGAAACGAACGCGGCGTGGGAGAGGCGATCAGGGCTTCGGGGATCGAGCGGTCGCAGATTTTCATCGAGACCAAGATCTGGATCAACGATTACGGCTATGAGGAGACGCTGCACGGCTTTGAAAAGAGTGCCGGCAAGCTGGGCGTCGAGCAGATCGACATGCTCATCCTTCATCAGCCGTTCCCGCGCGGGTTCGACAGAACGCTGGGCGCTTACCGGGCGCTCGAAACCCTTCTGGCGGATGGCAAGGTGCGGGCCATCGGGGTGAGCAATTTCATGCCTCACCACCTCGAGCGGCTGCTGGCCGAGGTCGAGGTGACGCCGGCCCTCAACCAGATCGAGGTTCATCCCTATTTCCAGCAGCGCGAAGCGCAGGAACGAAATGCCGCGCTTGGCATCGTGACGCAGGCCTGGGCGCCGATCGGGGGGATCACCTTTTACCGTCCGGGCTTTTCCCAGAGCACGCTGGACGATCCGGCGATACTGGCCATAGCACAAGCGCACGGCAAATCGGCCGCGCAGGTCATGCTGCGCTGGGGCGTGCAGCAGGGGCGTTCGGTCATTCCGAAATCGGTGAAGCCGGCGCGCATCGCAGAAAATTTCGAGATTTTCGATTTCGAGCTTTCGGGTGACGAGTTGGCTGCAATCGATGCCCTGAACGCCAACCAGCGCGGTGGCCCGAACCCCGACGATATCACGCTTGAAACCTTCAATCGCGAAATTCCAGAGGCCTGAACTCAGGACGCGCCAAGCCCTTGTTTTGTCGCGTGTCCGAGCCGCAAAACCGTTTCCATCCCCGATCGCGTCGAGGACATGCTCTAGCTGTGCTCTTCACGCGAATGGGCGACCAGAGCCTTGTTGAAGCTGGCAAGCGCGTCGACGTGGTGGGCGTGGCCGATGATGGCGTTGGTCTTGGTTTCGATGACGGGCAGGTGGGAGACTTCGCTCGCGTCGAAGGCTTTAAGCGCGGATTCGAGGGTTTCGGTGGGCCGCAGCCAGGGCGCGCCAGAGGCGATGTCGAAACTGGTGTCTTCGCCTTCGGGCAGGGGGCGGAGGAAATCGCGGACGCGGATGAACTGGGCGGCGTGCTTGTGGGGGCCTTCTTCGAGCATGATACCGCGGGTATAGAGCTGCCAGTGGAAATAAGAGCGGCCCATGACCGCCTGGCACAGGCCCGTGGCAATGCCGACAGCGAGCAGCAGGGCGATGGAAAAGGCAAAACCGCCGGTCAATTCGAAAATCATCACGGCGGTGGAGATGGGGGCGCCGAGCACCGCGGCGGCGACGGCGCCCATGCCGATCAGGGCGTAAAGCCCGACCGAGGAGGCGATATCGGGAAAGACCGATGTGGCGATGATGCCGAAGGCGCCCCCGGTCATGGCGCCGAGATAAAGACAGGGTGAAAAGACGCCGCCGCCGGCGCGCGAGGAGAGGGTTATGGTGGTGGCGACGGTCTTGGCAACGATGAGGGCCAGCATGAGCCAGAGATCGAGCGAGCCGGCCAGCGCCATGTCGGTGGCCTCATAGCCCACGCCGAGCACATGGGGGAAGGCGAGCGCGATCAGCCCGACAAGCAGTCCGCCGATGGCGGGGCGAACCCAGACGGGGGTGCCGCTGCGCTTGGAGAGCCAGTCGCCACCGATCAGCGCTGTCTGGAACAGGATGGCGACGGCGGCGCAAACCAGACCCAAAAGCGCAAAGGCGGGGATTTCGAGATAGGACGAAATGGTGATGGCGTCCGGATCGATGACGAAGGCGGGCGCCTCGCCGAACCAGAGG
>PBNW01000024.1 GCA_002723255.1 Pelagibacterium sp. | reverse complement strand
TGCGGCTCGATTTTCTTCAGGTCGCCCTTATCCCGCCCGTTGTCGTTTTCGCCGTCTCTCTGCTCTCGCCTACATGGCTTCGCTCCTCATGGGTATTCCGCATCGCCGCCATCCTCGCGCTCCTCATCGCCGCCCCCCTGATGCTGGTCCATCTGCCCTAGGATATGTACGCGACTATTTCGTCTCCATCGCGGATGCGAAATAATCGCGTACAGACCCTAAGGCATTTACCCGCTGCATCCTGACGCAGCACGCCGATTGCCAAATTTGCGTCGCATTGCAGGTCGCCAATGGCGCCAGTTCAAGGAGCACCCCAATGGCCGCCCTCTATCGCGCCCTCTCCCCTTTTGCCTTTTTCTTTTTGCTGTCGACGGTGCCCGCCTTCGCGCAGGACTTCAACACCATGCCGGTCGACCAGCTCAGGGCCGAAGCGCCCAACGCCCATCCATCCGCCTACTACGTCCTCGCCTCGCGACTCTACGACCGGGGCGATAAGGACGAGGCGGTTTTCTGGTTCTACGCCGGCCAGTTGCGCTACCGCACCCACATCGCCTGCAACCCCGATCTCCCGCCCGATGGCGACCCCGCGCTGTTCAGTGCGCTGAGCGAAGTCATCGGGTCTGAAATCAACCTCTATGCCTTTGGCGATCTCGAAAGGCTCTCCGAAACGATCGACGCTGTGATCGATTGGGACCAGTCCACGCCAAACGGCTACGCCCCCGACGCCGACTGTGCGACGGCCAGGGTCGAAGTCCTCACAGGGCTCAATGAATTAAAGACCCACATCGCCGAAAACGCCGACGACATCCGCGCTCAACGCTTGTCCAATGGGCTTGGCGGGCTCTGATCGCCGGGACTTCGGCCATCACAGACATAAATGAACTCAGGCAGCCAGCGTCACAACAACCGCCCCACGCCGCGTAGCGACGATCGTGTGCTCATACTGCACACACGGCGCAGAAGGCACGCTGACCAGCGTCCAGGGATCGTCCATGGACTTTTCCTCGGCAATCTGCCCGCCCATCGACAGGAACGGCTCGACGGTAAACACCAGGCCATCGGAAATTCGCCGCCGCTCGGACCGGTCGGGCCAGGTGGGGATTTCGCCCGGCTCGTCATGCAGTTTGTGCCCGATGCCATGGCTGGCCAGACTGCGGATCAGCGTATAGCCGTTCGTGCCGGCAAACTTGCCGATCGCATCGCCGACATCGGCGATCCGCCCACCGGCCCGCACCGCGCGAATGCCGGCCCACATGGCCTTCTTGCCATCGGTGCAAAGCTTTTCGAGCCGGCGCACCGACCCTGGCGGAACGATATAAGACGCCCCCGTATCGGCGAAAATGCCGTCCTTTTCTGCCGAAACATCGATATTGATCAGATCGCCTGCCTTGATGACCCGGTTTCCGGGAATCCCATGCGCGATCTCTTCATTGACCGAAATGCAGGTCGCACCGGGGAACTGGTAGGTCACTTCCGGTGCCGAGCGCGCGCCGTGATCTTCGAGCACCTTGCGTCCGATATTGTCGAGTTCCTTGGTCGTCATGCCCGGCTCGAGCGCACTCGCCATCGTATCGCGCGCAATCGCACAGATACGACCGATGACCTTCAGGCGTTCAAGTTCTTCCTCGGACGTAATGGTCATGGCTTACCCTTTCAGAGCATGGAAATGATCGAGCAGCCCCCGGGTCGAGCTGTCATGGCGCTCGGCCGTTTCGGCGCCCTCCACCTTGGGCAGCAGCGCCTTGGCCAATTGCTTGCCCAGTTCCACGCCCCACTGGTCATAGGAATTGACGTTCCAGATTGTACCCTGAACGAACACCTTGTGCTCGTAGAGCGCCACCAGCTTGCCCAGCGTCGCCGGATCGAGCCGGGAATACAGAATAGTGTTGGACGGGCGGTTGCCGGGAAACACCTTGTGCGGCGTCAATGCCTTGATCTCGGCCTTGGACAGCCCCGTTCCCTTGAGCTCGTTTATGACCTCTTCCTCGCTCTTTCCGAGCATCAGCGCCTCGGACTGCGCCAGACAGTTGGCGACAAGCTTGACGTGATGGGGCGGCAAGTCTTCGTGCGGATTGGCCGCCACGAGAAAATCACAGGGAATGACCGAGGTCCCTTGATGGATCAATTGGTAAAAGGCGTGCTGCCCATTTGTCCCCGGCTCACCCCAGATGACCGGCCCGGTTTCCCAAGGTGTTTGCTTGCCGCCCAGCGTCACCGATTTGCCGTTCGACTCCATATCCTGCTGCTGCAGATAGGCCGGAAAGCGCGAGAGCCGCTGATCGTAGGGCAGCACCGCATGGGTCCCGAACCCCCAGGCATTGCGGTACCAGACGCCCAAAAGGCCCATGATAACCGGCAGGTTCTCTTCAAGCGGCGCAGTGAGAAAATGCTGATCCATCTCGTAGGCGCCCCGCAGAAAGGCTTCGAAATTGTCGTACCCCACGGCAATCGCCACAGGCAGTCCGATGGCCGACCACACCGAATAGCGCCCGCCGACCCAGTCCCAGAACCCGAAGATGCGGTCTTCGCGTATGCCAAAGGCCTGGCAGCCCTCGATATTGGTAGAAACCGCGGCGAAATGGTCGTTGACCGCCTGCTCGCCCAACGCATCGGCCAGCCATTTGCGGGCCGTGTGTGCGTTCGTCATCGTCTCGTAGGTGGTGAAGGTCTTGGAGGCGACGATGAACAATGTCCGCGCCGGGTCGAGCCCCTTGAGCGTGTCGTGCATGTGTGCGCCATCGACATTGGAGACGTAGTGCGCACGCAGATTGGCTCGGGTGTAGGGCGCCAGCGCCAGCGTCACCATCGCCGGCCCCAGGTCGGACCCGCCGATGCCGATATTGACCACATCGGTAAACTGGTCACCCAGCGCACCGCGGATCGCCCCGTCACGCACATCGTTGGAAAAACCCTTGATCCGCGCCAGAACGTCCCGCACCGCCGGCATCACGTCGGCGCCTTCAATCATCACCGCTTCCTCGCCGCCATAGCGCAGCGCCATATGCAGCACCGAACGGTGCTCCGTGATGTTGATGGGATCGCCCGCCCACATCTGGTCGCGCCGCGCTTCGACACCCGTCTCGCGGGCCAGATCGAACAGCGCTGCCATCGACTGGCTGTCTATCCGGTTCTTGGAATAGTCGAGCAGCATGTCGCCGAACGCTGCCGAATAGGCCGAAAAGCGGTGCTCATCATGGGCGAACAATTCGCGCATGCTGGTATCGGCCAGGCGCTTTCTGTGTTTCTTCAAAACTTCGAAGCCGCCCTTGCGAACCTTGTTCGACATCGTATTCACCCCTGATCTAGCGCCGGCAGATCGCCCTTGGCCCAGCCTTCGCGGACCTCTGCGCAATATTGGACGAAAGTCGCATTCTCAATCGCATTTCGCATCCCCGCCATCAACTCCTGATAATAGGAAAGGTTGATCTGGCTCAGGATCATTGCGCCCAGCATTTCCTCGCACCGGACAAGATGATGCAGATAGGCCCTCGAAAACCGCCGCGCCGTCGGATTGGGCGAGGCTTCATCGAGCGGCCGGTGGTCGTCCTTGTGGCGGGCATTTTTCAGATTCACCACCCCGAACCGCGTATAGGCATGCCCGTGCCGCCCCGCGCGCGTCGGATGCACGCAATCGAACATGTCGATCCCGCGCCCGACCGCACCCAAAAGGTCGTCGGGCTTACCCACCCCCATCAGATAGCGCGGCTTGTCCGCTGGCAATTGCGGCGTCGTTTCGTCAAGCACCCGAAACATCACCTCTTGCGGCTCGCCAACGGCCAGCCCGCCAACCGCATACCCGTCAAACCCGATATCGATCAGCCCGGCAGCGGATCGTGCCCGCAACTCTGCGTTGTCGCCCCCTTGCACAATCCCGAACAGCGCCCTGCCCTTGGCGTTATCGAACGCCTTTTTCGAGCGTTCCGCCCACCGGATGGACAACTCCACGGCCCGTTCCAGTTCCGCATATTCGGCCGGAAGGCTCACGCATTCGTCGAGTTGCATGATGATATCGGAATCCAGCAACTTCTGGATTTCGATGGAGCGCTCGGGAGTCAGGCTGTGCGAGGACCCATCGATATGGGATTTGAACGTGACCCCGTTCTCGTCGAGCTTGCGCAGCTTGGCCAGGCTCATCACCTGAAACCCGCCGGAATCGGTCAGGATCGGGCGCTGCCAGTCCATGAACTGATGGAGCCCGCCCAGCCGCGCCACCCGCTCCGCCCCGGGGCGCAGCATAAGATGATAGGTATTGCCCAGAACGATATCGGCACCGGTCTCGCGCACCTGCTCGGGATACATCGCCTTAACCGTTCCGGCCGTCCCCACAGGCATGAAGGCCGGCGTCCTGATTTCACCGCGTGGCGTATCCATCTTCCCACGACGCGCCATGCCGTCGGTGGTGGAAAGCGTGAACTGGAAATTTTCGGTCATCGGTCAGCCCGGAACAACAGCGAAGAGTCGCCGTAGGAATAGAAGCGATAGTTTTGATCGATAGCGTGCTTATAAGCCCTGTGCATGGTCTCCAGGCCGGAAAAGGCAGAAACCAGCATGAACAGCGTCGAGCGCGGCAGATGGAAATTGGTCATCAGCACATCGACCACCCGGAACCCAAATCCCGGCGTGATGAAGATATCGGTCTCGTCTGCGAAAGGTTCAAGCGTGCCGCTCTTGCGCGCGGCGCTTTCGAGCAGCCGCAGGCTCGTGGTTCCCACGGCGACAATCCGTCCGCCCGTAGCCTTGGCCGCCTTGATGCGTTCGACCGTTTCGGGGGAGACCACGCCCCATTCGGCGTGCATCTGATGATCCTCGGTATCGTCCGCCTTCATCGGCAGGAACGTCCCCGCCCCCACATGCAGCGTCACATGTTCGATTCCGACGCCCTTGCTCTCGAGCCGCTCCAGCAGCTCGGGCGTAAAATGCAAGCCCGCGGTCGGCGCGGCAACGGCGCCGTCATGTTCGGCATAGACCGTCTGGTAATCGGTCTTGTCGCGTTCCTCGATGTCGCGCTTGGCCCCGATATAGGGCGGCAGCGGCATCGCGCCCCGAGCCTTGATCGCCTCATCGAGCACCGCGTCGGACAGATCGAAACCAAGCGTTACCTGCCCGTCCTCGACCGCTTTGACGGTCGCGGCCAGTTCATCGAGCATGCAGACCTCCGAAGTGGCCCCGAACACCACGCGGTCGCCCGATTTCAGCCGTTTGGCCGGCCGGGCAAAGGCCAGCCAGGTGTTGCCGTCCACCCGCTTGTGCAGGTTGAAGGACACGGAGGCGGAAAACTCGCCACGATGCCGCCTGCCCCGCAGTTCGGCCGGAATGACCCGCGTATCGTTGACCACCAGCACGTCCCCCGCGCGCAGGATCGCCTCAAGGTCGGTCACGACCCGATCCGAAAGCGCGCCCTCTTCGCCAACGACCAGCATTTTCGCGCTGTCGCGGGGCGAAACCGGATGGAGCGCAATCCGGTCTTCAGGGAGATCGAAGTCGAAAAGATCGACCTTCATTTTCCGTCTTCCACAAAAAGCGACCCCGGCTCGCGCCGGGGTACACAAAGCACTTCAGATATCTGCAGCCTAGGCAGCGTCGGCGGCAACCTTCATCGAAACGATCTTGTCGGGGTTGCGAACCGGCTCACCCTTTTCAAGCTGATCGACAACGTCCATGCCCTCGATCACCTTGCCGAACACCGAATACTGACCATTGAGCCAGGGCGCTTCGCCAAAGCAGATGAAGAACTGGGAATTGGCAGAATTGGGATTGGCCGAACGCGCCGCCGAAACCGTGCCGCGCACATGCTTTTCCTGCGAAAACTCCGCCTTGAGATCGGGCTTGTCCGATCCGCCCGTGCCGTTGCCCTTGGGGCAGCCGACCTGAGCCATGAACCCGTCGATCACGCGATGAAACACGATCCCGTCGTAAAACCCTTCGCGGGCCAGTTCCTTGATGCGGTCCACATGGCCGGGAGCCAGGTCGGGGCGCAGTTCGATGACCACATTGCCCTTCGATGTCTCCATGACGATTGTGTTTTCCGGATCCTTGATATCGGCCATGAGCGGCTTTCCTTTTCTTGATTATCGTTACTCTGCGACGCGCAGAGAAACCATGATGTCGGGATTGGCGACAGCACCATTGGCGCTTGCCGGGCCTTTTCCAGCCCGTCGACCAGCTCCATTCCCGCGATGACATTGCCGAACAAGGTATATTGCCCGTTCAGATGCGGCGAATCCGCTGTCACGATGAAAAACTGGGAATTGGCCGAGTTGGGGCTGGCCGAGCGCGCCATCCCCAGCGTCCCGCGCACGAAGGATTCGTTTGAAAACTCGGCGTTGAGGTCGGGCAGGTCGGACCCGCCCATTCCCGTGCCTTGCGGGTCGCCTGTCTGGGCCATGAACCCATCGATCACCCGATGGAATTTCAAGCCGTCATAAAAGCCCGAATTGGCCAGTTCGGTGATCCGCGCCACATGTTCGGGCGCCAGATCGGGACGCAGCGCGATCGTCACATCGCCGCTCTCCAGCGTCATCGTGGCAACAGGGGCGTCCGCGGGCGCTTCGGAGGCAGATTGTGCCATGGCTGGGGTCTGCCCGAATGGCAGATAAGGCCATGCAACCATAACGCCGAAAACGGCAACGAAAGCGAAAACGAGAAAGCCAACCATGCGGTTGGCCGGTTTGGCGGAATGATCAGCCATCATGTCTCCAGAAGTTTGAGCACGGCACGCGGCACGAAGGGGGCAATATCGCCCCCCATCTCCGCTATCTGGCGCACCAGAGTTGCCGAAATATGGCGCACATAGGGACTCGAAGGCACAAATACCGTCTGAATGTCTGGCGCCATCTGCGCGTTCATGCCCACCATCTGCATTTCGTAATTATAGTCAGTCGTATCGCGCAGCCCGCGAATGACCATGCCCGCGCCGCAGCGCTGTGCCGCCTGAACCATCAATCCGTCGAACTCGACGATCTCGATTGCCACGCCCTTGCGCGTCCCGATCGCCCCAGCAGTCTCCGCCAGCAGGTCGCGCCGCTGGTCCGCGCTCAGCATCGGCTTTTTGGCCGCATGGACCCCGATCCCGACAATCAGCCGGTCCACGAGTTTGCACGCCCGCTCGATAACATCGAGATGGCCGTTGGTCACCGGATCGAACGATCCGGGGTAAAATCCCACACGCTCAGTCATTGCCGGTTTTTGTCACGCTCGGCGCTGGAGCGCAAGCCAGATGCCGCCCCCGATCAGCACAGCGCCCGAAACGCGATTGACCAGCCGCACCCGCGCCGCATTGATCCAGTGGCGCGCTTGTCCGGCCAGCACCGCATAAACGGAATCGCTCAGCGTCGTCGCCAGCATGAACAATCCGCCCAGCAAGAGGATCTGCGGCAGCGCCGCACCGCTGGCCACCACGAATTGCGGCAGAAAAGCGCCAAACATCAGCAATGCCTTGGGATTGGACCAGATGACCACAAAACCCTGAACCACATAGCCGCGCAGGCTCCTGTGCCGCTCGGCCTTAACTGTCTCGATCTCCCCGCTCGCGCGCAGCATGCGATAGCCCAGCCAGATCAGATACGCCGCTCCGATCAGCTTGATCCAGTCGAATGCCCAACCCATCAGGCTCATCACCGCCTCAAGGCCGAAGGCGACAACCGCGATCATCGAGACCAACCCCAACTGCGTGCCCAGAATAATGGCCATGCCGGCCATCGTCCCGCGCGACAACGCGCTGGCAATGATGACAGTCACGGTCGGTCCGGGAACGACCGCTATGAAAAATGAAGCCGCGAGAAAAGCGAGAAGCGAAGTTATATCGGGCATGGCACCCTCCACGGGAAAGCGCCCTCAGCTAGCCATGGCCCCAGGATTCTGGCAAGGGCCATGGCTATGCTCGATTACTCTTCGCTCGGAGGAGCCTCGGCACCATCTTCGGGCTCTTCGCCCTCGGCGCTTTCAGGCTCGGTGATGCGTTCCACCGACACCACTTTTTCATCCGTTGCCGTACGGAAGATCGTGACGCCCTGGCTCGACCGCCCGACAATGCGAATACCATCGACTGGTACGCGGATCACCTGGCCGCCATTTGTCACCAGCATAAGCTGGTTTTCGTCTTCCACAGGGAACGAGCCCACAAGGCTGCCGTTTCGGCTGTTGACCGCCATGGCGACGATGCCTTTGCCGCCTCGGCCAGTCACACGGTATTCGAACGACGAAGTCCGCTTGCCAAAACCCTTTTCCGAAATGGTCAAAACGAACTGCTCAGCCGCACTCATGGACGCATAACGGTCCTGATCGAGCGGTGCATCGCCCGCCACCTCTTCGTCGACCTCGACAGCTTCTGCGACTTCCGCGTTTTCGTCGGCCTCGCCGCGCACCGCACGGCTCATCTTCAGATACGCCGCACGTTCTTCCGCCGAAGCATCGAAGTGCCGCAGGATCGACATGGCGATCACTTCATCGCCCTTCGCCAGGTTGATGCCCCGCACCCCTGTCGAATCGCGCCCCTTGAACACGCGCACATCGGTGATCGCAAAGCGGATGCACTGGCCCTTGGCCGTGGTGATCAGGATATCGTCGCTTTCCGAAGCCGTTTCGACGCCGACAATTCCGTCGCCCTCATCGAGCTTCATGGCAATCTTGCCGTTCTGACGCACCTCGACGAAGTCCGAAAGCTTGTTGCGGCGCACATTGCCCGATTGGGTCACGAACATCACATCGAGGCTCGCCCAGCTGTCCTCGTCTTCAGGCAGCGGCATGATCGAGGTGATCCGCTCGCCATCTTCGAGCGGCAGCATGTTGATCAGCGCCTTGCCGCGCGCCTGAGGCGCGGCGACCGGCAAACGCCAGACCTTCATCTTGTACACGATGCCGCGCGAGGAAAAGAACAGCACCGGCGTGTGCGTATTGGCGACAAACAGTCTCGCGACGAAATCCTCGTCGCGTGTCGACATGCCCGAACGCCCCTTCCCGCCCCTGCGCTGCGCGCGATAGGTCGAAAGCGGAACGCGCTTGATGTAACCGGCATGGGAGACGGTCACGACCATGTCCTCGCGCGCGATCAGGTCTTCATCGTCGAGATCGCCGGCGAACTCGTCGATCTGGGTCATGCGCGGCGTTGCGTACTGGTCCTTGATCTCGTTGAGTTCGTCGCGAATGATGCCCAGAACCCGCGCGCGCGAGCGCAGGATGTCGAGATAATCCTTGATCTGCTCGCCGAGCGAGTTGAGCTCATCGCCGATTTCGTTCCGCCCAAGCGCCGTCAGCCGCGACAGGGTCAGCGCCAGGATGGCCCGAGCCTGTTCGTCCGAGAGCTTGAAGGTGCCGTCGTCATTGATCTGGTGACGCGGATCGTCGATCAGCCCGATCAGATCCATCACGTCCGATGCCGGCCAATCGCGCTCCAGCAGTTTCTGGCGCGCCGTCGCGGGGTCTGGTGACGAACGGATCAGGCGGATGACCTCGTCCACATTGTTGACCGCGACCAGCAGCCCGACCAGCACATGGGCGCGATCGCGAGCCTTGTTGAGCAGGAACCGGGTACGGCGGGTGATCACCTCTTCGCGGAACCGCAAAAACGCCTGCAGGATCGACTGCAGGTTCATCAGTTCGGGCTTGCCGCCATTGAGCGCCACGAAGTTGCAGCCGAATGAGGTCTGCAGCATCGAATAGCGATAGAGCTGGTTGAGCACGACATCGGCCACGGCATCGCGCTTGAGTTCGATGACCACGCGCATGCCCTGCCGATCGGACTCGTCGCGAATATCGGCGATGCCTTCGATGCGCTTGTCGCGCACCATCTCGGCGATCTTTTCGATCATCGTCGCCTTGTTCACCTGATAGGGTATCTCGTGAACGATCAGCGCTTCGCGTTCCTTGCGAACCTCTTCGACCGTAACCCGCCCGCGCATAAGCACAGACCCGCGACCGGTTTCATAAGCCGAACGGATACCCGATTTGCCGATGATGATCCCCGCGGTCGGAAAATCCGGTCCGGGAATGATTTCCATCAATTCGTCGACCGTGATGTCGGCATTGTCCATCATGGCCAGGCACGCGTCGATCACCTCGCCCAGATTGTGGCTCGGGGTGTTGGTGGCCATGCCCCCGGCGATGCCGCCGCCGCCATTGACGATCAGATTGGGGAAGCGCGCCGGCAGAACCGTCGGTTCGCGCTCGCTCGCGTCGTAGTTGTCTCGGAAATCGACGGTATCCTTGTCGAGATCGTCGAGCAGCGAGCCGGTGACCTTTTCCATGCGCGCTTCTGTGTAGCGCATGGCCGCCGGCATATCGCCATCGACCGAACCGAAGTTCCCCTGCCCGTCGATCAGCTTGACGCGCATCGAGAAGGTCTGCGCCATGCGCACGAGGGACATATAGACCGCATCGTCCGAATGCGGGTGATATTTACCGATCACGTCACCAACCACGCGGGCCGATTTGCGATAGGGCTTATTGTGTTCGTACCCCTGCTCGTGCATCGAAAAGAGGATGCGGCGATGCACGGGTTTGAGCCCGTCGCGCACGTCGGGCAAGGCCCGGCTCACGATCACGCTCATCGCGTAGTCGAGGTAGGACTTGCGCATCTCGTCGGTTATCGAGATCGGGTGGATGTCGGAGGGCGTTACGCTGCCTGCGTCATCTTCTGGCGTATCTGTCACGATGCTCGTTCTGCACTGATTCTGCTGGCACCGGGTTTAGTCGATTCCGAACGCAGATGCCAGTTTTGCGCGCCCTTATGACACCTTCGAGGCACAGTTTTCTTGCTAAGGGCCGCCGATGACATCGATTACAGAAAAAGGCTTGCCCAAATTGGCGCAATCGGTTGAATGAAGGACAACGACCATCCCCTTTTGCGAGTGTGGATTTCGATGTCCGATCTGGCGACGTCCCGCGGCTCTGCGCCGCTTTATTTCGGCATGCGCGGCGACCGGCTGGCCGTCTCGGCCCTGTTTCTGGTCAATGGCTTTCTTGTGGGAAGCTGGGCGCCCAAGATTCCGGTGCTTATGGCGCGGCTCGGTATAACCGAGTCGATAATGGGCCTGCTGATTCTGGTCTTCGGTCTGGGCTCGATTGCCATCATGCCCGTTATCGGCGCGCTGACCGCACGGCACGGATCCGCCCCTCTGCTCAAGCCCGCGACGCTTGGCGTCCTGCCCATGCTGTTCCTGCTCACCATCGCTCCCGAACTGATAACCACCGCGGTGGTCATTTTCGTGTTCGGCGGCCTCATCGGCGGCATGGACGTGGCCATGAATACAAATGCGGTGGCCGTCGAAAAACGCATGAAGCGGGCGATCATGTCCTCATGCCATGGTTTCTGGAGCCTGGGTGCCTTGCTTGGTGCCGCCCTGGGCGGCGTTCTGCTCGGCGCGCTGGGCGAGTTGGCTCACGCATTCATTCTCACGATCCTGGCCGCCAGCGCTGCCCTTTTCGCGCTCCCGCTCCTCGCTCAGGATCAACCAACGCCAGAGGCCCGGGCCGCGACACCGCTGAAATTTCCCCGCTCGCCGCTGCCCTATCTCGTGGGCATCATGGCGCTGTTCTCCATGATTCCCGAAGGGGCCATTCTCGATTGGTCGGCGCTCTTTTTGCAAAAGGAGCACGGGGCCGGCATCGAACTTGCAGCGCTTGGCTTTGCCGCCTTTTCCGCGACGATGGCCATCATGCGCTTTGCGGGCGATTTCATCCGGCAAAGGCTCGGCGCCGTCGTCACCCTGCGCATATGCGGGGGCTTCGCGCTGACCGGCATGATGCTTGCCGCACTCGCCCCCACGCCCCAACTCGCCATATTGGGCTTTGCCATTGCCGGTATCGGCATTTCCAACATCGTCCCCATCGCCTTTTCCGCCGCCGGAAACCTCCCGGGCATCCCCTCGGGGATCGGGCTGTCGATTGTCACGGTCATGGGCTATTCGGGCATTCTGGTCGCCCCATCCGCCATCGGTTTCATCGCCGAGCACACGGGCTTTTCGCCGGTTCTGATGGGCACGGCGGCCCTTGTTCTCGTTACCCTCGGCCTCTCCCGGCTGGCCCGCCACGCCAATTTCAGTGCCGAGTGATCCGCTCGGAACCCACGCCGCCCTGACCCGTTCCCTGTTCGCATTTCGAAAGAACAGGAGCCACCCATGCAGGAAATGGATTTCAAGGTCGACAACAAGGTCTGGGTGCTTGTCGCTGATGGCGAAAAAGCTTTGTTCTTTGAAAACACGGGCACGCGCAAAAATCCTGTTTTCAAGGTCGTGCGCGAAATGGAACAGGACAATCCGCCAACACGGGAACAGGGCACCGACGCGCCCGGCCGGATGAACGACAGCGGTCCCGGCCACAAGAGCGCGATGGAGCCGACTGACTGGCATCGGCTTGCCGAAGAGCGTTTCGCCAAGGAAGCCGCCGAACTGCTCTACAAATACGCCAACCAGAATCGTTACAAGCAGATCGTCTTGTGCGCGGCCCCCCGGCTCCTGGGCGAATTGCGCAAGGAACTCCATGCGGTTGTCACTGACCGCGTAATCGGCGAAGTTCCCAAGACGCTGACCAACCATCCGGTGGATCAGATCGAACGTATTCTCAGCGCGAGCTAGCCAGGTGACCCATTCGGCGCACAATCCTTTCGCCCTCTCGTTGCGGGACTGGAAGCGCGTTGCGATCCATACGATAAAGACCATGAGCGAAAAGGACATGTCCCTTCGCTGCGCCGGGGTTGCGTTTTTCGGATTCCTGTCGATCTTTCCCGCCATCGGCATCGTCGTGTCGCTGGTCGGCATGCTCGGTGACTATGGTGCGCTGCGGGCCGAGATCGACAGATTTTCCGACATCATGCCGGCCATTGCCTATTCGCTGATCGCTAATCAGCTCGACTCCTTCATGAACCAGGATCAGACAGGGTTCGGCGTCGGACTGGCCATTTCCATAGTGGTCATACTCTGGAGTAGTTCGCGCGGCGTCGATGCACTCCTGCACGCCACCTCGGTCGCCTATGGCGAGACATCGGATCGCGGCTTTTTCATTGGAGTGCTGGTGGCCTTTGCCACGACCGTTCTCGGCGCTGTCTTTCTGGTCGTGGCCCTGACGCTGATCGCGGCCATTCCCATCGTCACCTCTCTCTCCCCCTTTCCGGGCACCAGCGAACAGCTTGCCCTGCTGTTGCGCTGGCCGGCACTTCTCGCCCTGGCCGTTGTCGCCTTTGCTCTGATCTACCGCTACGCTCTCAACAGGCGTGGCGCCAAATTGCGCTGGATCTGGCCCGGAGCGACATTGGCGGCCCTCGTCTGGATCGTCGCCTGCCTGCTGTTTTCGCTCTATGTCGAATATTTCGGCGAGTTCGAGGCCACTTTCGGATCGCTCGCTGCCGCCGTGGTCATGCTGTTCTGGATGTTCATCTCCGCCCAGATCTTTGTCTTCGGAGCGGCGCTCAACGCTGGCATCGAACTGCGGACCGCCGTCGACAGCACGGTCGGCCCCGACCGCCCCATGGGCAAGCGCGGTGCCTACGTCGCCGACAATGTGGAAACCTAACCCGCAAGCACCTTGTAGAACACTTCAAGCGCATCATCGATCTGTCCCTTGGTAATCACCAGGGGCGGTGCGATCCTTATCGTGTCGGTGTGGGTGTCCTTGGCCAGAATGCCATGCTCTTTAAGTGTATGGCAGAATTTCCGCGCTCCACCCGCTTCAGGGTGCAGATCGACCGCCAGCATCAGCCCGCGCCCCCGAACCGAACGGATATGGTTCGATTTGATGCCGGCCAGCCCGTCGAGGAAATACGGCCCGAGCGCGGCGGCATTTTCGATCATGCCCTCCTCGGTCAAGACCCGCAGCGCCGCCCGCGCCACTGCACAGGCCAGCGGATTGCCGCCAAACGTCGAGCCATGCTGTCCCGGCTGAAGCACGCCCAGAACCTCCGAATTGGAAAGCACGGCAGACACAGGGTAAAACCCGCCCGAAAGCGCCTTGCCCAGCAGCGTAACGTCAGCCTCGATGCCTTCATGCTGCTCGGCCAGCAGCTTTCCCGTCCGGCCGAGCCCCGTTTGAATTTCGTCTAATATAAGCGTCACATTATTGTCGGTGCACAACTGCCGGACGCGCCGGAAATACCCCTCCGGCGGAATGATAACGCCAGCTTCGCCCTGGATCGGCTCGACCAGAAACCCGACGGTATTGGGCGTAATCGCCTTTTCCAGCGCCTCGGCATCGCCGAACGGAATGATCCGAAACCCCGGCGCGAACGGTCCGAACCCGCCCCGCGCATCCGGATCTGTCGAAAACCCGACGATCCCCATGGTCCGCCCGTGAAAATTGTTGGCACAGACGATAATCTCCGCCTTGTCCTTTTCGACGCCCTTGACCTCATAACCCCATTTGCGCACGGCCTTGATAGCGCTCTCGACCGCCTCGGCCCCCGTGTTCATCGGCAGCACCTTGTGCGATCCGGTAAGCTCCGCGATCTCCTGATAGAACAGGGCGAGTTGGTCGTTGTGAAAGGCCCGCGAGGTCAGCGTCAGCTTTCTGGCCTGCTCGACCATCGCTTCGAAGATTTTGGGGTGACAATGGCCCTGATTGACCGCCGAATATGCCGACAGACAATCGAGATATTGCTTGCCGTCCACATCATAGACGAACACGCCTTCGCCGCGCACCAACGCCACGTCGAGCGGCTTGTAATTGTGTGCGCCCAGAGACTGTTCCAGCGCGATAAGATCCTCGGTCAGTGCCATGTTCTTCCTCGATTATGCAGGTTGTGTCGGACGGTCGAAAATGCGGCGCCCGAAGGCGCTGGCCGCCAGATCGACCATCAGCCGGGCGCTCTTTCCCCGATCGTCGAGAAACGGGTTGAGCTCGACCAGGTCGAGACTGACCAGCCGCCCGCACCGCCCCACCATTTCCATTGCCAGATGCGCCTCGCGCACCGTCGCGCCGCCGGGCACCGTCGTGCCCACGCCGGGCGCCAGATCGGGCTCGATGAAATCGACATCGAGGCTCACATGCAAAAGCGCGTCATCGGCCTCGACCGCGCCAAGGATGCGCCGCAGGATCGCGGCAATTCCATATTCGTCGACCTCGGCCATGTCGTTGACATCGGCACCCCGCGCCGCCAGCAGATCGACCTCGGCCGGATCGATGGAGCGCGCACCGACCAGATGATAACGGGTCGCCTCCATCTTGGGGCACTCGAGCATTCCCTCGAACCCCGCCTCGCCGCAAAAAAACGCTGCCGGCATGCCGTGCATATTGCCCGACGTCGAACTGAGCGGCGTATTGAAATCGGCATGCGCGTCCAGCCAGAGCACATGCAGCGTCTTGCCCAATCGGTCCGCATGGCGCAGAGCCGCCGCCACCGAGCCGAATGACAGCGCATGATCTCCGCCCAGATAGACCGCGGTCCCGTCCGCAAGCGCCGCTTCCCCTGCATCGGCCAGCGAACGCGCAAATCCGGTCACTTCGCCCACATTGTGCGCCAGCCCATCGAGCGCGAAATCATTGTCCCGCGGCCCAACATCGCCACGGTCGATCACCGTGTGCCCGAGGCCCGACAAGGCGTCCGCCAGCCCGGCAATACGCAGGGCCTTCGGTCCCATCGAGCACCCCTGCCGCCCCGCGCCGCCCTCGATAGGCGCTCCGATCAGGGTGATTGTCCTGGGCTGTGGTCCACGCATGCGCTCTTGCCTCCAAATGCTCACGCCAGCATGCCCAAGCAATGCGAAGACGGAAAGTTGCAAATCTGCGCAATCTGGCACAAGTATTGGCCGATCTGACAAGGACCATTGCGCGATATGCCAAGTACCGACCAATTGGACCGCAAAATTCTGGCATTACTGCGCGACGATGCCCGCCTGCCCATCGCCAGCCTTGCCACAACCCTTGGCGTTTCCCGCACCACAGTCCGGACCCGCATGGAACGCATGGAAGCCAACGGCACCATCTCGGGCTATGGCGTTCGCCTCGGCGAACCCGACGACGCCGAGCGCGTCCGCGCCATAGCCATGATCGAGGTTGAGGGTAGAGGAACCGAAAAGGTCGCCCGCGCCCTCTCGGGCCTACCCCAGGTGCGGGCACTCTACAGCACCAACGGGCGCTGGGACCTCGTCGCCGAAATCGAAAGCGCTTCGCTGCCCGATTTCGATTCCATCCTCGGCGCCATCAGGCTGATCGAAGGCATCAGCCTCAGCGAAACCAATATCCTGCTCGCCGCCCGCTTCCGCCGCTAGCGCCTGTCAGTCCTCCACGGTGGACGCCGCCCGCTCAAGCCTTTACCAATTCAAACGCGCCTTTTCCCTGCGATTCGCCCGGAGGAGAAACCAAGTGTCGATCGGATTTGGCCTTGAGCGACTGGGTCTGCTGACCCTTCGGTTCCCGCGCATCATGGCCATTGCGGTCCTCGCCTTCACGGCCCTTTGCACCTTCCAGCTCACCAAATTCAACATCGACGGCGATCTTTTGCGCCTCTATCGCGGCTCCGGCATCGAATACGACCGCTATATGGCGCTCAACGAAAATTTCGGCACCTTCGAAAACGACGTCTATCTCCTGGTGCGGTCGGACAATCTGACCGACCCTGAAACCCTCGAAGACCTGCGCTTTCTGGGGTTCGAACTCGAACTGAACGAATTTGCCGCCGGCACCATGTCGCCCTTTTCCCTGCGGCGCCCGGCCGAAGGCGGCACCTCGGTGCCCGCCGTTCCCGAGGGCATGGAGACCCGCGCACAAGTGGCCGCCGCTCTTGATGATCTGCGTGCCAACGATCCGCTGATGAGCAACCTCATTCTCGCAGACAATGCGGGGATGGTCATGATCATGTTCCCCGACCCCGAGATCTCGATCGAGCGCGGCGACGAGGCCATGATCGTGTCCATGCGCGAGTTGATCGCCGCCTATGAGAGCGAGGACATCCGGATCGAGCTGACCGGTCCGTCCATCTGGAAACAGGAAGTGCTCAACGCCTCGCGCTTCGACCAGCTCATGTTCATGTTCGCCGGGGTAGCGCTCGGCTTTTTCACGGCATTTTTGAGTTTCCGCACCTTCTGGGGAGCCCTGATCGCCACGTTCGCTCCCGTGGTCACGGCCTTCTGGGTCACCGGCATGACCATTCTGGTGTTTGGCAGCTTCACCTTTCTCACCAACATCGTCTCCGCGCTGGTGCTCGTCATTGCGTTCGCCGAAAGCATGTATTTCTGCCTCTACTGGATGCGGACCGGCAATTCCGGCGTAGATCAGCGCCAGGCGTTGGTCGAGACCGTGCGCAAGGTCAGCCCGGCCTGTGCCCTGACCACCATCACGACGATCATCGCCTTTGTCAGCCTCACCCTCGCGCCGGGACAGGGCTTGCGCGAATTCGCCATCTCCGGTGCCATGGGCATGGCGCTGGCCTTTCTGGCCCTCGTGACCTTCCTGCCGCTGTCGTTGCTGCTCGCCGTGCGGCTGGGCTTTAAGATGCGCAAGACCCCGGCCGCCGCTCTTACCGCGCCCATACCCTTTGTTCGCCGCCTGGCCCGCGCCGCCCCGCGCCCGGCAGCGATTGTCGCAATCATTGTCGTGGGCTTGTTGCTCATACCCCATTTCCTGCTCGAAGCGCGGTTCCGCTTCCAGGATTTCCTGCCCCGCGGCAGCGATGCCATCGCCACCAGCGAGCGGATAGATGCCGGCGTCGGCGGCGTGGCGCCCGTCTATATCCGCATACCGCCCCAGGGCGGGCTGACCGAAATGACAGACGGCGATTTTGCCACCGTCGAAAAGGTTCACCAGATCGCCGAAAACAATTTCGGTGCCGGCAAGGCCATTTCGGCCGCCAGCTTCCGGCACTATTCCGACCTGGGATTTTCCCGCGAGCGCATTTTCGAGGCCGTCGGCCCGTTCCTGCGCCAACGCTTCGTAACAGATGACGGCATGCAGGCCCTGCTAACCGCCTTTTCTCCGACATCGGAAAACGCGCAGCAGACGGTGGCCCTTATCGAATCCATGCGCGCCGAACTGGCCGCCGCCGGCATCGAAGGCGCCGAAATCTCGGGCTTTCGCGTGCTCACCGCCTATGCCAGCCTCGATATGATCGCGACGTTGCAGATCAGTCTCGTGCTCGCGGTTTTCTTGTCTGTCGTTTTGATTGGCATCGCCTTTAGGTCCTGGAAAATGGCGCTCGTGGCGGTGATTCCAAACAGCCTGCCGGTCCTTTTGACCGAATTGTTCCTCTATTTATCGGGCATTCACCTGCAGCTCACGACTGTCATTTCCCTAACGATTGCCTTTGGTATCGCTGTCGATGACACAATCCACTTCCTTGCCCATTACGCCCGGGCGCGTGAACGCGGAGAAAGCATTGCCCATGCGGTCGATACGACCCTCGACAGGGTAGGCCCGGCCCTGATCGCAACTACGCTCATCCTGATCGCCGGATGTGCCGTGGTCACGGTTTCGGTTCTCCCCCAGGTCGCCCTGTTCGGCCTTTTGACCATCATCACGCTGCTTGCGGCGCTGATCGGCGATCTGATCGTGTTGCCCGCGCTGCTGATCGGTGGCGGAATGATGTTTGCCAGATGGAGTGAAAGAAAAAATGAGATCCGTGCTTAGATCCACCCTTGCGGGTTGCGCCATCGCCCTTGCGAGCCTGCCGCTTGCCGGACCCGCCTTGGCGGCGCCCGAGGATATAGAATTGCTCAAGAGCTATGTCGGAGAATGGCGCGGTCGGGGCTCTGCCGTACTGGCATCCACCGGCAAGGAGGAAACCGTCGTTTGCCGAATGAGCGTTGAAGATACCGGCGCGGCGCGCATCACATTCGATGGCCGATGCACGCTGGCGGGTCGAACCATCGCGGTGGCCGGCACGATGATCTGGAACGAGCAGGCCAGCCAGTATGAGGCCGCAATGTCTTCGGTTGCCGGTTTCCAGAGCCTGGCCATTGGCCGCCGCAGCGGGGACGACGTCAATTTCGAACTCATAAACCGCAACGCCGAAGGCAAGGAATACCAGATCGAGGCCGCAATGGCCCTTCAGGGCGCCCGGATCGGCATGGACCTCCAGATCACCGATCTCTCGACCGGCGGCATCACCACGGCCCAGGTGCCCTTCAGCCAATAGTGGCAAGCACCCCTTTTGCCGCATATGATAAGGGCGCCTCGCAGCGCCCTTTTTCGTTCAGAACGGGATATCGTCGTCCATGCCGCCCGGCTCGAAGGCTGGAGCACTGGATGGCCGCCCGCGATTTTCGACCTGTCGGCTGCCGCCGCCATAGCCGCCGCTGTCGCGATCGCCGCCACCTTCACCGCGCCCGTCGAGCATGGTCAGCGTCGAATTGAACCCCTGCAACACGATCTCGGTCGTGTACTGGTCCTGGCCGTCCTTTTCCCATTTCCGGGTCTGGAGCTGGCCCTCGATATAAACCTTGGCGCCTTTCTTGAGGTAGTTCTGGGCCACCTTGGCCAGCCCTTCGCTGAAGATCACCACGCGATGCCATTCGGTCTTTTCGCGTGGCTCGCCGGAATTGCGGTCGCGCCAGCGCTCGGACGTCGCGATGCGCAGATTGACCACGGGGTTGCCATTGGGCAGCGACCGCACTTCAGGGTCGGCACCCAGATTGCCCACCAGAATAACTTTGTTCACGCTTCCCGACATATTCGCCTTCCTGTCTCTTGTCCGCCGGACCAGGGTCCGGCCAGTCACGTTGAGCGCACTATATAGCCATCGGCGGCAAAAGTTCAGCGCCCGCAAGTTCTATGCACAACTCGTTTGTTCTCATTTTGTTCTAGATAAATGCGAAATGTCAAGCTTGACGAAATCTAATTTGTTCCTATTATGTTCCTTGGCAAAGCTGCTGTGCATAAGCTGGCCTTGCAGGCGGGCGGAGTTGTGCTTAAGTGAACCGGACGCCTCCCGCGCCCGTTAAGACTTTTGTTGCCGCCCGCCCGGCCCGCTATCCTTGGATAATCGCCCATGAATGACATTTCCAATCCCAACCGCGACATCGTCATCCGGGGCGCCAAGGAGCATAACCTCAAAAATATCGACGTTCGCCTGCCCCGCGACAAGCTGATCGTGATGACCGGGCTTTCGGGCTCGGGCAAATCCTCGCTCGCCTTCGATACCATCTATGCCGAGGGCCAGCGCCGCTACGTCGAAAGCCTTTCGGCCTATGCGCGTCAGTTCCTTGAAATGATGCAAAAGCCCGATGTGGAAAGCATCGAGGGCCTTTCACCGGCCATTTCCATCGAGCAGAAAACCACGTCGCGCAATCCACGCTCGACCGTGGGGACGGTCACCGAGATCTACGATTATCTCCGCCTGCTGTTCGCCCGCGTCGGCATCCCCTATTCCCCGGCAACCGGGCTCCCCATCGAGAGCCAGACCGTTTCCCAGATGGTCGACAAGGTTATGGCGCTCGAGGAAGGCACCCGCCTTTATCTGCTGGCCCCCATCGTGCGCGGCCGCAAGGGTGAGTACCGTAAGGAACTCGCCGAACTGATGAAAAAGGGCTTTCAGCGCGTCAAGATCGACGGCGCGTTCTACGAGATCGAGGAGGCACCCGCCCTCGACAAGAAGCTCAAGCACGATATCGAGGTCGTGGTCGACCGGGTCGTCGTCAATGGCGATATCGCCGGCCGACTGGCGGAAAGTTTCGAAACCGCGCTGCGTCTGGCCGACGGCATCGCGCTGACCGAATATGCGGACCAGACCGAGGACGACGGCACCCCCAAACGCCTGACCTTTTCGGAAAAATTCGCCTGCCCGGTGTCCGGCTTTACCATTGCGGAAATCGAGCCGCGTCTGTTCTCGTTCAACAACCCCTTCGGCGCCTGTCCGGTCTGTTCAGGGCTCGGCACCGAGGCCAAGATCGATCCCGATCTCGTGGTCCCCGATGGCTCGCTGTCGTTGCGGGATGGCACCGTCCAGCCCTGGTCGAAAACCTCTTCGCCCTATTATCTGCAGACCCTGCAGGCCGTCACCCGCCACTTCAAGGCATCGACCGGCACCGCGTGGCAGGATTTGCCCTTCGAGGTCCAGCACGCGGTCCTGTTCGGCACCGACAAGACCAAGATCGAATTCATCTATGACGACGGATTGCGCAAATATTCGACCCAGAAACCCTTCGAGGGTGTCATCGGCAATCTTGAGCGCCGCTATCGCGAAACCGAATCCTCGGCTGCCCGCGAAGATATCGAGCGCTATATGTCCGCCGCCCCCTGCCCGGCCTGTAACGGCTATCGCCTGAAGCCCGAGGCTCTGGCGGTCAAGATTCATGGATCCCACATCGGCCAGGTGTCCGAGTTGTCCATCAAGGGCGCCGCCGAATGGTTTGCCGATCTGCCTGCCCATCTCAACCAGACCCAGTCGGCAATCGGCGAGCGTATCCTCAAGGAAATCCGCGACCGGCTGGCCTTCCTCAACGATGTCGGTCTGCAATACCTCACGCTTTCGCGCAATTCGGGCTCGCTTTCGGGTGGCGAAAGCCAGCGTATCCGCCTTGCCAGTCAGATCGGCTCGGGGCTGACAGGCGTGCTTTACGTGCTCGACGAACCCTCGATCGGCCTGCATCAGCGCGACAATGCCCGCCTGCTCGAAACCCTGCGCCGCCTGCGCGATCTGGGCAACACGGTCATCGTCGTTGAACACGATGAAGACGCCATTCTCACCGCCGATCACGTCCTCGATATCGGACCGGGCGCCGGTGTTCATGGGGGCCACATTATCGCCCAGGGTACGCCCGACGACATCCTCTCGCATCCCGACAGCCTGACCGGGCAGTATCTCTCTGGCCGCATGGGCATCCCGGTTCCCGCCGAGCGCCGCAAGGCCAAAAAGGGGCGCCAGCTTTCGCTCAAGGGTGCAACCGGCAACAATCTTAAGAATGTCTCGGTCGATATCCCGCTCGGCATGTTCGTGGCCATCACCGGCGTCTCGGGCGGCGGCAAGTCCACGCTGACCGTCGATACGCTCTATCAGGCCATCGCCCGACGCCTCAACGGCGCGCGCGTGCATCCGGCCCTGCACGAAAGCCTGACCGGGCTCGAACTGCTCGACAAGGTCATCGACATCGACCAGAGCCCAATCGGGCGCACCCCGCGCTCCAATCCCGCCACATATACCGGTGCCTTCACCCACATTCGCGAGTGGTTCGCCAACATGCCCGAATCCAAGGCGCGCGGGTATGGCCCGGGGCGTTTCTCGTTCAACGTCAAGGGCGGGCGCTGCGAGGCCTGCCAGGGCGATGGTGTCATCAAGATCGAGATGCACTTCCTGCCCGACGTCTATGTCACCTGCGATGTCTGCAAAGGTCATCGCTATAATCGCGAAACCCTCGAAGTCCAGTTCAAGGGCAAGTCGATTTCCGACGTTCTCGATATGACGGTCGATGAAGGTGCCGAGTTCTTTTCCGCGGTGCCCGTCATTCGCGACAAGCTCGTCCCCCTCCAGCGGGTCGGGCTGGGCTACGTCAAGATCGGCCAGCAGGCGACCACGCTTTCGGGTGGCGAGGCGCAACGCGTCAAGCTGGCCAAGGAGTTGTCCAAACGCGCCACCGGCCGCACGCTCTACGTGCTCGACGAGCCCACCACCGGCCTGCATTTCCACGACGTTGCCAAACTGCTCGATGTGCTCCAGCAGCTTGTCGATACCGGCAACACGGTCATCGTCATCGAGCACAATCTCGAAGTGATCAAAACCGCCGACTGGATCATCGATCTTGGCCCCGAGGGCGGCGATGGCGGCGGCGAGATCGTTGCCGTCGGCACCCCCGAGCAGGTCGCCGAGAGCCCCCGCTCCCATACCGGCCACTTCCTCAAGGAAATCATGGAGCGCCGGCCTTTGCGCATGACCGCGGCGCAATGACCTGCCGCACAGAAGGCCCGATGCCATGCGCCCCATGCAGGGGCGGCGTGCGCGTGGCCCGATAACGCACTGTCGTGATTCGGGCCTATCCTTGTGGGGTGCAAGCAACCCGCATGGAGGATTCCATGTTCGTCCGTATCGCCTGGAGACAATCGAAATTCCCTGGCGCAGACCCGCGAAGTCTGCGCCGAATAGCCCCCGTTCCCCGGCGTGGCTGCGACGATCTGGAAATCCCGGTTCGGGATTTCACCAAGATGACCAAGGGCCTTTTCGACCGCCAGGAATAGTCCGGCAAGACAACGCGCGGCGCTCCGTTACCCCGGAGCGCCGCTCTCCATTTGTCCCTTCGCCCAGCCATGCGAAAACCGCATGCCCGAAATGACCAAATCCCTAGTGCAAAGGTCGTCTTTAAGGGGCTATATCCCGGTCATCGAAACGAAAGGAACATCACATGGGTATTCGTAAGACTTTTCAGAAGTGGTCGGCCTACCAGCAGACGGTTCGCGAACTGAATTCGCTTGGCAACCGTGAACTCACCGACCTCGGCATCACCCGCGGCGATATCGAACGCATCGCGCGCGATCATGCCAGCCAGCTTTAAGCTTCAGACGACCTCCAACGTCCGAACACGAAAAAGGCATCCTTGACCGGGATGCCTTTTTTGACTCACGGCACCGCGCGCGCCCGCAATTCCTCATAGGAAATGCACACTGTCTTGTCGAAGGCCGCCCGCTGTTTGAGCCGGCCATGCCAGGCCTCGATTCCCGGCAATGAAGGCAGCGCGATATCCATGGTCGTCAGGCGATAAAGCGAAACCCCCGCAACGATATCGGCGTAGCTGAACCCATCGCTGGCCAGATGGTCGGTCTTGTCCAACTGCCTGTCCATCATCCGCAACGCCGCTACCGTCTCCTCGAGGGCCGCCGCGATCGCCGATCTGTCATGCTTTTCAGGTGCCGTGCGCACCAGAAGCCAGAACAGGCGTATCCACGCAGGCTGAAAGGTCGTCGCCGTCCAGTCCGTCCACTGATCGATTGCCGCCCGATCCTTCGGCGCCTCGGGCCACAGTTCTGTGCCGCCAAACGCCGCCGCGACATAACGCACCACGGCATGGCTCTCCCAGACCGTCAGTTGACCATGCTGAAGCACCGGCACCAGCCTGTTGGGGTTCAGAGCGCCGAATTCCGGCGTATCCAGCCCTCCGAATCGGCCACCCGCTTCCCGCAATTCGAACGAAGCCCCCGTCTCCTCAAGCGCCCAGCGCGCCTTTTGCAGATTGGCCGAGCTCGCCCGTCCCCAAAGTATCAGATCCGTCATAAAAAGCTCATTTGTTAAGCAAGGCTGAATCGCCCGCCCAATAGTCATGCAGAACATGCAAGGCGGCAATGAACAATTACCCTCTGCACATGGGCGCCGATTCTCATTAGCTAAAGGGCGTAAGACGAAAGGAGATACAAAATGGACATTCGCAAGACTTTCAAGCGTTGGTCGGCCTACCAGCAGACGGTTCGTGAACTCAACGCTCTCGGCAATCGCGAACTGGGCGATCTTGGCATCGCACGCTCGGACATCCAGCGCATTGCTCGCGACCATGCCAGTGCGCTCTAACCGCACTGGCCGCAATGATCAGACAGTCTGAAGGGCGCTCTTGAATGGAGCGCCCTTTTTCTTTTGCCCCGGGTTAGCCTTCAGGAACATCGCGCGGCACTTGTCCGTTCTCCCTTTCTCCAAAAAAGAAAGGGAAAGTCATGCAAAACCTGCAAGGCAAATCCATAGCAGTTCTTGCCACCAACGGTTTCGAACAGTCCGAACTCGAAGTTCCGCGTGACAAGCTGCGCGAGGCCGGCGCAACGGTTCATGTCATCTCGCTCGAACCCGGCCAGATCAAGGGTTGGGACAAGGATGACTGGGGCCGCGCCGTCGACGTCGACAAGACGCTCGAGAGCGTCTCGGCCGATGATTACGACGCCATCGTCCTCCCCGGTGGCCAGATCAACCCCGATCTGCTGCGGGTTGAACAAAAGGCCCTCGATTTCATCAGCAAATTCTGGGCCGACAAGAAAGTCGTCGCCGCCATCTGCCACGCCCCTTGGCTGCTTGTCGAAACGGGCATCGCAAAGGGCCGCAAGATGACGTCCTACCCTTCGGTCAAGACCGACGTCATCAACGCCGGCGCGCAATGGGAAGACAGTTCGGTCGTCACCGATCAGGGCCTCGTCACCAGCCGCAATCCCGGCGATCTCGACGCCTTCTGCGAAAAGATCGCCGAGGAGATCAATGAGGGCCGGCACGAGCGCCGCGCCGCCTGACTCAAACACCTGTGACCAAACGCAGCGCGCGGCAGTCTTGGATTGCCGCGCGCTTTTCGTCTATAGCCTTCCCAGCTTCATAAACGGATGGTGTCATGGCGAAAATTCATGTGATCGGTGGCGGTCTTGCAGGGTCCGAGGCGGCCTGGCAGGCAGCCCAGGCGGGCGTCGACGTGGTGCTCCACGAAATGCGCCCGGTCAAACCCACCGACGCGCACCACACAGATGGCTTTGCCGAGCTGGTGTGCTCGAACAGTTTCCGCTCCGACGATCATGAACATAACGCCGTTGGCCTGCTGCACGAGGAAATGCGCCGCGCCAATTCGCTCATCATGGCCTGTGCCGACAAAAGCGCCCTGCCTGCCGGCGGCGCGCTGGCCGTCGATCGCGACGGCTTTTCACAAATGGTGTCCGAAGCGCTCGAGGCCCACCCCCGCATCACCATCGCACGCGAGGAGATCGCCGGCCTGCCTCCCGCCGAATGGGACAATGTCATCGTCGCCACCGGCCCGCTGACCTCGCCCGCTCTCGCCGCGGCCATCCAGGAGTTGACCGGCGAAGATTCGCTGGCCTTTTTCGATGCCATCGCCCCCATCATCCATTATGACAGCATCGATCTCGATATCGTCTGGGCCCAGTCGCGCTACGACAAACCCGGCCCTGCCGGCACCGGCGCCGATTATCTCAACTGCCCGATGACCCAAGAGCAATACAATGCCTTCATCGACGCGCTTCTGGCCGCGCCGCTTCACGAATTCAAGGACTGGGAGATCGTCCCCTATTTCGATGGCTGCCTGCCCATCGAGGTCATGGCCGAACGCGGCCGCGAAACCCTGCGCTTCGGTCCCATGAAGCCGGTAGGGCTCACCAACCCGCGCGATCCGGAAACCAAGCCCTATGCCGTGATCCAGCTTCGCCAGGACAACGCGCTTGGCACGCTCTGGAACATGGTCGGTTTCCAGACCAAGATGCGCTATGGCGTCCAGACCGAAATCTTCCGCATGATCCCCGGGCTCGAAAACGCCCAGTTTGCACGGCTTGGCGGCTTGCATCGCAACACATTCCTCAATTCCCCCAAGGTGCTGGGGCCAGACCTCAAGCTCAAGGCCGATCCGCGCCTGCGGTTCGCCGGCCAGGTGACGGGTGTCGAAGGCTATGTGGAAAGCGCCGCCATG
>PBNW01000023.1 GCA_002723255.1 Pelagibacterium sp. | reverse complement strand
GGGGTTGCTGCTGGAGCCACAACGCTATGTGGTGCAAAGTGACATGGTGCGTGAAGACATCACCAAAATCTACCAGACCCTGCTCGAACATTGCGACGTTCAGATGGGCTTCAAGCTCATCCCGGACGGTCTGCCCGAATGGGTGATCGCCACCCGGCCCTACTATGAAGCCGAGTACGTTTTCGCGACCACCGACCCCTCCATCGAGACGCTCGGTGATCTGGCACCGGCAACCCCCATCGCGGCGACGATGGGAACGTCGGCTCACCTGCAATTGTTCACCTATGTCCAGACGCTGGCGCCCGAAGAGCGTTTGCGGGTCTTTCCAATGGGCACCAACGAGCTTTCGCTCGATTCGCTGCTCAACGGCACCGCTGACGTGGCGCTGGTCTGGGGACCCAGCCTGTGGGCAGCGGAACGCGAAAATCCCGATCTGCCTCAATTGCACCTGATCGACCCCAGCCCGATGCGGCCCACGACCCTTGGCGTGGCCGGACTGTTGCTCTCGCAGAACACCTATCTGCGCACCGCCATCGACCAGGCGATTGCTGCGCTGACAGCGGATGGCACGATTGGCGCCATCCTCGAAAACTACGATTTTGCGGCTACGCCGGCCCGGTGAACGGCGGGCCCCGGCCCCTTACTTCTGGACGATCAGGTTGTTGAGCGATTCCATGTCCGAGGGGAGCGGTTCGCCGTCCGGAAAGCCGTTTTCCTGGAGAATATAGGCCATCAGATCGGCATAAACTTCGGGCGTATAGCGGCCCGGGGCATTGGGCGGCATCAGGGCGCTCATAAACCCGAACATCGCCGAGGCGGGCGCGCCATCGGCGAATTTCTGTTCGAATGCCAGGCCGCGCAGGGGCGGCCCCCCGATCAGCCCGCCGCGCAGGTCGTCGCCGTGGCAGTCTTCACAGTCTCTCTCAAATCTCTCTTCGCCGCGATCGGCTTGTTCGGACGAATAGTGCACAGGGCTGGTGGTGCTCTCGTCCTGCGCATAGCCCTGGACCGGAAGCGACAGCCCTGAGGCAAAAAGCCCCCCGCTCAGAACCAGCACCGCGACAGGGCTGCGAGTAAACATAGTCATAAATTTCCTCCCTTTGCAGACCAGCTGCCACAGAGGCCAATCATGAGAGAAGGCATCTTCAACTGGGGCGAGATGGTCCTTGCCTGCCCAGAATGGGCCGACACGAAGGGCATTTGCAAGCACTATATCGATGGCCGGAGCGTGCCGTGACCGAAGATCGGCATGCAGCGCAGTGGATGCCCGTTCAGAGCGCCAGTGGCTGCGCGCCGAGCCGCGATACCGCCCGCGCGCCTGCCGCAATGGCGGCGGCCATGGCGCCAGCCGGCGTCTCTCGGCGCAGATCGGCGGCAAGAAAGCCGGCCAGAAACGCGTCTCCGGCGCCGGTGGTATCGACGATTTTTACCGCTTCGGCAGGCAGCGCGATGGTGTCCATGCCTCTTGCGGCGTAGATGGCCCCTTCCCCGCCGCGCTTGAGCACCACACGGGGAAAGATATCGAGCAGAGCCGCGATCTGGCGATCAGGATCGGTCTGCCCGGTCAGAAGTTGAGCCTCGTCGGCGTTCGGGAAGATGATTTCGGCATCTTGCGCCCAGCCAGGAAAATTGCCGGGCCCTGCCGCTGCAAGAAAGCCCGTGGAGGCCGGGTCGATGCTCACCGGAATATCTCTTGCCTTGGCCCGCGCGGCGAGCGCCATGACGGCGGCGCGGGGTTTTGCCTCGAACAGGGCGTAGCCCGAGATGTGCAGGCGATCCATGCCCTCGAGCAGTTCGAACGGCAGATCGGTTTCACCCAGATGGGCATTGGCGCCGCGGTCGGTGAGAAAGCTGCGCTCGCCATCGGTATCGACCAGACAGATGAGCGACCCCGTGGGGTTGGCTTCGTCCCCCGCCAGATGGGCGGCGACGCCCTGTCCTTCGAAATGACGGCCGAGCCGGACCAGGTCGGAGGCTCCGACGCGGGCGGCGAAATGGGCATCGACACCCATTGCGGCCAGCCATACCGCCTGATTGGCGCCCGATCCTCCCGGCATCTGCCGGATTGTTGCCGGCGTATCGGTGCCGCGCGCCACCGGCCCTTCGGGCACAGCCAGAATATCGGTGATGACGTCGCCGACGACCAGGATACGGCCCGTCATGGTCAGTGACGCTTGACGAGGGCGGCGGCGATCTGCGCGGCGACCTTGGCGTTGTTCTTGACCAGGGCGATATTGGCGACCAGCGATTTGCCGTCCGTCAATTCGGAAATGCGGTTGAGCAGATAGGGGGTCAGATCCTTGCGGGTGACGCCCTGCGCCTCGGCATCGGCGATGGCGGCGGCGATGCGCTCGTTGATCTCGTCGGCATCGAGCGCGTCGGCCTCGGGTATCGGGTTGGCGACCAGAACGCCCCCAGCCATGTTCAGCGCCGCCTGCGTCGCGATCAGGGCCGCAACCTCCTCGGGACTGTCGAGCCGGTAATCGACCCCATACCCGCTTTCGCGCGCGAAGAACGCCGGGAAGGCGTCGGTGCCATAGCCGATAACCGGAACGCCATTGGATTCAAGCACTTCTAGGGTTTTGGGAATGTCGAGAATCGACTTGGCGCCCGCGCAGACCACCGCCACCGGGGTTTGCGAGAGTTCGGTCAGGTCAGCGGAAATATCGAATGTGGATTCGGCACCGCGATGCACGCCGCCGATCCCTCCGGTGGCGAACACCTTTATGCCCGCCATCGCCGCGATCTGCATCGTGGTGGCGACGGTGGTCCCGGCGGTCAGGCCCTTGACCAGAATGGCCGCAAGATCGCGCCGCGAGGCCTTGGCGGCATTCAAACCTGTCTTGGCCAGTTCCTCGAGCGTCTCACCCGCCACGCCGACATGGCACCTGCCGCCGATAACCGCGATGGTGGCCGGCACCGCGCCATTGTCGCGCACCACCTGCTCGACGGCCAGCGCCGTCTCAAGGTTCTGCGGATAGGGCATGCCGTGGGTGATGATCGTGGATTCAAGCGCCACGACCGGCTGACCATCGGCCAGCGCGTATTTGATCTCGGGAGAGATTTCGAGGAAATCGGACATGAAAGGACCTTGTGCGTTTGCGCGATGCAAACCACAGCTTTGGGGGATGCGCAAGCGCCGTCGGGCCTGGCTGGTCAGCGCCGCGGCAGGGTGGCGAAGAAATCGGCGTAGCCGCCGGCGCGGACTTTCTCGAGAACGGTCGAGAGGTCGTCGAGGGGATTGAGAGAATAATCAATCCGCACGTCGATGGCCGGATAGGGTTGGTCGGAATAGGTCTTTATCGCCGCCGACTGGATGCCGCGCGCATCGCCGCCCGCCACATCGCCTGCGGTGAGCGCGGCAAGCAGGCGCAGCTCAAGCGGGCCGCCGGCACGCGCAAACGCTTCGGCCATGGCGGGGACGACATCTGTGTTGGCGAGGAGATTTCCGGCGATGGCAATGTCGGTTTGCAGATGCAGGCCCACCGCCTCGGTTAGTCCCTGCCCGCTCCAACCGGCCGTTGCGCCGGTGCGGTCCATGACGATCAACTGCCGCCGGTCGCGTTCGGAATCGGCGGTGGTCAGCGCATAGACCACGGCCTCGGCGCCCTGCCCGGCGTCCAGCGCCGCCAGCCCGTCAAAGGCATAAAGCGGGTTGGTGTAGCCTTGCGTTGCCAACGCCCCCACCCCGGCCCGCGCGTGCGGCACCAACGAGCCGACGGCCGGCCCGCCCGTCGCCGTTGCGACACCGAACGAACCGTTTGTACGGTCATGGGCGAGAATTGAGAACGTCATGGGCAGTTTTTCTCCCTGATTGAATTTATAGCGATAAATGTATTGCCATGTCCATTTATGCTGATAAATTCATTAGGAGACCAGCGCCTCCAAGGCAAGCTCCGGGGGCCAAGTCAGAACCGGGCAACGATCCGGAATACGTAATTAAGTCGTCGCGTTCCCGAACCGAAAAAGTGGGAGCCACTTTTTCTCGGAACGCCAGAAGCTGCCAAATCGCGTTCCCGAACCGGAAAAGTGGGGGCCACTTTTTCTGGGAACGCTCCAAAGGAGTGGTTATCATGAAGAAGCTTTTAGCCGGGGCCGCAATCGCCGTGCTCATGGCCGCATCGCCGGTTGTTGCACAGACCCCGCCCAATGTCCTGATCGTGGGCCAGATCGCCGAGCCCCAGACGCTCGATCCGCAGGTTTCCACCGCGGCCAACGATTTCCGCATTCTGACCAACATGTTTGAAGGCCTTGTGCGCTTTGCCGAAGGCACGCTCGAAGTCGAGCCGGCCCTGGCGACGGACTGGACCATTTCCGATGACGGGCTGGTCTATACCTTCACTCTGCGCGAGGGCGTCACCTTCCACGATGGCACCCCGTTCAACGCCGAGGCGGTCAAGTTCACCTTCGATCGCATGCTCGACGAGGAACACCCCTATTACGATACCGGCCCCTTCTCGCTTTCGTTCAATTTTGCGGACGTGACCTCGGTCGAGGTGCTCGACGAGTACACCGTCGAATTTACCCTGGGCACCCCGTTCGCGCCGTTCATGACCAATCTCGCCACCAACACCGGCGTCATCGTGTCCCCGACCGCCGTTGCCGAATATGGCGAGGATTTCGGGCGCAATCCGGTGGGCACCGGCCCGTTCAAATTCGAGGAATGGCAGTCCAACACCCGGGTCGTGGTTTCACGCAACGAGGATTATTGGGGCGATCCGGCCGGCATGGAAACCGTGGTCTTCCGCCCGATCACGGACGCCAACACCCGCGTTGCCGAAATGCTTTCGGGCGGCATCGACATCATGGTGGAAGTGCCCCCCGACAACGTCTCGATGTTCGCCGAGGACCCCAGCTTTACTGTTTATGACGCCGTTGGTCCGCACACATGGTACGTGATGCTCAACGCCAAGGAAGGCCCGTTTGCCGATCCGCTGGTGCGCCAGGCCGCCAACTACGCGGTCAACAAGGAAACGCTGGTCAACGACGTGCTTTCGGGCACTGCCGACGTATCCGCCGGCCCCATCCCCCCGGCTTTCGCCTGGGCCTATAACGATGCCGTCGAGCCCTACCCCTACGATCCGGAAATGGCCGAGCAGCTGCTCGAAGAATCCGGGGTCGAAGATCTTTCGGTCACCTTCTATGTCACCGAAGGCGGCTCGGGCATGCTCGATCCCATCCCGATGGGCACGGCGATCCAGGCCGATCTCGAAGCCGTCGGGTTCGATGTCGAAATCGAGACCTATGAGTGGAACACCTTCCTTGCGAACGTGAACCCGGGTCTCGAAGGCAAGGCGGACATGGCCGAAATGGCCTGGATGACCACCGATCCCGATACCCTCCCCTTCCTCACCCTGCGCACCGCCGCATGGCCGGAAGACGGCGGGTTCAATTCGAGCTATTATTCCAATGTCGATGTCGACGAAATGCTCGATCAGGCCCGCATGGAAACCGATCCGGAAACCCGCGCCGCGCTCTATCGCGACGTCCAGCAGGTCGTTCACGATGATGCGCCCTGGATCTTCGTTGCCAACTGGAAGCAGAACGCGGTCTCCACGGCCAATGTGCAAGGCTTTGAACTCCAGCCGGACTTCAACCTGCTCCTGCGGACCGTGACCAAGCAGTAGCGGCCTTGGGGGTGGGGCTGCCGGCCAGGCGCTTGCGGCCCCGCCCCACCGCTCCGCTCACCCACCAATGTCATCCCGGGCAAGACCCGGGACCCAGTACCCGGCAGCCTTCGTGCTAATCCACAAGCGCTGCCGCATACTGGCCCCCGGCTCAAGGCCGGGGTGACCAAGGGGGGCATAAAGCACCGCTCGCTTCCCCAACGAAACGAGCCCCCGCCGCAAAAGAGGAAATGCAGACATGCCCGGCTATATCCTCAAACGCCTCGTCTCGGCCATTCCCGTCATCATTGGGCTGTCGGTGATCGTGTTCGGCATCATGGCGCTGATCCCCGGCGATCCGGCGCTGGCCATTCTGGGCTCATATGCCACCCCCGAAAACGTCGCCCGCATCAATCGCGAACTTGGGCTGGACCGCCCGGTCTGGGAGCAGTATTTCGTCTGGGTGGGGAATCTGGTGCAGGGCGATTTCGGGCGCTCGTTCATCCTCAACCGCCCGGTGATCGATGAAGTGCTCGAACGCTTTGGCGCAACGCTGATCCTGGCCGGTGCCTCGCTGGTGCTGTGCTCGATCCTGGGCATTTTCGCCGGGGTGGTTTCCGCCGTCCGCCAGTTCGGCTGGACCGACCGGATCGTTACCTTTTTTGTCCTGATCGGCATTTCCACCCCCGCCTTCTGGTTGGGGCTGATCTTCATTCTGCTGTTTGCCGTGCAATGGCGCGTGCTGCCCGCTTCGGGCATGTACGCGGTCTATGGCGGGGGCGACCTGCCCGACCTTCTGATCCATCTGATTTTGCCCGCCACCACGCTGGCCATCGTCGCCACGGGCGTCATCGCACGTCTCACGCGGGCGGCGATGCTCGAAGTGCTGCGCCAGGATTTCGTCCGCACCGCCCGCGCCAAGGGCCTCAATGAACGCGCGGTGATCTATCGCCACGCGTTCAAGGCGGTGCTGGTGTCGATCATCCCGGTGATCGGCATTCAGGCCGGGTTCGTCATGGGCGGGGCGGTCTATATCGAGACCGTGTTCCAGTGGCCGGGCATCGGGGCAATGCTGGTCAACGCCATTTCCACCCGCGACATCCTTCTGGTGCAGGGCGGCGTGCTGGTGGTTGCCGTCACATACGTGCTCATCAATCTTCTCGCCGACGTGGCGCAGGCCATTCTGGACCCGAGGCTCAAGACATGACCCAGGCAATCGCGACCGCAGACAATGCGCCTTCGTCGGCCCGGCTCTCAAGCTGGAGCCTGTTGCTCAACAACCGGCTGGCAGCCGGCGGGCTCGTCGTTCTCGTTCTGATCGGCGCCATGGCGCTGCTCGCCCCGCTCCTGCCCATCCCCGACCCTGACGCCACCCTGCCCGCCAACCGGCTGCAGCCGATCTTTTCGGATGGCCATTTTCTGGGCACCGACCATCTGGGCCGCGATATTCTCGCCCGGCTCATCTGGGGTTCGCGGGTCTCGATTGCCGTGGGGCTATCCGCCACGCTGATTGCGGCGCTGATCGGCTCGCTGATCGGGCTGGTTTCGGGTTACGCGCGGGGCATCACCGACAACATATTGATGCGCGGCATCGATATGCTGATGGCCTTTCCCTATATCCTGCTCGCCCTGGCCATCGTTGCCGTGCTCGGGCCGGGGCTGCTCAATGCGCTTTACGCCATTGCCGTCGTCAATATCCCCTTCTTTGCCCGTAACGTTCGCGGCATCACCGTGGGGCTGGCCAGCCGCGAATTTGTCGATGCGGCCCGGCTTTCGGGCAAATCGCATACGGCGATCCTGTTTTCCGAAGTGCTGCCCAACGTGTTGCCGGTCATCGTCATCACAATGTCGACGACCGTGGGCTGGATGATCCTTGAAACCGCAGGGCTGTCCTTCCTCGGGCTCGGCGCGCAACCGCCCCAGTCCGATCTGGGCTCCATGCTGGGCGAGGGCCGGCGCCTGCTGTTTAATGCGCCCCATGTGTCGATCATTCCCGGGTTGATGATCTTTGCCATCGTCATGAGCATCAACCTGCTGGGCGATGGCGTCCGCGACGTGCTCGATCCGCGCCTGCGGGCCGGCGATCTGACCCGCCCGCTTTCGGTAACGCGGATCGAGCGCAAAAAGGCTGCCGAGCCCCAGGACAAGGCAACTGCCATTCTCGACGTCCACAATCTCGAAACCAGCTTTCAGCGCGGCCGGGCCACCATCCCGGCGGTCAAGGACATCTCCTTTACCCTCAACAAGGGCGAATGCATGGGGCTGATCGGGGAGTCCGGGTCGGGCAAGTCCGTCACTGCCCTGTCGCTGCTCGGGCTTGTCGCCTCTCCGCCGGGCATCATCACCGGGGGTTCGGTATCCATCGAGGGCGAGGACGTGTTCTCGCGGTCCGAAAGCGGCATCCGGGCGCTGCGCGGCTCCAAGGTCGCCTATGTGTTTCAGGACCCGTTGACCACGCTTCATCCGCTCTACAGGGTCGGTGAGCAGATCGCCGAAGCCATCACCACCCATCAACCGGTCGGCAAGAGTGAAGCCAAAGAGCGGGCTATCGCTTTGATGGAACAGGTGGGCATCCGCGATGCAGCCGAGCGGGTCGATGCCTTTCCGCACGAAATGAGCGGCGGGCAGCGCCAGCGCATCGGCATTGCCATGGCGCTGGCCAACGATCCTGACATCATTATCGCCGACGAACCGACAACGGCTCTGGACGTCACCGTCCAGGCCAAAATTCTCGACCTGCTTCAGAATTTGCGCCGCGAACGCGGCATGGCGCTGTTGCTCATCACCCACGATTTCGGGGTTGTCGCCCAGGTGTGCGACCGGGTCGCGGTGATGAAGGACGGCGTCATCGTTGAAAGCGGGACGACGCCGGATGTCCTGCGCGACCCCCAGCACGACTACACCAAAAAGCTCATCGCCTGCGTGCCCGAACTGGGCAAGGGCAAGGATTTCCTCGCCACTGTCCGGCCCCTGTTTGCGGAGGGCAAACCATGAGCAACGCCATCGTCGTAAAAGACCTGGTCAAAACCTTCGGGGGCAACCGCACCCTGTTTGGTGGCAAGAGCCACGCGGTTCAGGCCGTCAAGGGCGTGACGTTCGAGCTCAAACAGGGCGAAACGCTGGCCATCGTGGGTGAAAGCGGATCGGGTAAATCGACAATCGCGCGCATGCTGGTCGGGCTCGAAACACCGACCTCGGGCAGCGTCGAAATCGGCGGCAAAGCCTATGACGCGCTGCAATCGGAAGGCTCGCGGGCCTTCGGGCAGATGATCCAGTATGTGTTTCAGGACCCCGTCGCTTCCTTGAATCCACGCAAGACGATAGACAGGATTCTTGACGTGCCACTCAACCTGTTGCGCGGCTATGATGCCGACAGGCGCAAGGCGCGAAAACGTGACCTGCTCGACGCGGTGCAGATGCCCAAGGACACGCTGGAGCGCTATCCGCACGAATTTTCCGGCGGCCAGGCCCAGCGCATCGCCATTGCCCGCGCCCTGGCGGCGGAAGCGAAAATCATGGTTCTGGACGAACCGGTCTCGGCGCTCGACGTTTCGGTGCAGGCGCAGGTTCTCTTGCTGCTCGACGATCTCAAGCGCGAGTTCGGGCTGTCCTATTTGTTCATCAGCCACGATCTGGCGGTCGTGGAATCGGTCTCGGACCGGGTCGCGGTCATGTATATGGGCGAGATGGTGGAACTGGACACCGCCGAGAAACTGTTTGCCGCACCGGGTCACGACTATACAAGGGAGTTGATTGCCAGCGCGCCCCGGCTGGCCGCAGCCCAATAGTATCATGAACGCCCTAGACACCCCAATCCCCCTCCGCCGCAAGCGCACCGACGAAATCGTCGATGCGATCAAGAAGACCATCATCGAGCACGGGCTGCAGCCGGGAGACCGGCTGCCCCAGGAGCGCGAATTGATGGAGCAGTACACAGCGTCCAAGGGCACGATCCGCGAAGCGCTCAAATCGCTCGAAGTGCAGGGGCTGATCCGCACCCGCACCGGGCCGGGTGGCGGGGCCTTCATCGACACCATGTCGGAAAACCGGGCGATGAGCCTGCTGTCCAACTACCTGTTCGCCAAGACGGTGACCATTGGCGACATCTACGCGCTGCGCAAGGTGCTCGAACCGCTCGTTGCCGTGAGTGCGATGGCCAACATGAACGAAATGGCCTATGAGCGGCTCAATGGCATCATCGCAATCTACGATCATGAGCCTGCCGATGCCCAGGAGCGCTGGGACCAGCGCATGGCCGAACTCGATTTCCACGCCGTGGTGGCAGAATACGCCGACAACGCCCTGCTCGCCTTCACCTGCCGCTTCCTGCAGCGGCTTTTGAAGGATCTGGCCGTCTGTCACGACATCTACGTCCAGCCCAAGCCCGTGTTGCGTGCGCAGGGGATCGAATACCAGCGCAAGATGATCGCCGCCATGCAGGCGGGCAATGCCGACGGGGTTCACAAGATCATGTCGGATCATATGGCCTACGCCGAGCGTTCCATGCTCGACCTGCAGGCCGAGTTGAACGGCGATTTCCTCCACGACCCCGTGGCCCGCGGTGGAACCGAGAAACGCAAAAAGAGCATTAAATGATCGACACCGGATACCTCCAGCGCTGTCTGGAGGACCTCGTCAACACCCCCTCACCGGTCGGGATGACCGAACGCGCCGCCGTCAAGGTCGCGGCCTGGCTCGAGACCATGGGCTATCAGGTCAGCTACACCCGGCGAGGCGTCCTCAGCGTCACCATCGGCAATGGCGAACCGCGACGGGCGCTGGCGGCCCACATCGATACGCTCGGGGCCATGGTCACCGGCTTCCATCCCAATGGCCGCCCGAAGCTGCGCAACACCGGAACATGGGCGGCGCGGTTTGCCGAAGGGGCGCGCTGCACGATCTTTACCGACGCCGGCGAGTTGCGCGGCACGATTCTGCCGCTCAAGGCATCGGGTCATCTGTTCAACACAGAGGTGGATACCCAACCGGCCGATTGGGACAATCTGGAAGTGCGGATCGACGAATTTCCCGAAGCGGACGGAATATTTCCGCAAAGTTCAGCAATGTCGGGTCACCGAGAGCACAAGTCCACACCTTTTGGCGTCAATGTTGGCGATGTTGTCGCCATCGATGCGCAGCCCGAATTCCTCGAAAACGGCTTCATCGTCTCGCGCCATCTCGACGACAAGGCAGGCGTTGCGTGCCTTCTGGCGGCGCTAAAACACTTCTCCGATGACGGCATTTCACCCTCCGTTCCAGCCCAGGTGATGTTCACGATTTCCGAGGAAGTGGGGATCGGGGGAACGCACGGATTTGGTGAGCAGGTTCAAGAACTTGTGGCCGTCGACAACGGCGTAACAGGGCCCGGACAGACCACCCATGACGCCGCCGCAACCATCGCTTTCCGCGATCGGACCGGCCCGTTCGATCTGCCCATCACAAGGCACCTTCTCGCGCTGGCCCAGGCCAATGACATCGCCCATGTCCGCGACACCTTCCGCTCCTACCGCTCCGATAGCGCAGCGGCAATCGATGCGGGCTGGGATCTACGGGTCGGACTGATCTGCTTTTCGCTCGACGCCTCGCATGGCTGGGAGCGTACGCATATCAAGTCATTGGAAGAACTGACGAAATTGATCATCGCCTATATCGGCAGCGAACTGGTTCCCCTGCCCGTCTGAATGGAACGCGCACCGCTTATCCCCGTTATCGCCATATCTGTCATAATGGATGGGCGACCGGTGGTCACGCGCGCGGAATCGAAACAGGAGCAGGGCCCGTTTCCTTTGGGTCTGTTGCGCGGGGCGGGCGGCGCACTGATTTTTGCGCTGCCCATGCTTATGACCATGGAGATGTGGCAGCTTGGCATGACGCTGGACCGCTGGCGTCTGCTTGTTCTGCTTGTCACCGGCTTTCCGTTCATGATGCTGCTTTCGCGCGAGATCGGGTTCGAGAGCACCCGCGACTGGCGCCAGGATCTGCGTGATGTGACCATCGCCTATGGCCTCGGCATAGTCACCAGCGCAGCCGTCATGACCGTTCTGGCCATTTTCGGCAATCCGGCCAGCCTGAGCGAAACGGCGGGCATGATCGCAATTCAGACCTTTCCAGCGGCGCTGGGCGCCATGCTGGCCCGCGGCCAGTTCGGCGACGATTCCGAACCGGCAAAAAGGGACGAAACCTTCAACGGCCAGATGCTCATCATGGCTGCGGGAGCGCTTTTTCTCTCGCTCAACGTGGCGCCAACCGAAGAGATGCAACTTATCTCTTTCCGCATGACGCCGTGGCACGCGCTGGCGCTCATCCCGTTGTCTTTGGCGCTCATGCATGCCTTTGTCTTTGCTGCCTCCTTTGCCGGCGGCAGCGAAATCTCGCCTGAGACGCCGTGGTGGAGCGCGTTCCTGCGCTTTACGGTTTCGGGCTATGCGATGGCGCTGGCAGTCAGCCTGGCCAGCCTGTGGCTGCTCGGCCAGCTCGACGGGATGAGCTTGCAGCGCGCACTGCGCGTCACCGTCGTCCTCGGCTTCCCAGCAGCCATCGGGGCCGCTGCGGCCCGACTGATTCTTTAGGAGCGAAAGATGGCATCTGGCGCGAGACAATCAGGCGAGCGGATCGAATGGATCGCTGCAGCGGCAAGCGCGGTGCTTGTGCTGGCTCTGGCGGGCTTCATTGGCTTTGAGGCCCTGACCCGATCAGGCGGTGAGCCTCGGGTGGAACTCGCACTGGAAGACCGCCTGCCCATCGCAGACGGCCATGTGGCGAAAATCAAGGTCTGCAATCGCGGATATGTCACGATCTCGGATGTGGTGATCGAAGGGGTTGTTGCTCTGGAGAGCGGCGAGACCGAAACGGCCTCGGTCACGCTCGACTACCTTCCCGCGGAAGGCAAAACCGAGGTGGGCCTGGGGTTCTCGCAAGAGATCGATCCGGAGCGGCTCACGCTCCGGATCGCTGGCTATACTTATCCCTGAAGATCTGCCGGCAGCAGGGCGTCGGGGATGTTCTGATAGCTGACGGGCCGCAGAAAACGGCGGATCGAAAGCGTTCCGACCGAGGTATGCCCGAAATTGGTCGAGGCCGGGTATGGGCCGCCATGCACCATGGCATCGGCGACTTCCACGCCGGTCGGGAAACCGTTGGCAAGCACGCGGCCCGCCTTGCGCTCGAGGATGGGCATCAGGGAACGGCCCAAATCGGTATCGCCCGCATCCATGTGGATGGTACAGGTCAACTGCCCCTGCAACGACTTGGCGATCTGGCGCATCTGGTCGGCGTCCTTGACGGTTACGATCAGGCCGAGCGGGCCGAACACTTCTTCGCCGAGGTCGTGGTTGGCCAGCCAGGTGTCGCCATCGGTCTCAAACAGATAGGGTGTGGCGTTGCGCAGGTCGCAGGTCGAAGTCAACAGCTCCTGGACACCCTGTGAGGCGGCAATCCTGTCGCGGCCATCGCGAAATGCCTTGGCAATGCCGTCGGTCAACATTGTTTGGGGGCCGACTTCGGAGAGGGATGCCTTGGCGGTATCGATAAAGCTCCGGGCCTCATCGCCCTCGATCACCACGGCAATGCCGGGATTGGTGCAGAACTGGCCCGCACCCATTGACAGCGACCCGGCCCAGCCCTTGCCCATCTCCTCGGCCCGCGCCTTGAGTGCTTCGGGCAGAACGAACATGGGATTGACCGAGCCCAACTCGCCAAAGAACGGAATGGGTTCGGGACGGGCGGCGCACAGATCGTAAAGCGCCCTGCCCCCACCGAGCGAGCCTGTGAAGCCCACGGCCTTGATATCGGGGTGCTGGACCAGCGCCTGGCCAACCGAACGGTCACCGCCCTGGACCAGCGAAAAGACGCCAGGGTGAAGGTCAAGCTTCTTGCGTGCAGCATCGATTGCCTGCGCGACGATCTCGCCGGTGCCCGGATGAGCGCCATGGCCCTTTACGACAACAGGACAGCCTGCAGCCAAAGCCGCTGCGGTGTCGCCACCGGCAGTGGAGAAGGCCAACGGGAAGTTGGACGCGCCGAACACGGCAACCGGGCCGATGGGACGCTGGACCATTTTCAGGTCAGGGCGCGGCGCGGGCTTGCGGTCGGGCAGCGCCGCATCGTGACGGCGATCGAGATAATCGCTCTTCATAATGTGATCGGCAAACAGGCGCAACTGACCGGTGGTGCGGCCGCGTTCGCCTTCAAGGCGGGCGGCGGGGAGCCCGGTTTCCTGGGAGCCGATTTCGGTGATATCGGCCCCGCGCGCCTCGATCTCGTCGGCGATCAGATTGAGGAACGCCGCACGATCCTTGCGCGACGAATAGCCATAGGACCAGAAGGCCGCTTCGGCGGCCTTTGCGGCTTGATCAACCAGTTCGGGCGTTCCGACCGCGAATTCATGGCTCGGACCCGATGCGGGCTCGGATGCGAAGGTCCCCGCGCCGGAAACCCATTCGCCCGCGATCAGATGCTTGCCGGATGGGGTGAAACTCATGGAAAATCTCCGAAAATGGGGGTGGATGGCGGCTGAAAAACGACCGAGATTAAGTATGATTTATTGTCCGCGGAGCCTTTTTACAACCCCGCAATTCGCGCCAGGTCATAAGTTTCCGCTCAGATACGGGCGGCGGTCCATTCCACGATCTGACGCAGGAGGGCATCAAGCGCGGTGTTGAGGGCGGCGACGACATTGGCCTGATCGAGTGATGGCGAGGGAACATCGGCGCTGAAGGTCTGACTGGCAATCACCGTGCGGCTGCGGTCGCTGACGAGTTGTATGGCCAATGCCACGCGGGCCATTGCACCGCCGGCACTGGTATCGAGTTCAAAGGCACGGATATCTGTCGACAGGATCACATCGAGCGCGATTGGGTCGGTCGGCCTGCCGATATTGGTGACCCCTGCGTCGCGAAACGATTGCAGCATGCGGGTCTGGACGAGCAGCGGCAGGGTATCGGACCACTGGGACTCGCTAAGGTAGCTGAGAACGCCGCCCGGCTGGCGCACAACGATGCGCTGGGTATCGTATGTCGAAGTGGTCGCAGGCTCACGCACAACGATAGTGCGGTTGCTCCGGCGCGGAACAGGGCCGGGAGCACCTGGGGTCAGATCGTAGGTGACGGGCGCGCTTGCGCCCAGACCAAGGCATCCGGCCAGGGTCGAGGTGAGCCCGATGGCAGACATCGAGAGAAAGGCGCGGCGGCCGATTTTATTACGCATCTGGCTCGTCCCTTGTTTAACTTTCTTTATCGCGTTCCCGAACCGGGCCGTTAGTCACGGCGCGAAATCGCGCACGGTTTCTCCACCAAACACCAGTGACTGAGGATTGCGTTCGATTTGTTGCATAACGCGGTTGAACAGCTCAAGGCTCCGTACTGCCTCATTGGCGAGGGTGGTATAGGCGCCCAATCCGTTGTTGGTGAAATTTGAAAGTTCCACCGACAGGGCCAGTGTGCGCTCGTCGAGCGCGTTGGCCAGACTTTCAATGGAATTGGCCGCAGTTGAAATGTCGGCGATCACCCGCTGGCCTTCAGGTGAGGCGGCGACGGTATTTAGCGTATCGGACAATTCGCGGATCGAGGTGGCGGCTGCGCTGAAGTCGGCAAACAGCGACTGGCCGTCGTCGGACGCGACCATTCCGTCCACGCGGTCGATGAGTTGGCGCAGCGCTGTTGCCGTGGCACCAAATTCCTCGAACAGCATGCGGCCGTCCTCGGTGGTGATCATGCCGTCGATGCGGGCGATGATGGTATCGGCTCGCTCGGTGGCATTGCCCAGCGTTTCAGTGAAGGTGCGCGTGTTGGTGAGGATCTGATCGACATTGACGGCATTGCTGCCCAGCGCGGTCGAGAAGGAGTCGATATTGTCCATGGCGCGGGCAATGACGTCGGGGTCCACGGCCGCCGAAGCGCGATCGATCAGGTCCAGCGTGCCCTGCAGACCGTCCGAGACGCCCGAAAGGTTGGTGGCCAAGGAGCGGGCATCGTCAAAAAAGCCCTGGATGTTGTCCGTGTTATTGGCGAGCGTCTGGGCGAAGGCACCGACGTCTGCCACCGTCGAGCGAACATCCTCGGGGGGAATGGCCGCCACGATCTCGCGGACCTGAACAGTCAGATCGCGCAATTCGTCGGCAAGCGGACCGATGCGTTCGCTGGTCGCCGTCATTGACGACAGGAAGCCGTCGATACCCTCGGAGTTGGAGGCCAGCGCCGCAGAAAACGATTCAGCATTGGCAATCGTCCGCGAGAGGTTTTCGCGGTTGTCGGAAACCAGAAGCTCCAGCTCGGACAGCGTGGCAGTGGCGCTTTCGAGCGCCGTACTGACATTGGAAACGACGGTGTCGAAGTCCGAGCCCTCGCCTGCCCCCTCAACCAGGCCTGCCAAACCGCTGGACAAATCGTCGATGCTGGCAAGGGTGGAGGTGAGCCGCTCTTCGTTGTCCGCAAAAAAGCTGTCGATGCGCTCGAAGGTGGATTCGGCGTTGGCGATGATGTCGCGCGCGCCTTCCATTATCAGTTGGAAGTCGGACGCCTCGCCCTGCATCACGGCGATCGTCTGGCCCGCCTGTGGTTCGAGCCGCCCCGCTTCAAGCGTGCCGCCGAGAAGCTGAATATTGGCAAAGCCCGTCAGCCCTTGCACCTCGAGTATGGCGCGGGTGTCGTTCATCACCGGAGCGTCTGCTTCCACCGCGATGCGCGCGAGGACCTGGTTGGGGTCCTCGGGATTGATGGAAACCGCTTCGACGGTACCGATCGGAAGGCCATTGAACAGCACATTGGTGCCCGGCGTCAGCCCCGTGACGGCGCCATCGAAGACGATGCGGTAGGCAGCGCGTTCGGTTACCTGTCCGGCGATCGAGAACCAGTAGACAAAGCCCATGAACCCAGCGATGACCAGGGTCACAAAGGCGCCGACGATGGCGTAGTTGGCCTTATTTTCCATCGATCAGGTCTGCTCCAGATGGTGCTCGGCGCGTGGGCCGTGGAAGTAATCGACAAGCCAGGGGTCTTCGGATGCCTGCAACTGGGCGAGCGTGCCCACCTGCAACAGTTTTCCCTGACCCAAAGCGGCGATACGGTCGCAGACTGTAACAAGGCTGTCGAGATCGTGGGTGACCATATAGACGGTAAGCCCGAGCGCCGTCTTGAGGTTCAACACAAGTTCATCGAAGCGGGCCGCGCCGATGGGATCGAGGCCGGCGGTCGGCTCGTCGAGAAAAATGATATCGGGGTCGAGCGCAAGGGCCCGGGCCAGAGCGGCACGCTTTATCATCCCGCCCGACAGTTCGGACGGATATAGGTTTTCCGAATCCGGGCCGAGACCGACGAGATCGATCTTGAAGCGGGCGATTTCGCGGCGCAGCTTTTTTGGGATGTCGAAATGTTCGCGCATCGGAAATTCGACGTTTTCGAGCACGGTCAGCGAGGAAAAAAGCGCGCCCTGCTGGAACAGGACGCCCCAGCGACGCTCTATGGCGACGCGCTGGCTATAGGACAGGCTCGCATAGTCCTCGCCGAACACTTCGATGACGCCGGCGCGTTTGGGCAACAGGCCGATCAAGGCGCGCAGGGTTACCGACTTTCCCGAGCCTGAAGGGCCGATGACGCCAAGCACCTCGCCCTTGCGCACATCGAGGCTAAAGCCGTCGATGACGTTTTGATCGCCAAAGCCGACGACGAGATCGCGGATGGAAATAATGGGATCCGGCGTTGCAGCATCGACCATTGGTCAGACTCCGATGGCCGCAAAGAACATGGCAAACAGCCCATCGGCGACGATGACCAGAAAGATCGACCGCACGACCGAGGCCGTTGTGTGGCGGCCCAGGGATTCCGCGCTGCCCTGCACCTTGAAGCCCTCGTTGGCCGCGACCAGCCCAATGATGACGGCCATGAAAGGCGCCTTGACCATGCCGACAAGGAGAGTTTGCATGTTGAGAGCACCCTGCAACCGGTCGAGAAAGATATCAAAAGGGATGCCGCCATAAACCAGTGCGACGATGGCGGCGCCCACGAGGCCCGAGAGAGCGCCAATGAAAGCCAGGAAGGGCAGGCCGATCAACAGCGCGATCATGCGCGGCAGGATGAGCACCTGATAGGGATCGACGCCCATGACCTTGAGCGCGTCAAGTTCCTCGCGCATCCGCATGGAGCCCAGTTCGGCGGTTATGGCCGAGCCTGATCGTCCGGCGATCATGATAGCGGCAAGCAGGAGCCCCACTTCGCGCAGCATGAGGATGGCAGCGAGATCGACGACATAGATCGCAACGCCGAAATTGTTGAGCTGGAGGATGGATTGCTGAGTGATTATGGCGCCGACCACCACTGAAATCAGCACGACAATGGGCACGGCCCGAAAGGCGATCAGATCGAGCTGGTTGACCAGGGCGGCAAAACGGAACGGCGCACGAAAGGTGAACGTGGCGCCGGCCGCGGCCATCACGCGCCCCAGAACGGCATGAATGGCTACCACATCCACCAACGCGTTGGCCGTCATGCGGCCGAGCCCGTCGAATGGCCGTAAGAGCCAGGGCAGCGTGGGCTTGGCCACGGGGGCGTGCGGCTCTATAGCATTGACGTGGTTGAGAAGCGCTTCCTGCGCCTCGGTGGTGCCGGTGATTGCGGTTTGAACCCTCTGCCCCATTTCGTCACGGCGTCGGGCCAGAAGGAAGGCCCCGACCGTATCGAGCGCAGTCACGCCGGTCAGGTCGAACTCGAGACGGGCCGGCACGGAACGGTCCGCAAAGGCGGCCTCGATTCGCGACTGGATCTGCTGTGTCCATTGCGTGGTCCACGCGCCGGACAGCCGCGCGACAAGAGCACCGTCAGCATCGGACATCTCGATCTGGGGTTCATCCACCTGACTCATGAAGTGCGCGCTTGTCGTTCCGTGCTGGTCGAATCCGAAGCCCTTGGGGCCGTTCATGTTTTCTTAACATGGAGGAACCGGCTTGTCCTGACCGGGGAGGTACCGACGCCCGTGCCCAAGAGAGATGACCGGCAGGTGATGCATTTGTGCACGTCTAAGGCACCGCTCGGGACATGGCGCCCGGCGTGGTGTTCTTGCGGTTGGCTGGGAAAATGGCGGAGAGGAAGTCCGCCATACCTTTATCCGTCAATGTTCGCAGCAATCCGAAATTCCTTCAAAGTTTGAAGCATTTGGCTATGTAGTTGGTTTTTGCCGTTCGCTCGTGTACGCTGCAATCCGGTGATTTCTTTAGGGTTGCTTTTAGGGTGGAGTAGCAAGCATGGCCAAGCAGACACACAGGCTAACCGCACGGTCGGTCACGACCATAACCAAGCCGGGTCTGCACGCTGATGGTGATGGCTTGTACCTCGTCGTAGATAAGACCGGCGCCAAGCGGTGGGCTTTCATCTTCCAATGGGACGGCAAGCGCAAAGAGATGGGTTTAGGTAACCTGGCATCCATTGGCCTTGCCGATGCTCGTGGCATGGCCGCCGACGCTCGCAGGCTGCTGGCAACAGGCAAGAACCCGATCGAGGAGCGGAAGCGCGCCAAAGCCGAACGCGAAGCCGCTGCCATGACTTTTGGCAAATATGCCGAGGAATTTGTGGGCGACATCACCAAGGGGTTCCACAATGACAAGCATCAGGCCCAGTGGCGCATGACATTGTCGGTCGTCAGAGACCAGGATGACGAACTGGTCGACAGCGGCTATTGCCTCCCGATCCGAAACAAGCGCCTGGACGAAATCACCACCGAAGACATCCTCGGGATCCTGAAACCCATTTGGGAGACCAAGAACGAGACAGCATCCAGAACGCGCGGTCGTATTGAACGCGTCCTCGATGCCGCGAAGGCGAAGGGTTACCGCACGGGCGAAAATCCCGCGCGTTGGCGCGGCCATCTCCAATTGTTGCTATCGAAGAGAAAGAAGCTGAGCCGGGGACATCACGCCGCCCTGCCCTTCGACAGTTTGTCCGATTTCATGCCGAAGCTGCGCGCGAAAACCAACATGGGCGCCAAGGCCCTACGGTTTGCCATCCTGACTGCGAGCCGATCCGTTGAAGTTCGTTTTGCCACCTGGCGGGAAATCGACCTTGCCGCCAAGCTTTGGACGGTTCCCAAAGAGCGCATGAAGAGCAAGGAACGGGATCACCGTGTCCCCCTCACGGATGAGGCCATGGCCCTGCTCGAGGAATTGAAGGAGACGGCGACCAGCGAATGGGTGTTTCCAGGACAGCGTCCCGGTCGCCCGATCAGCCAGACGGCCTTGGAAAAAGCTGCCAAGTCCATCGGTGGCAAAATCACCGTTCATGGCTTCCGATCCACATTTCGCGATTGGGTGGAGGAAGAGACCGCTTTTCCCGACAAGCTTGCCGAGGCCG
>PBNW01000022.1 GCA_002723255.1 Pelagibacterium sp. | reverse complement strand
CGAACGTTTGGGCGGGATCGGTTCGGGTTCCATGCGGGTCGCCGCAGGGAAGGTCCAAAGCGGACGGATGGCCGGACGAGGAGTGGGATCCACGTCGTACCGGGGAAACCCGGAGGGGCACCGCGGAAGGCACCGGCGATGGTGTCATCCCGACAAACCCCAGCCCGAGACGCCGCCATAAGCCAAAAACCCCGGATGCATGGGGCGATGATCGCTTCATATATACAAATTTCAATGCGGAGCGTTCATCGCCCCATGCCGTCTAACCATTCACCGAGGCGATCTCGCCGTCGGAGGTTTTCGCATGCGCGTTCAATACACCGTCGTCAGAATCTCGACCTCGCGCGGGCTTCCGGCTGTCACCTCGAATTCGCGGTTATAGACATTCTCGCCCAGCTTGGCCAAAGCCAGGTAGTCGCCCTCGGCCAGCACGGTGGTCGGGAATGCGCCGATGTCGGCAAAGATGGTCTCCCCCTCCGGCGTCTTGATCGTCCATTCGACGTCGGCAATCGCCTCACCGCCGTCTTCGGACACCAGCCTCAGCGCGACCTGGGCGGCCTTCTGGTACAGTGTCGCCTCGGTGATCTGCCCCGGCTCTACCCGCAACTCGGTGCGCACCACGGCATTGACCGAACCAAAGCGCGAAGTGATCGCATAGATGCCGGCGTTGAGGTGGATGAGTTCGTCGGGCGCCACGTTTTCGGCCACCGTGACTCGGCCATTGGGGCCGTTGGAGTAGATATCGAAACGGAGCAGGTCGCTGGGGATCGGCACGTCCCCCGAGATCATCGCCGAGAGCCGCAATCCTCCCACCTCGAAAACGATGGTATGGGTGTTGGGGCCGGGTTCGACAAACAGCGTATCGCTGGCCTGGGCCCGCCCGTACGCCACATGCATGATGTACTCGCCCGGCGGAAGACTCAGCGTTGCCGTGGCGTCTTCGGATTTCGCGACCAGCGCCAATTCGCCTGTCTCATCGGTTCGCGTGTCGAAAACGCGCCACACCAGCCCTTCGGGAATGAAGGGGCCATCATCGGTCAACCGGGCCGAAAGCGTCACGGGCTGCGGGTCGGTAATGCCGGAAAAATCGGGCCGGTCCGGCCCCGTGTCGGGTCCATCGATTACCGTGTCGGGACCGGCACCATTGCCCGAATCGGCGGGCTGATCCGTGCCGCCGAATTCGGTCGGCCGTGGCGGGGGAACCGGGGCGACGAGCGTTTCATCGATTTCCTGGCCGAAGGCCGGTAAGGCGCCGAACGCCAGAACAAAAAGCAAAAGCAGGGACCGAAGGCGCATCAAACCACTCTTTACCGAATACTCCTCGCCAGCGAACACTCTGATAGGCTTGGATTGGGGAAAAGCTGTGTCATAAGGGAGCCCGATGAGCAAGTTGGGAGCTGTCATGACTGTGAATACCACGCTGCGCGACTATCTGTTGTCCCGCCGCACCGTCACCGCGCCGTTTCTGGCCGAGCCGGGGCCATCGCCCGAGCAGTTGACGGAGATGCTGACCATCGCCTGCCGGGTTCCCGATCACGGCAAGCTCGCCCCGTGGCGCTTCGTGGTTTATGACGGCGAGGCGCGCCAGCAGGTCGGCGACCGGCTCCTGGAGATCGCCAAGACAAAATGGCCCGAGCGCGACGACGAGCAGCTTGAAATCGAGCGCAAGCAGTTCCTTCCCGCACCTCTGACCGTCGGTGTGATCTCGACGGCCGCTCCTCATTTCAAGATCCCTGAATTTGAGCAATTGCTGGCCGCCGGAAATGTCGCTTTCAATCTTTGCCATGCGGCCAACGCCCTTGGTTTTGGTGCCCATTGGGTCACCCGCTGGTTTGCCTATGACCCGCAGGCCGCTGCAATGCTGGGGGCGGCGGAAGGGGAGCGTTTCGTCGCCTTCGTTCACATCGGCACGCCGCAGACCCGGCTCGAGGAACGGGACCGACCCGATCCTGCGGCGCTGACCACCTATTGGCATGGTTAACCGGGAGTTAACCACGGTAGGGTTTCCTTAACGTCCAAGCATACTTGAGTCGGATTTCATGGCCTCCCCGATTTCCAACGTGCCGCAGCCCATCGCCTATGCCCTCGACAGGGCAGGGGCGCGCAATGGTGTGGATTTCGATTATCTTCTGCAGACGGCAATGCGGGAAAGCAGCCTGAACCCCAGCGCCAAGGCCCAGACATCGTCGGCGACGGGGCTGTTCCAGTTCATCGAGAGCACATGGCTCGAAGTGATGAAGGATGAGGGGCCAAGGCTGGGCTACCAGGATTTTGCCGATCACATTCAGGAACATGAGGGCGAATTCTTCGTCTCGGATCCGGCGGTGCGCCAGCAGATTCTCGAATTGCGCAACGATCCGCAGGTGGCGTCCGACATGGCAGCGGCCTTCACCCGCCGCAATGGCGATTATCTGATGGGCAAGTTCGGACGCATGCCCAGCCCTGGCGAGCTCTACATTGCCCATTTTCTCGGGCCGAGCGGGGCCGAGAGGTTTTTCGAGCTCGGATTGCAGAACCCGAACGCCGATGCGGCAGCGGCCTTTCCGCGTCCCGCCGCCGCCAATCCATCGATCTTTTACGAAAATGGACGCCCGCGCAGCGTGCGGGAGGTCTATGAAGCGCTGGTGGCCCGCCATTCGGGTACGACGGACAACGCGGCCTTTGCCGCCCAGCAGCTGGCGAGCCAGCAGCCCTTGCCCTCGCGGGTGGAAATCGATTCGGCGCCGTTGATCCCGCCCGGCGTCTCCTTTACCTCGCTGTTTGCCACCGAAGCGCAATCGTCGGTACCGGCTCCCGTTCAGACGCCAAACGTCGTGCCGGGCCGCGCGCTGTTCAGCGGGTTCTATTCGGGCGAATAGTCCTCGGGGCCAATTGGCCGGTTATGGTGAACCAAAACTTAAACCTTGCGGGCTAGTTTGTCCCCAAGAGTGTTTTGGGGATGCGTATGGTCGCCTATCAGCGTTACGTGCAACTTTGCCAATCGCGGGACAGCGAGGAGCGGGGGCAGGCAGCTCATCTGGCTGCCATGGCCTATCTTGCCCATCGCGGGCCGGCGGACGAGCAGGCAGCGCTTTATGCGGCGCTGATGAATTTTCTCGACGATCCGTCGGTCAAGGTCCGCGCCGCGCTGGCCTATGGGTTGCTGCATTCCGAGAACGCGCCGCGCCCGATCATGCTCTCTCTGGCCCAGGACGCGCCGGTCATTTCCCGTGCCGTGGTCCAGTTTTCCCCGGTCCTGCTCGATGCCGATCTGATGGGCATTATCCGCTCGGGCGATCCGGACATGCTGGCGGTAATGACCGCCCGTCCGACACTGAGCCAGCGTGTGGCGCTGGCGCTCACCCGTCTGGGCGATCCCGATCTGTGCCTTCGGGTTCTGGGCCGCTCCGACATCGCCTTGCCGGAAGACGATCTTACCCTGCTGTCGGAAAAATGGGGCGAGGACGCAAAGGTGCGTGGCGCGCTGCTCAAGCGCCGCGATCTGCCCGGTATTGCCCGATTGCATCTGGTCGAATGTGTCCGGCAGGCGCTTTTGGGATTGCGGGTCGTCAAGGGCGCAATCCAGCCGCGTCGCCTCGAGCGCCTGATGCGCGATGCCTGCGACAACGCAACCACGGCCATCGGTGAGCGCGAAGCGGGCAGGGGCGCGCGGGGCTATGTCGCGGCGATGTCGGAGGGTGAAAAGATCAACGCCCGGCTGATGCTGCATGCCATGGTGCACGGGCACGTGCTGTTTTTTGCCGACGCGCTTTCCCATCTCTCGGGCACACCGCGGGCCAAGATTTTCACCATTCTCGACAGCGGCAGCCGCGCGGCGCTGCATGCCGTATTCAGCCGCTGCGGGTTTACCCCTGCGGTGCGCAACTTGCTCGCGCGCCTGGTCGGTCATGCACGGCAGGCCGATCTGGCCGATGATGTGGCGGCGCGCCACTGCGTCGTTTCGCTCCTGATCGAGGAGTTGATTGTCGAGCACGACGGGGTGCTTCCCGCTGCGCTCGAAGAATCGTTTGCCTATCTCAACGAGCAGAATATCGCGCTGGCCCGCAGCGCGGCGCGCGGCGTGATGCCTGCCTTTGCCGCCGAATCGCCCGATGAGATCATGGTGCCCGATCTGCGCCAGCAGCGTCTGGCGCTTCCGGCGGCCTGATTTCGGGTCAGTAGCGAAACTGCTCGATCAGCACCCGCTCGTCGAGGCTGTGACCGGGGTCGAACAGAAGCGTTGCCGAATGGCGGCGGCTTTCATGGACCTGCACTTCCACGACATTGTCGAACTGCACGTTGTCTGCAACCGCACTGACGGGCCGCTTGCCGTTTTCCTGGGTCGTAAAGGTAATATTGGCCCGGTTCGACAGGATCGCCCCACGCCAGCGCCGCGGGCGAAATGGCGAGATCGGCGTCAGGGCCAGAAGCGGCGCGGTGATCGGCAGGATGGGACCGTGGGCCGACAGGTTGTAGGCGGTCGACCCGGCCGGGGTCGCCACGATGATGCCGTCGCAGATCAATTCCTCGAGGCGCGTTTCTCCGTCGATCGCGATCTTGATCTTGGCTGCCTGATAGGACGAGCGATAGAGCGAGACTTCGTTGAGCGCGAGCGCTTCGGATACCTTGCCATCGGAATCGGTCACCCGCATCGCCAGCGGATGAATGCGGGTCGGAAGGGCAGCCCGCAGCCGAACGTCCAGGGCGTCGGCGTTGTAGTCGTTCATCAGGAAACCGATGGTCCCGAAATTCATGCCGTAGACCGGCACGTTCCGGTCCATGACCCGATGCAGCGTTTCGAGCATCAGCCCGTCACCGCCCAGCGCAACGACGATCGAGGCGTTCTCGATCCCCGCATCGCCGTGATGTGATATCAGCGCCTCCCGGGCCGCATTGGCTTCGGGCGTGTCAGAGGAGACAAAGGCAACCTTGCCATCAGTATAGAGCGCCAAGGTATCCTCCGCAGAACCGCATTTGCCAAGCTGGCCAAGGCCTTACCACGGCTTGCCAGGTCAGCCAATCGGTTTGGACTGTTCGGTGACCTGCCGGATCGACCAGGCGAGATAGCCGATGGCCGCCCCGATCGCGATCAATTGCAGGCCTACGAATATGGCGATCAGCCAGGGAGCGGTGGTTTCGAGGTTGATGATGAGAATGATCGAAAGGACCACCCCGAGCACCCCACTGAGCAAGACCCAGAGCCAGCCGACAATTGGCCGGATGGTCAGCGCCCAGACAACTTTGGAGAGCCCTTCGATCATGAAGAAAACCACAAGCAAGAGCCCGAAAGCCAAAATTGATTGCCCGGGATTGCGCAGGATGAGAAACCCGATCAACAGCGCCAGCACCGCCGAAATCAGTTGCAACCAGACATAGGGCGTATGTCGGGCCGGAATCAGCCCGATGCCCTGGAGAACTCCGCTGGCAACCAGTAGCCATCCGATGGCCCCGATAACGGCTTGTGCCGAAAATATTGGGGAAATGATCGAGAGCAGGCCGGCGAGCACCAGCAGCCCCGCTTGCGCAAGATAGAGCAGCGAAAACCGCCGAACCCCCTCCCGCATCGCCTGACGATAAAGTTCTGCCGCAGCGTCCATCGAGATGGTCATGATGATCGAGCCTCCGCCTGTTGGCAGCGAGTCTAGCTCATTCGATGCAATAGGGAAATCGGTGGGGATCACTGGTGCCGGCAGCAGGACTTGAACCCGCGACCCTCTGATTACAAATCAGATGCTCTACCAACTGAGCTATACCGGCAACGGAGCGGTTGCTAGCACCAGTCCCGCTCCGATGCAAGGATCATGGCGCTGTGTGGTTAGGAGATTTGTTGCCTTATCCTCGCCCCCGGCGCTACCCATTATCATTCCACCATAACAAGGACGCAACTGACCATGGCACAGCCAAAACTGTTCGAGCCGATCAGGATCGGAGACACCACTCTGGCCAACCGGATCGTGATTGCCCCGATGTGCCAGTATTCGGCACAGGACGGGGAAATGAACGACTGGCACCTGATCCATCTCGGGCACCTGGCACTGTCTGGCGCGGCGCTTCTGACCATTGAGGCGACCGCGGTAAAGCCGGAGGGCCGGATCACCTATGGTGATGTCGGGCTTTACAACGATGCAACGGAAGCGGCCATGAAGCGTGTGCTGGATGGCATTCGCCGATGGTCCGATATGCCCATTTCGGTCCAACTGGCCCATGCTGGCCGCAAGGCGAGTTGCGAGGTGCCCTGGAAGGGCGGAGCCCAGCTGCCTCCCGATCACGCGAATGGGTGGCAGACCGAGGCGCCGTCCGCGGTTGCCTTCCTCGATAGCGACAACGACCCGGTGGCGCTGGACGCAGATGGGCTTGCCCGTATCCGCGATTGTTTCGCCGAGGCGGCACGGCGGGCAGACCGGTTGGGGCTCGATGCCGTTCAGATTCACGCTGCGCATGACTATCTGCTGCACGAATTTCTGTCCCCCATCTCGAACCGGCGCGATGATGAGTATGGCGGGTCTCTTGAAAACCGCATGCGCTTTCCGCTCGAAATTTTCGACGCCGTTCGGGCGGCCTTCCCTTCCCAAAAGCCGGTCACCGTACGTGTATCGGGAACCGACTGGGTCGATGGTGGCTGGGATGGCGAACAGACAGTGGCATTCGCCAGGGCACTCGAGGCAAGAGGATGTTCTGCAATTCACGTTTCGAGCGGCGGCACCAGCCCTGCCCAGAAAATTCCCGTCGGGCCGAACTATCAGGTTCCTCTGGCCCGGCAAGTCAAACAGGCCGTCTCCATGCCGGTGGTTGCCGTGGGGCTGATTACCGAGGCCGAGCAGGCCGAGGCCATCGTTTCGACTGGTGATGCGGACATGATCGCGGTGGCACGCGCCGTACTCTATGATCCGCGTTGGCCTTGGCACGTTGCTGCGGCGCTGGGCGGGCAGGTCAAGGCGCCGCCTCAATATCTGCGGTCTCAGCCGCGGCAGTATTCGCACCTGTTTCTGACCGATTGAGCCTATTCCGCGGAACGGCGTGCCGCAGGCAGGGATACGCGGTCGGCAAAAGTTCTGTCGATTTCGGTCAAGGTCTTCATCATGAGGCCTCGATAAATCGGCTCGCCGGCGTCAGGCACAAGCTGGATCGGCGGCAACCCGCGCATCCGGCCCATGAGCGAAGCAGCAGCGCCTTCGGCGATTGCAGTTGCGACCAGGTCATGGGCGGCTGTGTTGGGGCCGAGCAGGATGAGCCTGTCGATCTCGACGATCGAAATCAGCCGGCTTATGCCGTGCCCGATGGCCGCTCCAGCTGCAGAAAAGGCCCGTTGGGCGGCCCGATCGCCCTGACGCGCTCGCGCCATGATGTGCTGGAAATCGGCGGGCGGGACGGCGCTGGCCGGCGTGGCATGCTCGGGCACCGAATAGGCGGCACGCAATATGGCGTAATCGGCGGCATAGGCCTCGACGCAACCGCGCGCGCCGCAGCGGCACAAGGCGCCGCCGGGGATATGGATCATGTGCCCGAACTCGGTCGCCAGCCCCGCGTCGGGACTTGCGTCGGTGGGGAGCGTCAGCCCCATGCCGATTGTCGAGCCGAGATAGATCGTTGCGATGCCGGCCCTTGCGAGATCGGGATCGAGCCAGCGCATGCCATCCGCCATCAGCCGGCCGCGCTTGAACAGGTGGGCGGCCAATCCGAGCCGGTTGTTGATCGCCGTCACGATGTCGTGGCCGCTCAAATGGGGAATGGGCGACCAGGTCAGCCCATGGCCCGAGGCGTTCAATATTCCCTGCACCGAGATGGAAACGCCATGCAGCGTGTTGCCGATATCTGTGTTGCGGCCAATCATGTGGCCGATGCGCTCGATGAACCACGCTGCGGGTGCGACCTCGGAAAAGAGGGTAGGGCCAACGCCGGATTCGACCCTGTCGACGAGCACGCCGCCATAGTCGAGCAGCGACATACGGCAGCGGTTGACGTCGAGTTCGATGAGCAGAACGAAGCCGGCGCTTCGGTTGTGTACAAGTTGCACGGCGGGCCGCCCGCGCGCTTTTGCGCCGGCCTGCGGCTCGGCAAGTTCGGCAACGATGCCGTCGCCGACAAGATCTGCGGCAATGGCCGTCAGGGTGGCATTGGAAAGTCCGGTCAGCGTGGCCACCTGCGAACGCGAGAGCGGACCGTGCCGGCGCAATGCGTCCAGCACCAGGAGCCGGTTCTGCCGCCGGATCATTTCCGTGTCCGCAACGCCCTGCGCCAAACGGGCCTCCCACTCGTGCCGCCGTGGGTCTTCTATGGGCTGCTGTGCCAGGTTGCACGCATTTTTCCACGCCGAACAAATGGACGTTGACACAGCAATGCGCCCGTGCCAATTATTTTTTCGGGTATTGAAAAATATCCGTTGCGGTGGCCCGAGGAGGCACACCGCTGGAGGCATAACCCTTTTACTGTGGTTTGGCGGACGCAAATGTCCGCAGGAGGAAAATCATGAAAACTTTCGCAGCTGCCCTTCTGGGCACGACTGTTCTTTTCGGTCTGGCCGGGGGCGCACTGGCTCAGGACATCACCGTTGGCGTTTCCTGGTCCAACTTCCAGGAAGAGCGCTGGAAGACCGACGAGGCAGCCATCCAGGCTCAGCTTGATGAAATGGGCGCCAGCTACATTTCCGCAGACGCGCAGTCTTCAGCATCCAAGCAGCTTACCGATATCGAAAGCCTTATCGCTCAGGGCGCCGATGCGCTCATCGTTCTGGCTCAGGATACCGATGCCATCCAGCCGGCAATCGCCGCCGCAGTGGCAGAGGGAATCCCGGTGATCGGCTATGACCGCCTCATCGAAAATGCCGATGCGTTCTACATCACCTTCGACAACCAGGGTGTTGGCCGCCTGCAGGCTGAATCGGTGTTTGCCGTGCAGCCGACCGGCAATTACGTCTTCATCAAGGGCTCGAGCACCGATCCCAACGCGGACTTCCTGCATGCGGGTCAGCTCGAAGTGCTTCAGGATGCGATCGACGCCGGCGATATCGTCAATGTCGGCGAAGCCTATACCGATGGCTGGCTCCCGGAAAACGCTCAGGCCAACATGGAACAGTTCCTGACCGCCAATAACAACGAGGTCGATGCGGTCGTTGCCTCGAACGATGGTACCGCTGGTGGCGCCATTGCCGCCCTTGCCGCTCAGGGGCTTGATGGTGCTGTGCCGGTCTCGGGCCAGGATGGCGATCATGCCGCCCTCAACCGTATCGCTCTTGGCACCCAGACCGTGTCGGTCTGGAAAGACAGCCGTGAACTTGGCGCCAAGGCTGCCGAGATCGCAGTTGAATTGGCCGGCGGCGCTGCACTTGCCGATATCGAAGGCTCGGTGACGTTTGATGGTGGCCCGAATGGCGTCGAGATGAACTCGCTGTTCCTGGCTCCCGTTGCGATCACGCAGGACAATCTTGATGTCGTCATTGACGCTGGCTGGGTCAGCAAGGACGTTGTCTGTCAGGGCGTTGACGCCGGTTCGGTTGCCGCTTGCGACTGATCTGCATCATCAATTTTTGATCCGCGGTCGCGGCGCTGTTGTGGCGCCGCGGCCCGTTCCATAAGGAACCAGCCCTTTGGGGGAGAGAATGGCCGATCAGAACGCCATGTCATCATCATCGAACTCATCATCGTCCGGTCTGGTGATGGGCAACCCAATCCAGCGCTTCTTGAGCGCCACCGAGATCGATACCCGTCTTCTGGGCATGCTCGGGGCGCTGCTCTTGATCTGGATTGGCTTCCATTTCATGTCGGGCGGCCTTTTCATGACCCCTCGAAACCTCTGGAACCTCTCGGTTCAGACGGCTTCGATCTCGATCATGGCAACCGGCATGGTGCTGGTCATCGTCACCCGCAACATCGATCTGTCGGTGGGTTCGCTGCTTGGCGTGCTTGCGATGGTCATGGGCGTAACCCAGACCGAATATCTGCCTGCGCTGCTCGGCTTCGGCCATCCGCTGATCTGGGTCATTACGCTTGCCGTGGGCCTTGCGTTCGGCCTCGCGATCGGAGCTTTGCAGGGCTCGATCATCGCCTATCTCAAGGTGCCCGCCTTTATTGTCACACTGGGCGGCTATCTCGTCTGGCGCGGTGCGGCCTGGTGGGTGACATCGGGGCGGACGGTCGCGCCGCTCGATACCAATTTCCGCTTGATGGGTGGCGGTCCGGAAGGTGCGGTTGGCTATTCGGTGAGCTGGATTTTGGCGCTCGTTGCCTGCCTGGCCATCGGCGCCTATCTCATCTATGCGCGCCAGCAGCGCCGGCGGTTCAACTTCCCGCAGCGCCCCGTCTGGGCGGAGGGCGTTCTCGCCATACTCGGCTGCGGTTCGGTCATCGGTGCGGTGGCGGTCTTCAATGCCTATCCCTGGCCCATCCGTATTGCGGAAAACTATGCAAACGCCAACAACATCCCCGTTCCGGAAGGCGGGCTGTTCATTGCGCATGGCATTGCCATTCCTGTGCTGATCGCCGTGGGTGTCGGGGTCGTCATGACCTTCATTGCGACGCGCACCCGGTTCGGGCGGTATGTCTTTGCCATGGGCGGCAGCCCTGAAGCGGCCGAACTGGCCGGCATCAATACCCGCTGGGTCACCGTCAAGATCTTCATGCTCATGGGCGCGCTGTGCGCCATCGCCGCGTCGATCTCGTCGGCCCGGCTTAACGCGGCAACCAATGCCATGGGAACGCTGGACGAGCTTTACGTCATCGCTGCGGCGGTGATTGGCGGCACCTCGCTTTCGGGCGGTGTGGGTACCATCGTCGGCGCCATGATCGGCGCGCTTGTGATGCAGTCACTCCAGTCCGGCATGGTGCTGATGGGGCTCGACAGCCCGCTTCAGTCGATCGTCGTGGGCATAGTCCTCGTGGTCGCGGTCTGGCTCGATACGCTCTACCGCAATCGCGGGCAGTAAGGATTTGAATCGATGAACCAACACGTGACAACTCCGCTCGTTGAACTCGAAGACATTTCCATCGCGTTCGGTGGCATTCGTGCCGTCGACAGCGCTTCCATCGATCTTTATCCCGGTGAGGTGGTCGGTCTGCTCGGGCATAATGGCGCGGGAAAATCGACGCTGATCAAGATACTGTCGGGTGCCTACAAGCGAGATTCGGGCGATATTCGGATCGATGGGCAGAGCGCAACGATCAACAATCCTCGCGATGCCAAGGCATATGGCATCGAGACGATCTACCAGACCCTCGCGGTGGCCGACAATGTCGATGCTGCGGCCAATCTGTTCCTCGGGCGTGAATTGACCACGGCCATCGGCACGCTTGATGACGTCGCCATGGAACACAAGGCGCGCGAGGTCATGGGACGCCTCAACCCCAATTTCCGGCGTTTCAAGGAGCCGGTCAAAGCCCTTTCGGGCGGTCAGCGCCAGTCGGTGGCCATTGCACGGGCAATCCTGTTCAATGCGCGGATACTGATAATGGACGAACCTACAGCCGCGTTGGGACCGCAGGAGACCACGCAGGTCGGTGATCTCATCAAGCAGCTCAAGTCCGAAGGCATCGGTATCTTTCTCATCAGTCACGACATTCACGACGTGTTCGATCTCGCTGACAGGGTGTGCGTGATGAAGAACGGCCAGGTGGTTGGCTCTGCCAAGACCGCCGACGTGACCAAGGACGAAGTGCTGGGCATGATCATTCTGGGCAAATGCCCACCTGGTGCCACGCCGGGGCCGGGGGCCATGAAAGAGTGATCGGCAGCGGGCGCTTCGGCGCCCGTTCTCGTTTTCATCATTTGCCCTTTGTGTTCGGGCTGTGCCAACTTTGCTTTCCGAACAGAATCGAGGAGGCGGATCATGAAGACGCGGGCTGCAGTTGCATTTGAGGCCGGCGGGCCGCTGGAAATCGTCGAGCTCGACCTCGATGGCCCCAAGGCGGGTGAAGTGCTTGTCGAAATCAAGGCGACCGGCATCTGCCACACCGACGATTTCACGCTTTCCGGTGCGGATCCCGAGGGATTGTTTCCCGCCGTACTCGGCCATGAAGGGGCCGGGGTGGTCGTGGAGGTCGGCGCAGGTGTGACGTCGGTCAAACCCGGTGATCACGTCATTCCGCTCTACACGCCCGAGTGTCGGGAATGCCCGTCCTGCTTGTCGCGCAAGACCAATCTTTGCACCGCCATCCGCGCCACGCAGGGGCAGGGGTTGATGCCCGACGGAACGTCCCGCTTTTCCTACAAGGGCAAGCCCGTGTTCCATTACATGGGCTGCTCGACCTTCTCGAACTATACCGTCATGCCCGAAATCGCGGTGGCCAAGATCGATGCCAGCGCGCCGTTCGACAAGGTCTGCTACGTCGGGTGTGGTGTAACGACGGGCGTTGGCGCAGTGCTCAACACCGCCAAGGTGGAGCAGGGGGCTACTGCCGTTGTGTTCGGGCTCGGCGGTATCGGGCTCAATGTCATTCAGGGCCTGCGCATGGCCGGTGCCGACATGATCATCGGCGTCGATCTCAACAATGACAAGCAAAGCTGGGGCACGCGCTTCGGGATGACCCATTTCGTCAACCCGCGTGAGATCGAAGGCGATATCGTCAGCCATATCGTCAACATGACCAAGCGAGGTGCCGATCAGATTGGTGGTGCCGATTATACATTCGATTGCACGGGCAATGTGACGGTGATGCGTCAGGCTCTCGAAGCCAGCCATCGTGGCTGGGGAAAATCGGTCATCATCGGCGTGGCCGGCGCCGGGCAGGAAATTTCCACGCGTCCTTTCCAGCTCGTCACGGGCCGCACCTGGATGGGCACGGCGTTTGGCGGCGCGCGAGGACGCACGGACGTGCCCAAAATCGTCGACTGGTACATGAACGGCAAGATCGAGATCGATCCGATGATCACCCACACGCTGCGGCTCGAAGACATCAACAAGGGGTTCGAGCTGATGCATTCGGGCGAATCCATTCGGTCGGTGGTTCTTTACTGACCATGCCTGAAATCTACGTCGACGCTGATGCGTGCCCGGTCAAGGCCGAAGTCACCCGCGTTGCCGAGCGGCATGGGCTCGTTGTGACCTTCGTTGCGAATTTCGGGCTGCGACCGTCGCGCGATCCCATGATCCGCCACGTCATGGTGCCCCAGGGTGCCGATGCCGCCGACGACTGGATCGTCGATCATGCGGGTGCCGGCGACATTGTTATCACCTCCGACATCCCGCTGGCGTCACGCGCGCTGGAAAAGGGTGCCCATGTTCTGGGCCCGTCTGGCAAGCCGTTTACGACAGCTTCGATCGGCATGGCGCTGGCCATGCGCGATCTCAACCAGCACTTGCGCGAAACCGGCGAGAGCAAGGGCTACAACCGCGAGTTCACCGCGCGCGACAAGTCGAGTTTTCTCCAGGCCCTCGACGAACTTGCAGCTCGGCTCAAGCGGGAGCGCTCGGCCAAGTAACTGTTCGTTAAGTATAAACTCCTGCATTCTGAACGCGTTGTTAACCATGTTGCACGCAGCTTGGGTGCCGATCAGGATTGTTCGGCCGGGTGGTTGGTGTTGTGCGGACAGCATGTCTATTGGGGGTAGTGGCGGCGTTATTGGCAGGATGTGCCAAACCGCCCGAGATGAATCCGGATTTGATGACCAGTGCGGGCGTCGATACGATGAGCACCAGCTCGATCAATCCGATGGCCATGAGTTTGAGGACGGCCTACCAGCCGATGCCCGTAATGCCTTCAATATTTTCCGGAAAGCTCGCCGGCCGAACGGTGACGGTTTCGGAATCTGGGCCATTGGGTCTGCAACCGGGCGAAATCATACTGACTTTCGATGACGGTCCCCGTGCTGGCATTACTGAGTCCATTCTCGATACGCTGGATCAGTATGGGGTCAAGGCGACCTTCCTCATGCTCGGATCGGCCGCTGAGCGCTATCCCTCGCTTGTGCGCGAGGTTGCGGCCCGCGGACACACGATCGGCACCCACACTTACAATCATGTCGATTTGTCCAATCTGAGCAATCAGGAGGCAGTCGCCGAAATCTATGCGGGGCAACAGGCCGTCGCGGCGGCGCTGGCGCCAGACGACCTCGCGCCGTCGCGTTTTTTCCGGTTCCCCTATCTGGCGCAGAATGGTGTGATCCGCACCAGCGCGGTCGAGAGCCGCTTCATCGTTCTCGATGTGGATATCGACTCCAAGGACTATTTCGCTGAAACTCCGCAACAGGTGCTCGACCGCACGCTTGCGCGGCTTGATGAACAGGGGGCGGGGGTAGTGCTGTTCCACGACATTCACTTGCGAACGGCCGCGGTGCTCCCGGAATTTCTCAAGACCTTGCGAGAGCGAGGCTATCAGGTCGTTGCACTGAGATCGTCTGGTGGCGGGGTATTCGACGGCCCCGTCATAACCGCTGATGCATCAAGCGTTGATCCGGAAGTCTAGCCGGCTGTCGCGGCGAACAGGGCAATTGCCGCAGCATTGGAGACGTTGAGCGATTTGATCGGTCCAGGCATATCGAGCCGCACCATCTCGTCACACAGCGACCGCGTTTTCTGCCGCAATCCCTTGCCTTCGGCGCCGAGCACGATGGCCAGCTTGCCGCCGGCGGGGCGGGGGCGTAGCAGTCCGGGCGCTTCGGAATCAAATCCGAGACACACAAGGCCGTTGCTCTTGAGGGTTTCGAGCGCATCGCCGAGATTGCGCACCGACACCATGGGAATCAGATCCAGCGCTCCGGAGGCCGATTTGGCCAGTACACCGGTTTCCCGGGGCGCATAACGCGCCGTGGTGACCACTGCATCGGCGCCGAAGGCGCAGGCCGTTCGCAGGATGGCCCCGACATTGTGCGGATCGGTCACCTGATCGAGAACGATCACCAGGTCGAGCTTTTCGATATCGGCAAGGCCGAAGCGATCGACCGGATCGACTTCCAGTGCAACGCCCTGATGCACCGCATCTGCACCAAGCAGTTTGTCGAGGTCACGAGGCGTCGTTTCTTGTACTGCCAATTGGGGCAGGGCCGCGCCCTCGGTCAATCTGTTGAGACCGTTCGGTGTTGCCAGGAGTCGCCGCTTGGCGCGACGCGGATTGTCGAGCGCGGCACGCACGGTGTGCAGCCCGTAAAGATAGACCGGCCCATCGTCCGGCAGAATGGGTGGGCGCCTTTTGGATGGGAACTTGTTCTTGCTCATGGCAATGGCGTATCGCTTTGCCGCGAACTCGGCAAGCGGCAAGCACAGTGGTGAAACATATGAAATTTCCTTGCGATGGCAGTTGACAGGGAAGGTCGCTACCACCATAAACCGCCCCGTGATGGTGTTTGGAAACGGGTGCTATTGCAAATGCCTCGCTTCGCCGATGTCACGATTGGGGAGGGGTGGGAGAGTGGTTAAATCCATCAGACTGTAAATCTGACCGCTTAGCGTACGCTGGTTCGAATCCAGCCCCCTCCACCAAAATCGTGCTTGCCCACAGGGCATGAACCGGACACAGTGGCGAGACACCCTCGGGCGGGTGTAGCTCAATGGTAGAGCAGAAGCCTTCCAAGCTTACGACGAGGGTTCGATTCCCTTCACCCGCTCCACTTTCTCCCAGTCCTTCCATACTGCCTAATCTGATCGAACAGCCGCGCGAAGGTCGCTGGCGGTATGTTCGGTGTGCCGATCCATTTTGATCTGGCAGCGCAACAGGCATCCGCCTTCCGGCGCTATATGCGACATCACCGACTACCAGCCTGGCACCCGATCAGGCGTTTCGACTGGCGAAAAGGTGGCCTGCTCACTTTGAAGCGATAACGGCTTTCTTCTAGCTTCGCCGGCAATCGAAACGCAAAAATGAAGTAGTCGAAAATGGCCGGAAAACAATGGCGTAGCGAAGCGCGTGCGCTTATCGATTCAATTGCGCCCGAGCGTGTTGATGCTCTTTTGAAGGGGGCCGTGGACTTGCACGTTCATTCCGGGCCGTCCACCATGCCACGCCAGCTCGACCACCTTGAAGAGGTCGACCAAGCGGCGGCTGCGGGCATGCGTGGGGTGTTGTTCAAGGATCACCACTATTCCGTTTCACCAATGATGCCGATGCTCGAGCGTATCAGCGCCAGTTCGGGCGTCCACATGTTTGGCTCGCTGGTTCTCAACAATACCGTTGGTGGTCTGAATCCTCACGCGGTGGACTACAACGTGAAGATGGGTGCGAAGCTTGTCTTCATGCCGACAGCGCATGCGGCCAATCACATCCGCAACACGCACCGCAACGCCAGGCTGGCCAGCAATGTGCAGTTGCGTAAGCCGTATGGGATCACCGTTATTGACGCGACAGGCGAGTTGCTCGACCCGGTCAAACAGATCCTAGACATCATCGCCGAGCACGATGTGATCTTGTCGTCCGGCCACCTTCACATTGCAGAGGTCTGGGTCCTCTTCGAGGAAGCCAAGCGGCGCGGCGTGAAAAGGCTGCTGGTCAACCACCCCGCTTACGGCCTTCACTGCACGTATGAAGATGTTTCCGAGCTTGCGGCCATGGGCGCGATGATCGAGCAGTCCGCCTGCCTGTTTGTCGACTCGCGATTCAACGTCTTCCCTCCCGATGAACTCAAAGCCCAAGTCGATGCGGCCGGCGTCGCCAACTCATCAATAGGCTCGGACCTTGGTCAGGTTGATAATCCAAGCCCGGTGGAGGGGATGCGCCAGATCATAGCCATGCTGCTCGCACTGGGCTTTTCCGACGAGGATGTCGGCAAGATGGTTCGCGACAATCCTGCACGCCTCGTCGGCCTGGAAAGCTGACTCCTCCCGCATTCCACTACTGTTGAAGAAAGTCTCAAACCATGAAGCTGGGAACGGCCCTTATCGAGGGGCGCGATACGCTCATTGCCGCAATCGGCGACACCGGCGCCGTGACGCTGTCGGCCGCCTATCAGGCGGCCGGGCTCGGGGCTGTGCCCGCTAGCCTCAACGACCTGATAGAGGCAGGGCCCGATGAGTTGTCACGGGCGCGCGGCGCAGTCGAGACAGCTGCTGCCAACGGCGCAAGCATGCTCCGGGTGGCGGACATCGATTTCCGGCCGCCGCAGCCGCGTCCGACCAAATTCATGGGCGTAGCGATGAACAATCGCGGTATCCGCAAGGAGGCTCACAAGAGCCCAACTGTTCCCAATTATTTTCTCAAAGCGCCCTCCTGCCTGACTGGACACAACCATCCGATCATCATGAAGGAGCACTATGGAGAGACCATTCCCGAACTCGAACTTGCTGCTATCATTGGCAAGCGGGCAAAGAACGTTTCGGTAGAGGAGGCGCGCGATGTCATCTTCGGCTATTCGATAGCCAACGACATTACTTCGCACGGCATCAAATTCGGCTATGACTCGATTGCCACGACCCGGGCACCCGAATTGACCCGCCCTCATCATTTCGCCTGGCGCAACCGGCATGGCGAGGACGACAACGACATCTATTTCGTCTACCACACGCGATCGAAGGCGACCGATACGTTCGGGCCGATGGGGCCCTGGATTACCACGGCCGACGAGATAGCAAATCCCAACACCCTCGACGTGCGGGGCTATTTCAACGGTGAGCCTTTCGCCCAGGATAACACGTCAAACTACATGTTCACTGTCGAGCAGGTGATTGCTGACGCGAGCGAATGGTTTACTCTTGAACCCGGTGACATCATCATTTTCGGGACAACGGCCAAGGGTGTGGGCAAATATCCGCACGGCCACCGCGAGATCAACATGCACAAGATGAATGGGTTGATCGAGTGCGAGATCGAGGGCCTTGGAAAATTGGCCAACCGGGTGGTTCACGAAAAATGACCGAGGCGATGCGCGTCATTGAAATCGCGGGTGCAGGCGGGCCCGAGGTCCTTCGGATGGCCGAACGGCCGCGTCCCGAGCCACGGCCCGACGAAGTGCGCATCAAGGTGGCTGCAATAGGCCTCAACCGTCCGGATATCCAGCAAAGGCGTGGGCTCTATCCGCCCCCGCCAGATGCCAGCGATCTGCCCGGCCTCGATGTTGCCGGCACGGTCGACGCCGTGGGGCAGGGCGTCGATACTGCGATACTGGGAAGGCAAGTCTGTGCGCTCACCAACGGTGGAGGTTATGCGGAATTTTGCTGCGTTCCCGCAGTTCAAACCATGCCGGTCCCTCAAGGGTTCAGCATAGAGGAAGCCGCCTCTCTCCCCGAAGTCTTCTTTACGGCCTGGAACAATATTGTCCTGCTGGCCCGATTTGCCGACAAGGAAACGCTTTTGATTCAGGGCGGCTCGAGTGGCGTCGGGCTTGCGGCCACCCAGATCGCGCGTCACTTGTTCGATGGCACAGTGATCGTAACGGCTTCAACCCCGGAAAAGCGACAATTGTGTCTCGAGTTCGGTGCATCGCACGCCTTCGACTATCGCGATCCAGGTTGGACCGATCAGGTGCGTGCCGCAACGGGCGGGCAGGGGGTCGACGTTATCCTTGATGGACAGGCCGGGCCCTATACGCAGCCCGAACTCGACCTTCTGAGATCTGACGGTCGGCTCGTGCTGATCGCCAGCCATCTGGGAAAGACCGCAGCAATCAATCTCAACGACATTGTTCGTCGGCGCCTTACGCTCACCGGTTCCACTTTGCGGCCCCGTTCGCCCGCCTATAAAGGGCAGATCGCCTCGCAACTGACCGATCGGGTATGGCCTCTGATCGAAACAGGACAGATCAGGACCCACATCCATGAGGTTTTCGCATTCGATGATATGCGGCGAGCCCATGCGCTGATGGACAGCAACGACCAGATGGGCAAGGTCGTGGTCAGGGTTGCACCATGAGTGACGTAACACCGGTGATGGCGCCGCCCCTTTCAAATCGTGAGCTGCGGGCCGATAGTGTCGACTCGACGGAATGGTTCGGGACGGCAGTGTTGGATTCGCCGGTGGTCGTTGGCAAGAGTAGTGAGATCAGATCTGCAAGCCGCATTTTGGCGGTGCTGCAAGCCATGAACCGCGAGCCCTACTCCACGATCCAGTCGCTTCATGAGGCGACTGGACTGCCCAAACCCACTCTGGTGCGTATGCTCAAGACCCTGGAGGCAGGAGGGTTTGTCAGCAATGATCGTCGCCAGGCCGGCTATCAGATCACCTCACTTGTCACATCGCTCAGCAATGGTTTTCACGGCGATCCACTGGTGGTTGAGGCCGGTCGTGCCTGGGCGATGAAACTCAATTCGGAATACAAATGGCCCGTTGCCATCGGAGTCTTTGATGGTGAGGCAATGGTTGTGCGTTTCTCTACGGTGCATGACAGCCCTGTGTCGCCATTTCACGCCACAATCAACATGCGGTTGAGCTTGTTCACACGCGCTCTGGGCCGGGCCTATCTTGCGGCGATCAGCGACGATCAGATTGCCGAACTGATCGCCAATGCCCGAGGCTCCGACGAACTGGAGCCGCCTTCGGCGCGTGATCCGGCCTTTGTCGAGCGTATGGTTCGGACGGTGCGTGAGCGGGGCTATGCCATGCGCGACGCCCATGTGGAGCCGCGGTCATCCGATACCATCGCGGTGCCGATTTTTTCGCGTGGGACCGTGCAGGCCAGCATCGGGATCACCTATTTTCGCTCGGCAATGAACTCGTTCGGATCCCACACCAAGTTCGTTGCCGCCCTCAAACATGCGGCTGAGGGCATCGGCGCCGAAGTCGACCGGCTCCAGATCGCGCGCGGCTATCAAAACAGTTGAGCGGTGACGCCCCTTGTTTCGCCAGACGAAACGAGCAGGCGGTGCCGTTGTCGTTTCGGGGTCGAGCCGCGACCTTCGGGCAACTTTGCATCAAGAGGATATTTGCACCATGAGCACATCAACTTCTGTCGGTATCGCGCCATGAAGGTGGGCTCGGACGCTTTGGCTGGAATCATTTTCATCGTCTTTGGCATCGGCACGATGGCGCTGGGCTGGGGCTATGGTTTGGGTACCATGAACCAGCCCGGCAGTGGCGCAATGCCTGTCATGGCAGGCGCTGCGTTGGCGCTTCTCGGCATGGCGCAGATGCTCAAGGTCCGCATGGAAGCCGGCGATCCGGCGTCGCACAAACCTGCTTTCTCCGTGTCCGAAATTCGACCTTTGCTGGTGATTCTGGCAGCGGTGTTCGCCTTTGCCACCCTTATTCTGCCCACGGGGCTTATCCCGGCCTTGATCGCGCTTATTGCGATTGCATGGTTTGCGCAAAAGGGTGGTGCCCGCTGGGAATTGTTCGGGGCCATGATCCTGGTCGTTGTCGTGATAACCGCCATTTTCAAGTTCGGACTCGGGCTTCCCCTGCGCCTTTTTGCCTGGGGGTTTTGAGATGGATCTGCTTCCGCTTTTGACACTCGGCCTTCAGGTCGCCACCAATCCCGTCAATCTCCTTTATTGCCTTTTGGGTGTGACCTTGGGCACAGCCATTGGCGTCTTGCCCGGTGTGGGGCCAATCATCACCATTGCGCTTCTGCTGCCGCTCAGTTTCGGTTTGCCCGCAGAGGCTTCGATCATCCTGTTGGCCGGCATCTATTATGGTGCCTCTTATGGCGGCTCGACGACCTCAATTCTGGTCAACCTGCCAGGTGAAGCGTCCTCCGCGGTTACCTGTATCGATGGGCATCAGATGGCCAAACAGGGACGGGCAGGGGCCGCGCTGGCCGTTGCCGCGCTGGGTTCGTTTTTTGCCGGCACGATCGGCACCCTGCTGATCGCACTAGCCGGGCCACCTCTTGCAGCCATCGCCATGCGCTTCGGCGCGGCGGAATATGCGGCACTGGTGTTTGCAGCGCTCCTCATGGTGGCCACCATGACACGCGGGGGTGCAATAAAGGGAATAGGCGTGGCCCTTCTGGGCGTTATTTTCGGGCTGGGTGGTTCCGATGTCATGACGGGCGTCTTCCGCTTCACCTTTGGCATTCCCGAATTGCGGGACGGTGTCGATTTTGCGGTGCTTGCCGTTGGGCTGTTCGCTATCGCTGAAATCGTCGGCAATACCTCCAAGCAGTCCGGGGAAACCATCACAACCAGCGCTATCGGGAAGCTCTGGCCAACGCGGCAGGACTTTCGAGACGCCTGGCCCGCCGTTCTGCGTGGCACAGGCATCGGCTCTCTGCTTGGGGTGTTGCCAGGAGCCGGCGTGGCGATGAGTTCCTTTTCGGCTTATATGGTCGAAAAGAGCGTGGCCAGGGAACCTGAGCGCTTCGGCGCCGGCGCCATCGAAGGGGTGGCCGCACCGGAATCGGCCAACAATGCCGCCTCCCAGACCGGCTTTATTCCCACGCTGCTGCTCGGCATTCCCGGCAGTCCCGTGATGGCGCTGCTGCTGGGAGCCTTCATGATCCACGGCGTGGCACCGGGGCCGCGCATGATGACCGATCATGCGCCGCTGTTCTGGGGGCTGATCGCCTCCATGTGGATCGGCAATCTGTTTCTCGTTGTCCTCAATCTGCCGTTGATCGTGCTCTGGGTGCGATTGCTCAAGGTCCCCTATCACTGGCTCTACGTTTTCGTTTTGGCCTTTGCCTGTGTCGGGGTCTTCACGATGGGGTCGTCCTCCTTTCAGATCTATGCTCTCGTGTTCTTTGGATTGCTTGGTTATCTGCTGCGCGCGGCAGGGCTGAGCCCGGCTCTTTTCATCCTGGGCTTCATCCTGGGGCCGATGTTTGAGGAAAACTTCAGGCGCGCAATGGCGGTGTCTCATGGCGATCCCTTCGTTTTCTTCCAGCGCCCGATCAGCCTGATATTTGTATTGCTCGGCTTGTCCGTCCTCGTCCTGGCCACCACGGCCTTTGTTCGCCGGGGCCGCGAAGAGGCAGAGGAAGCCTAGGCAATGATCGACATCGAACATGCCGGCGATCTCGCAGCTCATGCGGGCAAATGTCTTGGCCGTTCGCAATGGATGGTCGTCGACCAGTCCATGGTGGACGCCTTCGCGACACTGTCAGGGGATACCCACTGGATCCATGTCGATGTGGCTCGGGCCCGGGCCGAGATGCCAAACGGAGAGACGATCGTTCATGGTCTACTCCTGCTTTCGCTGATGCCCCGGCTTCAGCAGGATATTTACAGGATCGCCGAGCGAGGCATCGGTCTCAATTATGGTTATGACCGGGTCCGGTTTGTCGCGCCGGCGCCGGTTGGCGCAAAAATCAGGCTCGCGCTGACCCTTATCGCTGCGGAGCCACATGTGCAGGGCACGCGGATTATAACCGATGCGGAGATCGAGGTGGAAGGGAGTGCAAAGCCAGCTCTGGTCGCGCGCCACCTTCTGCTGGTCAGGGACAAGTCCAATGAAGATTGATCGATCGATGGGTGCCGAAGGACAGTTGCTGCACACCATCATTGCCCATGCCGGCAAACGTCCGTATGCGCCTGCATTCAGTTGTGGCGGAGTCCATTTGACCTGGGAAGATTTTGCCGCAGCAATTCTGGATGTAGCTGGCACAATCGCCGCCGAATTCGGGGAACGAAAACAGCAACCGGTGGCACTGGTCGGCGTAAATTCCGCCGAACTGGTGATTGCCTATCTTGCGATCGTGGCGGCGGGTCAGTGCGCCGTTCCCTTGCCGGTCTCTGCGAACGCGGAGACCCTGGCTGGAATGCTATCTGACTGTCGCCCAAACCTGGTCTTTACTGATCGCGTTGGGTTCGACCTCATAGGGAGCGAGGGTGCCGAACGGATTGTTGCAATCGGCTTCTCCCAAACCTCCACGAAGGATTGGGATGAGTTTGCAATTGAAAACGCGAAGCTGGAAACGCCGGTCGCTATGTCGGGGACCGATGATTTCAACATCATCTATAGTTCCGGCACTACGGCGCGTCCCAAAGGCATCGTGCAATCTCATGCCATGCGATATCGGCAGGCGGCGCGCGCAACATTCGGTCTGGGACCCGCCAGCACCATGCTGCTAGCGACCCCGCTTTATTCCAACACCACACTGATGCCCCTGCTGGCCACGCTCTGCCACGGCGGAAATGTGGTGCTCATGCAGAAGTTTTCGGCGGCTGGCTACCTTGATCCTGCCGAAGAAGTCAGCGCGACACACACGATGCTGGTACCAATACAGTACCAGCGCCTCCTTGGAGAGCCTGATTTTGTTCGCCGCGATCTTTCCGCGTTCGTCGTCAAACAATCAACTGGCGCGCCACTTGCGAGCGCCATGAAGCGCGATCTGACCGCCTACTGGCCCGGCAAACTGCTGGAAGTCTACGGCCTGACAGAGGGAGGCTGTACGTCAATCCTTGATGTGGGCGCCCATCCCGACTGCTATCACACCGTGGGTCGCCCGGCACCGGGCAACGATATCAGGATCATCGACGAAGCCGGCACCGAACTGCCGGCCGGCGAGGTGGGGGAGATCGTGGGGTGCTCTCCAACCATGATGACGCGCTATTTCCGCAACCCCCAGGCCACCGAAGCTTTCTACTGGCGAGATGCGGAGGGCCAAAAGTTCCACCGGACCGGGGACATCGGTCTGATCGATGAGGCCGGTTTCCTCGTACTGCGTGACCGAAAGAAAGATGTCATCATATCTGGCGGCTTCAACGTTTACGCCTCTGATCTGGAGCGCGTTCTGCTCGATCATCCAGATATCGAGGATGCCGCCGTGATCGCCGTTCCCAGTCAGAAATGGGGAGAGACCCCGCTAGGGCTGGTGGTCATGAAAGAGGGTGTCACGGCCGATCTGTCGGAGGTTTGCGCCTGGGCCAATGGTCGCCTCGGCAGCATGCAGCGGCTCTCGAGGGTCGAGGTGCGTCCAACGCTCCCGCGCTCTCCGGCCGGCAAGATGCTTAAGCAGGACCTGAAAAAACCCTACTGGGCCTGAGGTTGGCGCGTCGGGACCTGACCGATCGAAATCATCGACATCACCACTTCAGTGTTCTGATTGACGACGCTGATCCGCGTTCGGATGATGCCAAATTTGGGGTTGGATTTCGAGAGGTGCTTGTCGATCACTTCGCGTACGACGTGCACTCGGTCGCCGGGCCTCACGGGTTTTTTCCAGCGCAACTCATCGATGCCCATTCCGACAACCGGCGTTTCGCCGTAACCGCCGGATTCGATAAACAGTCGCATCGAGACAGCAGCGATCTGCCATCCGCTGGCGATCAGGCCTTTGAAGCGTCCATTGGCCGCCGCTATGGGGTCGCAATGGATTGGTTGTGGGTCATTGGCACGGCCGAAATTCACGATCTCGGCTTCGGTTATTTCGAGCTCTTCGCTTTGCCATATCTCGCCAATGGAAAAATCCTCGAAGGTGCGAGCCGTCATGTCGGCACACGTAGCGGTGCAAACGTGCCGGCGAGATCTGTTACGGTATCGAGCTCGGTCAACGCTGCGGCCAGATCTTCCGCCCGGTCTTGCGAAATGACGCCTGCCACATTGGCCATGAACTTTTCGATATAGACACTGGCCGGGGCGGGGTTTCTTGCGGTGCCCTGCATGTCTTCAACAGTATGGGAAATGGTTGTCCCGTCTGAAAATTCGATCGTAACCACGCCGCGTGAGCGGGACGTGTCCTGTGCCGCAATCGGATCGGCGATATGAATGACCTTGTCCGCCAGGGCGTTGATGCGAGGATCTATAAGGCTGCTTTGTGCGTAGGCGGACTTGTCGAAGCGGCCAAGCACCAAGGCTTCGGCCACAGTATGCTGCAGGCTGATGCGGCCGTGCCATGAGGTGAGCGGGCGCCGTTTTTCGCTCAAGGGCTCGCAGACGGTGCGAAACGAGCGGGGCATGATCTCACAGCGGATCTGGGCGATGGCACCGGTATCGATGTCGTGCGTGGCCCGAAGCGCCAGTGCTGCCGCGATAAAGGGCATCAATGTGTAGGCACACGGATAGAGCTTTGTTGCGATGTTGAGCACTTCCCAACGTTCGCCAAGGTCCTGGATGAGTTCGTTGAAGCGGAATTCGGGTTCTGACTGTATGTGGCTTTTGAACCATCCGAACTTCCCTTCGAAAACGGCGGCGGGCCCCGAAACGCCTTGGGCCGCCAGAGCTATCGCACGCACGGCAGCGGCGGCGGCAAAGCCGACATGAAGGGTCTTGGTAGAGGTTCCGTCTTCAAACGAAGCAATCGAGCCGGACGAGAGGCTGGCTGCCGTTCCGACCGCATCCACGGTTTGCCCGCGATCCAAACCACGCAGGCGAGCAGCGGCGTATGTTGCGCCAAACACCCCGTAAACGCTGGTCGGGTGCATTCCCACTTCGTGCATCCGCACTGGCGAGACGAGGCCGAGACGGCACAGAATTTCGGACCCAACGATTACGGCTTCCAGAAACTGGCGACCTGAGAGGCCCTGGGCTTGCGCCATCGGCAGCACTGCGGAAACAATAACGCCCGTCGTATGAATGTTGCTCGCGATGTGGGTATCGTCGAATTCGAGAACAGCCGACGCCACGCCGTTTGTGAACGCAGCACCGGCGAGAGAGGTCTCCGCTGCACTCAAGAGCGCATGGGCGCCCTTGCCGCCACCGTCTGCATCGCCATACGCCCGCTCAGCGGCTGCAACGGTGGGATGTGCGCTGGACGCAATCATGACGCCAACTATGTCGAGTACTCGCAGCTTGGCGTTTTCGATAACCGACGAGGGGGCGTCATCCAGCGAAAACGCCAGACCCCATTCCGCCAGCCTTGCACTCAATGTCGTCATCTCGCCCGATATCCCGATATGTCTGGAGGCAAACAAAAAGCCCGGCGGCGAACTGGCGCTGCCGGGCTCATCATCTGGCAAATTACTACTGTTTGAGACCCATTGTGGAGAGCAACTGGTCGTAGTTGTCATATTCTGCCTGCAGGGCGGCCTGAAGGTCGCTGCCGCTCATGTAGCGCGGCGTCACGCCCGCCCGGAGCAAAATGTCGGTGAACTCTGGCGAAGTGCTCGCATCCTGCAGCGCGCGCTCAAGAGCGGTGACCACTTCTTCCGGCATGCCCGAGGGCGCCAGGATCATCTGAAGTCCGGTGCCCCGGATGGATGGGTACCCGGCTTCGGCAAGCGTCGGCACTTCGGGGAAGTCATCCATTCGGTTATCGCCCGGAACAGCCAGCGGCGTCACTGCATCCTGGCGAGCCTGTGGAATGGCCGCTGCATCAAGCATGAACTGAACGTCGCCCGAGAGCACCGCCTGCACGACCTCTGCCGCACCGGAATAAGGGATATGGTTTGCTTCGATGCCTATATTTGCCAGCATGTCGACGGTCGCGATATGCCCCGTCGATCCGACGCCGACCGATCCGAAATTCATCTCGCCGGGATGATCGCGGCCATAGGCAGCGAACTCCTCGAAATTCGACACCGGCAGCCCCTTGGACGCAACCAGCATACGTGGCGCTTCACTGACGTTCGCGATGGTCATAAGGTCGGCGAGCGGGTCGAAGCCGACCGAGGCCAAATGCGGCGCCGTCGTGATGATGGCGTTGCCCGCCAACAGCAAGGTCGATCCGTCTGCCGGAGCGCGAGCCGCGCGCTCTGCGCCGATCGTGCCGCTCGCTCCGCCAATGTTTTCGACGATGAAATTGGCTTCGAAGCGCTGGCTGAGTTCGTCTGCCACGATCCGTCCAACGGTATCTCCAGCTCCGCCCGCTGCATAGGGCACGATGATGGTGACAGTGTCGACAGGGTACGGTTCGCGCTCCTGCGCTGCCGCGGCGGTGGCAAAGAGTGCGGATGCGGCAATGGCGGCGGCCAAGCAAGTTCTTATCGTCATGAACAATTCCTCCCAAATGATGGCGCAGAACTTGGCATCTGGTCCGAGCCTCCGCCAGCTCACCGGTGCCTTCGTTCCGCAGTGCGAAACGTAGAATCAAATGCTCTCAGTTGAAATTTGTAGGACGGAGTCTCAGGCGGTAGCGGCTGGGGCATCTCTAAATTCACGTTATCGCAGCCAAGGATGCGATGCACCCCCAGCACGCGATAATGCTGCCTCGCTTACCCCGGTTTAGTGGCCGCGCCCGTCCGGCATATGCAATAGACTGGAGCGTGGAGCAGGGGGCAGTGGACCAACGTGACCTTCTCGAGCCGTTCAGGATTTGATTCAATCAAATCCTTGGCTCTAAGCCTTTGTTTTGTCGTGTGTCCGAACCGCAAAACCGTTCCCACTTTTGCTGGGCACGCTCTCGAAGAACAGAACGAGTTCGATCTTCTCGCTGATCAGCCGTGTGCGGATAAACCCTGAACAACGCCAAGCAGCGTCACCCTCGAGGGGATAACCCAGGTTGGTTGGCGGCTGCCGCAAGAAACAAACCTGGGTGGGACGACATTGGTCGTTGGAGCGCCGCACTTATCAGCGGGCAAATGACAACACGGACTCAAGGAGAGTGAGATGTTTCGCACCTTCCTCACAGCCACTGCACTTTCGACCCTGATGCTCGGCTCTGCTGTCGCGCAGAGTCAGGATCAGGCGTCTCAGGATGAGGGGCTGGACTTGCAGTCAGCTCAGACAAATTCTGGTCAGCCGAGTGGTGAACCCTCAGTTACCGTTCGCAGCGGGGATACCATCTATATCGAACCCACCAGTGACGGCCAATTCACGCTCAACTTCCAGATCGGGCAAACGGGGGCGGGCATGGCCGGCGGGCAAATTTCCCAGACCGCGCCGGGTCAGACATTGATCGAGCGCAACCAGCTTCAGCAGGGAGATCCCGAGCAACTTTCCGTCGATAATCTGATGGGGTCGGATGTGTATGGCGCCAACGATGAAAATGTCGGCAATGTCGATGACGTCCTTCTGACGGCGGAAGGGGATGTCGATGCCATGGTTGTTGATGTCGGTGGGTTCCTCGGGATCGGAAGCCGTCAGGTGGCTCTGGGCGTGGATAATCTCGAGTTCATGATCGATGCGGGTGGCAGTTGGTATGTCTTCACTCCCTTCACCAGGGATCAACTGGAAAGCCAGCCTGAATACGATCCCGAGACCTATCAGGACAATTATGAAAGTCAGCGCCTGACCGCCCAATAATTCCGGGCGGCGCGGATGCCGCGCTCGCGGCATCTGCAGTGGTGCCCTAGCTTTGTCCTCGAATGGAAACGAGCCATAAGGAGATTTCTCATGGCAAATGCCGGCAAGAAAATGGGAGCCCACCCCACGGGCCAGCAGGGGGCCAAACCGGCCGGAAAGGTCGAACCGGGCGCCTTGCCCGACGAGTTCGATTATGCAGACGACATCCACGGGCGCAACAGCCTGCAGGCCAACGATCAACGCAACGTGCGCAATGAGCGCCAGGCCCAGGCCGGCGCAACCGGCGAGACTGAGAGCGTCGTGGAAAGCTTCAAGAAGCGCAAAAAATCCGAATAGTGCCCCCGATCGCCTGGCAGTCCCGCCGGAATGTCAGGCGGCCTTCCTACCGGAGCCCGCCACAAGCGGGCAGCATGATTGCTCCAATAGCAGCGTAGGCAATCGCCAGCAGCGACAGCGCTGACAAGGCTCGCATCACAAAAGCCAGAAAACTCCACTGTTCACCGGCGGGAGAGCCGCCGGTTAACAAGGTATAGGTCTGTTTCGTCCAGACAATTCCGGCGCCGCAGGCCAGGCCAGCCAGGACACTGACCGCGAGCACCCAGCCGCTCACAAGCGGCTGATCGACGCTGCCGAAGGCGCAAAGCGCCGATTGCCCACCATACACGGCGGTAAGCTGGAGTGCCCAGCAGATCGGGCCAAATATCAAAAACACCAACGTGGCGACCATGCGCCGGGATGACGATACCTCACTCATGGCTCTATCCAATCAGACGTGGGAAGCCGTGGATGAGCAAGAGCCCCACGAGCCCCTGGCCCACAGTGTAATAGTAAAGAAGCGCGGCGTTATCGAACGTTACGCGTCGGATGTTGTCGAGTTGGCTCGTGGCGTGCCGCGCGGCAGCGAACAGGCACATGATGATCGCCGCCGCTCCGGCCTGACCGGTCAGGACGGGCGCCATATAGACCATGGCGCCATAGGACGATGCAGTCGGGTCCAGCCCCGTCAGCGTATGCCCCCATATCTCGAGCCCCACCCCGGCTGCCATGGCAAGCGCTGCCATTGCCATTGCGGCGATGACCGCAATGCTGCGCCGCCCTTTGGGAGGAATGATCCGACCGGCCCAAAAGAGAATTGCTGCCCCGCCTACAAACAACAGAGCGCTGCCCAATGGGAAGAGCAGGGAGGGCGGCGCCGGAGAGCCGTTGGGTGCCCAGACGTCGGGTGAAACCGTCCAGAGATAGAGGTAGGAAAAAATGTAGGACACATAGAGCGAGGCGGAGACCAGCATCAGAACGACCATGGCCCACCAACTGTGCGATAGCGGTCCTGTGACATAGGTCGGCACCCTGATGCCGCCACCGATATCGACCTTGCCGATGCCGGGCTTGTCGAGTTGCCAGGTCCAGAAAATGCAGGCGGCAATGGCAAGCACGCCGCAGGCCAGCGCGATTTCGACCTGCTTGATGGTCAGGAGGAGGAAAAACGCTGCGGTCATCGCCGCTGCCGCCAGTTGGGACCAGCCCGGCCCGGGCATCTGCAAAACGTATTGCGGCTCGGCATCGACGGCCGAGGTGACAAGCGTCTCGCGGCCTCCGGTCGGAGCGTTTGGGAGGTAATGGAGCCCCTCATCGACTTCTCTGGGTAAGTTGGGATTGTCCCAGACGGGCTCGCGGCTGGTGACGTGGGGAATCGAGCGCATGGCATAGACATCGTTGGGCAGAAATTCGAGTGTCCCGGCGCCCCAGGGGTTTTCCGGCCCGCCATTGCCAATACGGAAATTACGTATGAGGTCGATGACGAACACCAAAACGCCCGCCGCGATCGTGAAGGCGCCGACCGTCGAGATCATGTTGAGTACGTCCCAGCCCAGATTGGAAGGATAGGTCCACACGCGCCGCGGCATTCCCGCAAGGCCGGTTATGTGCATGGGAAAGAAGGTGACGTTAAAGCCGATGAACATCAGCCAGAATGCCCATGTGCCCAGCCGTTCCGACAGCATGGTCCTGCTCACGATTGGTGCCCAGTAATAGAAGGTCGCAAACAGCGGGAAGACCATGCCGCCGACAAGTACGTAGTGGAAATGGGCGACCACGAAATAGCTGTCATGGGCCTGGAAATCGAAGGGGACGACGGCAACCATGACCCCGGTTAACCCGCCCAGTGTGAAGATGAATAGAAAGCCCAGGATGAACAACGAGGGCACGTTCAGCCGGAACCGTTTGCGGCCGGCCGCCATGGTCGCGATCCAGGAAAAGACCTGAATGCCCGATGGAATGGCGACCGCCATTCTGGCCGCCGAAAAGAAGGCAAGGCTCAGTCCCGGAATTCCGGTCGTGAACATGTGGTGCACCCACAGACCGAACGAAAAGAAGCCGGTGGCGATCAGGGCCACGACGATGAGCCGGTAACCGACCAGCGGCGCCTGGGCCATCGTGGGAATCATCATGGACACCAGCCCGGCAGCGGGCAGGAAGATGATATAGACCTCGGGGTGCCCGAAAAACCAGAAAAGGTGCTGCCAAAGCAGGGAATCGCCGCCCAGTTCAGCCGAAAAGAATGGCCAGCCAAAGGCGCGCTCGATCTCGAGCAGCATGGTGGCGAGAATGACGGCTGGGAAGGCAAAGACGATCATCGCCGCAAAGATCAGCATGGCCCAGCAAAAGATCGGCATCTTGGCCAGCGTCATGCCCGGCGGCCGCGTCCGCAACACCCCAACGATGATCTCGATGGCCCCGGCAATGGCCGAAATTTCGATGAACCCGATGCCCATGAGCCAGAAATCTTCGGCGTTGCCGGGCGAAAATTCGGGCAGGGTGTTTGGCGGATACATGAACCATCCGCCTCTGGGGGCGAGGTCGTAAAGGATGGTCGAAAAGAACACCAGACCGCCAATGACATAGGCCCAGATGGCAAAGGCCGACAGACGGGGGAACGGCAGGTCTCGCGCCGCCAGCATTTGCGGCAACAACAGGACGCCGAGCGCTTCCACGGCCGGCACGGCGAAGAGGAACATCATCGTCGTGCCGTGTACGGTAAAGAGTTGATTGTAAAGGTCCTGGCTGACCAGCGTATTGTCACCGACCGCCAGCTGCGTGCGCATGACCAACGCCAGGATACCCGCCAGTATGAAGAACAGGAACGCCACTCCGATATAGAGCGTGCCGATCACGGTGTTGTTGACCGCCGTGGGTAGCCGCCAGCCAGTGGGAGTCGCCCAGATACGTTTGAGGTCTTCGACCTCGCCTTCAGGGCGGGGGCCTTTGTTGGGCAATTGTTCTAATCTATCGCTCATGGGTCACCGCAGGAAAAACATGACGGCGAGGCCCGCCGCGTAACAGATAAAAACGGCGACCGAATCCAACCCCATACGCAGGACCGTCTTGTCCTCGCGCTCGGCCATTCCGATGACAAACAATGCTGTAACCGCTATGCCCAGCAGCGTGCCGAAGATCGTAAACGTATCGGCCTGAGAGAGCACCGGCTCGCCCTGCGCCACGAAATCGACAACAAACACCAGCCCGACATTGATCAGATTGGTGCCCAGGATGTCGGACACGGCGAGTGTGTAAAGGCCCTCTCTCGCTGCGGTCACTGTTGTTGAGAGCTCGGGCAGCGAGGTCGCGAAGGCCAGCATTATGAAGCCGACAGCGCTGCCGCCCAACCCCGTCTGATTGGACAGTGCATCACCGGTCCGTGCAAGCAGGTAGCCGGCTATCAGAATGACCAAAGCCAGACCGGCGGTTCGCCAGATAAGACCGCGCAGCGAATGCCGACCATGCCGCTTGCGCGCCTTTTTTTCCGCAGCGGCCTGTTGGTCCACCAGGCGGTCATCGATTTGTCCGGCCTGCGCTGCCACCCACGATTTGCGTCCTTGGGAATGGGAAAGGATATAGACGGCAAAAGCATAGGCCGCCCCGCAGATCCAGGCCCAGGCGCCAATACCGAGAATGGGAAAGTCACCCACCACCATTCCGGCTGCAACGATGGATATGAGCAGCACATTGAGCCCGCCTTGCAGGATCACCATGGGATCAGGGATGGCCGAAGTCAGCGCCTTGCGCCCGATAACCAGGTCGACGATAGCCAGGACAACCACTTGTGCCGCGATCGAGCCGAACAGATTGTTGATGGCCATCGCCGAGGCGCCTGTTGCGGCCGAGGTGACGGTCGCGCCGATTTCGGGGAGAGACGTGACGCCGGCCAACAACAACAGGCCGATGGTGGCCTGACCGATACCGGTCTTGTCGCTGATGGCGTTGGAATAGTGGGTTATCCTTGCGCCGGCCAACCATACCGCAACGGCGGCAGTCGCAAAGATTGCAAGGTTGATCCAGATGGAAAATGCCGAAAAATCGATCATTACTGAAGCCCCTCAAGATAGGTGGCAAGAGCGTCGATCTGGCGTTCGGACAGGATTTCGTAACTGGGCATTTTGTTGTCCGGCTTGATATGCTGGTTGTCGTCAATCCATCGTGCAAAGGCCTGTGCAGTATTGGGAAGGGTCGCCGCGGCGAGGGAATGCCGACTGCCCACATGGGTGAGATCGGGGCCGATCGTTCCGCGCGCTCCGGTACCGCGCACGGTGTGACACGCCCCGCACCCGGTCTGGGCAAAAAGGGTCTGGCCCTCGCTGGCCAGATCGGTTTGCGGTTGTGCCGCTGCGCTCGCCTCGGCCTCGAGCCAGGCGCTGAAATCTTCGGGCGATTGTGCTACGAGGTGGAACGCCATCAGCGCATGGGCACCGCCGCAATATTCGGCGCATTGTCCTCGGCTGATGCCTTCTTCTGTCGCGGTGACGGTCAAGGTGTTGGTGCGCCCGGGGATCATGTCGAGCTTGCCGGCCAGTTGAGGCGCCCAGAAGGAATGGATGACATTGGTGCTGGTGAGGGCGATTTCGACCGGCTGGCCGACCGGCAGGTGCAGCTCATTGGCTGCGTTTACCCTGCGTCCGTCGGGGGTAACATAGGTTACCCGCCACCACCAAAGTTCGCCGGCAATCTCGACGCGCAAACCGTCGGGATTGGTTTGCTGAGGTTCGCCGGCCCGCATCAGAGCGAAGCCGTAGATCAGGAGTGCGGTGAGAACGACGACAGGGAAGGCCAGACCCATGGCCATTACGAACCGCTCGCTTGAAAGCGATGCGCGCAGCCGACCGCCATAGATGGCCAGGGCGGCTGCCACGATCACCAGAACCATAATCAGCGTGCCGCCGATGGTCATGATCCAGAACAGGGTCGCGACGCGCTCGGCTTCCACGCCGGTCGGGTGCAGGGCCGATTGTATGGACGAGCAGCCAGCCAGAAAAACCACAATCATGCAGGCTATTAGCGAGACGGTCCGATTCACTGGCCACCTCCAGGCGCTGCTTGCTCGAGGCTGGCGAAAAAGGCGCTGACGTCTTCGATCTGGCGCGGGCTCATGTTCCTGCCGATTACCGCCATGATCTGCCCGTAGGGCGTCGTATCGCGGCCGCCGTTGCGCCAGAGTTCGAGTTGTCCTTCGATGTAGGTTTGGGATTGGCCCGCCAGGTTGGGAAACTGGGGGTTGCCGTTTCCGTGGCAACTCGTACAGGCCGGCACATCGTCTTCGGACAGGCCGTTCATGGCGATTTCTGCGCCGCGTGCCACCTGCTCTGGATCAAATTCGGTTTCACCGGACTGGGGTGGATATTGGGAATAGAGCGTTGCGAATTGGGATATGTCCTGGTCGGTGAGGGCGAAAGCTGCCGGTTCCATGTAGCCGCTCTCGCGCAGGCCGGCGCGGTACTCACGCAGGGCCCGTTCGAGATAATCGGATGGCTGTCCGGAAAGGGAGGGCACGCGGTCGCTGACCGGCCCGGTCTGAGCGTCGCCATGGCAACGGCTGCACTCGTCGAGCACGTGGAAGCCGTAGGAATCGATCGGCTCGCCATCTCCGCTCGTGTTGTCAACCACGGTGCCAGGGGGATTTTCCTCGTGCACTGATTTGAGGTAGGCCACCATCGGCCAGACTTCGTCCTGCCGACCTGTCCCCGGCCACGACGGCATTCCGGTGTATTTGATGCCGTTGTCGATCAGCCAAAACAGAGCGCTTGGATCGTACCGGTCGAAGGCATAAGCGAGGTCCGGCGGATCGGGCAGCATCTCACGCGCGATGGGATTGCGTTCCTCGCCAGGCATTCCATGACAACTCGCGCCCCCGCCGCGGTAGTGCTCGCGGCCCAGAGCGACCATCCCGGGATTATCGAGATCGGGTACGGCAATGGAGCCGGCCCGGGCATGGATCGACTGGTCGCGCACTGTCTCGAGGATTTCGGTGGTGAAATCCCAGTGTTCGCTCTTTGCGCTGATATTGTAGTAGCCGGTCCAAACGAACACCGCCGCGCCGACCAAGAAAACGCCCGCGAGGAAGAGCGCGGCCATGCCCAACCGCTCCCAGCGGGTCAGCCGGCGCACCATTACAACGTCGTCGTCCCGCTCAGGCATTCATGCGCCCTTGCTCTTCCAGGGCCAGAAACCAGCGCGCAGCAATCCAGATGCCGGCCAGAACATAGGTGAGGGGGCACGCGACCACCATGATCAGTCCGGCCAATTGCTGGTCTGCCAGCGGCGAGAGCATCGCGGCACCATCGCCATGGGCAGGCATGTCGCCATAAAGCGTGCGCGGCGCGAAGACAAGCAGCACGCCCAAAAGGCAAAACAGTTTGCCTGTGACCAGTAGCGCGAATATCGAGCGCCAGCGGCCGGTTGCGGGCATGTCGATGATTGCGGCCCAGAAGCCCGCCGCCGCCAGCGCGAGAGAAATATGCATGGCGGCCATCAGCGCCAACGATCCCATGGCGGCATCAAGCACCGGCGGGCTATGCCAGCCCCAAAGCAGAACCAACTGCGCCACTGTCGCGTACGGCCAGTACCGCCATGTTTCCCGGATCCATCGTCTGGGAACGCTGAGCAGCACCCCCGGCACCAGAAGGTTCATGACGATGATGTGCGTCAGCATGTGGTGAGCCAAAGGTGTCAATGTCACCTCTCACGATCTTGTCTTGGCGTTCGCATGATCCAAGGTCCCCAACCCTAGCCCGTGGCCGTGTTCGTTGAGCGCAAATGCAAATTGCATCTGAGGTCTCTGCAAAAAGATGAGCATGACCCCAATGCCTTTGGCGCCATGGCGTTCCCGACTTCTTCATGAAGCAATGATCGGTGGGGGATGGATCGACTGGATTGTCACAGGACAAGTTGGGGAACGAAGCGGGCTTCGGTGCATTTGTCGCGCAGGAATTTTCGCGGAGATATGCGACATGGTCGGTCAACCAGCTCAGTACCAGGACAAGCAGCCCGGCCATCAAAGTGCCATGCATCCCGAGCCTGAATACATGCCCTTCTATCCGGGTAGCGGGCGGCTCGTGGGCAAGGTGGCAATCGTCACCGGCGGCGATTCCGGCATCGGTCGGGCTGTCAGCTTACTGTTTGCGCGCGAGGGCGCGAAGGTCGTCATCGTCTATCTCGACGAGCACAAGGATGCCGAAAAAACACGCGATCTCGTTGAAGCAGAGGGCAGCGAGGCGCTTGTGATTGCAGGCGATCTGGGCGATCCCGAGTTTTGCGGTGCGGTCGCCGAACGCACGCTGACAGCATTCGGGCGGATCGATATTCTCGTCAACAATGCCGCCGAACAGCATGTGCGCGAAGATATTGCTGAACTTGACACCGATGCAATGAAGGCCGTCTTCGAGACCAACATTTATGGCTATTTCCAAATGGTTCAGGCGGTGCTCGATCATCTGGAATCGGGGGCCCGTATCATCAATACCGCCTCGATCGTCGCCTATCGCGGACATCCCCAACTTGTCGACTATGCGATGACCAAGGGCGCCATTGTCGCTCTCACGCGGTCATTGTCAGCCCGGTTTGCTGACAGGGGCATTCTGGTCAATGCGGTTGCACCCGGACCGATCTGGACGCCACTTATTCCCGCCAGCTTTCCACCCGAAAAGGTAGAGAAATTTGGAGCGGATACGCCGCTGGGGCGTGCGGGCCAGCCTAACGAAGTGGCGCCTGCCTATCTCCTGCTGGCTTGCGAGGATGGGCGATTCATGACTGGCCAGGCCATCCATGTCGATGGTGGCGATTTTTCCAGCAGCTGACCGCAATGGCAGCCATAGATCCCGGGCATTCGACCGGGCGCCTGCGCTACGTCAACGACAACGAACCCGGCATTGCCCGACGACGAAGAGGGAAGGGATTTTCCTATATTCTGGCCAGCGTCGTTGTGGCTGGAAACGTTCGCTAAACACTAGAGCTTGACGACCGTCCGGGACGCCGCGCTCTGGCGAAGCAGGGCAAGGCGGATCAGGCCGTGGTTCGGACAGTTGTGCGTATTGGCTATCCGCACAGCGCTTTCTTCGAGCTTGAGCAATCGCCGCCTGTGCTGGGCGATTTCTTCGCGCACCGACTGCGCAACGGTTTTTTGAGGTTCCATAAAGGGCTCCATCACAAGCCACGATCTTATCGCACCCGCAGGGGGATGCATTAACCTGGGTTAACGCCGCGCCGGATGGGCGCCGTATCGCCTATGGAACCCGCCCCCGTCTTTGGAATTGAATCGGCAACGCCCCTCTTATTTCAGGACGGTCCCATGCCCTCTGCACGTCCCATCTGGAAAGGTCAGATCAGGTTGTCTCTGGTGGCCATACCGGTCGAACTCTATTCGGCCTCCAAGTCAGGTGCACGACTTTCCTTCCGCCAGATTCACGAGCCATCGGGCAAGCCGGTCAAGTACGAAAAAATCGTGCCCGGAGTTGGGCCAATCGACTCCGACGAGATCCTCAAGGGATTCGAATACGAAAAGAATGACTTCGTTCTGCTCGAAGACGAGGAAATCGATGCCGTCAAACTCGAAACCCGCAAAACGCTCGAATTGGTTCAATTTGTGGGCGGATGCGAGATCGATCCGATCTATTTCGATAAATCCTATTATGTCGTGCCACAGGACGAGTTGGCAGAGGATGCCTTCCGGGTGGTCCGGGACGCGCTGCGGACGACCGAAAAGGTTGGATTGGGCCAGATTGCCATGCGTGGGCGCGAATATATCTGCGCGCTAAAACCGTGCGGAACCGGGCTTTTGCTGGAGACTCTTCACTATGAAGATGAAATCCGAAAATCCGATCCGTTCTTCTCGGGAATATCGAAAGCCAAGGCCGAAAAGGACCTTCTTGACGTCGCCACGCAGCTCATCGAGCGTAAGACGGCGCCGTTCGAGGCGGGAAAGTTCAAGGATCATTATACCCAGGCTTTGCGCGCCCTTGTCGACAGGAAGCTCAAATCCAAAGGCAAGCGAAAAGTCTCTACCGATACCGAAAAGCCCACGACCGCCGAATCCAAGGGCAACGTGATCGACCTCATGGATGCGCTGAAATCCAGCCTCGAAGGCACAGGAGGCCGCAAAAAGGCAGCATCGAAATCCACGAAAACGACGCGCAAGAAGGCAAGCTGACAATGGCCGTGGCTCGCGACCTGCTCGATGAATACCGCGCCAAGCGCGACTTTACCAAGACCAGCGAACCCCAGAGCGGCAGGGGGACTGCCAAGGGCAACATTTTTGTTGTGCAGAAACATGATGCCACGCGGCTCCACTACGATTTCCGGCTTGAATATGAGGGGGCGCTCAAGAGCTGGGCGGTGACTCGCGGTCCCAGCACTGACCCGGCCGACAAGCGGCTTGCAGTCAGGACCGAGGATCATCCGCTCGACTATGCCACTTTCGAGGGCACCATTCCCGAAGGGCAATACGGTGGCGGCACGGTCATGCTGTGGGACTTCGGGACCTGGGAGCCGATCGGGGACCCAAAAAAGGGGTTCAAATCCGGCAAGCTCAAGATACGTCTTGAGGGCGACCGAATGAAGGGCGATTGGGCTCTGATCCGCATGAAACTGAAATCGGGCGAGAAGCGTGAAAACTGGCTGCTCATAAAAGAGCACGATGATTTCGCCACCGATGGCGGCTCGGACCTTCTCGATAGCGACACGAGTGTATCCACAGGTCGCGCGATGGGCGCCATAAAAAAGGGAAAGCCGCCGGCAATCAAGGCCGAGGGGAGAGACCGAGCCTTGCCGAAATTCGTCGAACCCCAGCTCGCAACGCTTGTCGACAGCGTGCCGGCGGGTAATGACTGGCTGTTCGAGATGAAATATGATGGCTACCGCTGTGTCGCTGCCATATCGGGCGAAAATGTCCGGCTCTACACACGCAATGGCCTTGATTGGACCGACAAGTTCGCTTCGCTTGTCGCTCCCATGTCGTTGCTCACCGATTCCAGCGCACTTCTCGATGGCGAGATTTGTGCATTCGACGAGAGCGGCAAGACCAGCTTTTCCACGCTGAAAACCCGTCTGTCCGAAGGCGGTCCGCTCGTCTATTTTGCCTTCGATCTGCTTGAAATCGGCGGCAAATCGCTTCGATCCAAGCCACTTTCCGAGCGCAAGGCGGCGCTGGAAGATTTGTTGGGCCGCCGGACGCGTCACGATCCCGTCCAGTTTTCTCCTGATATTTCGGGCAAGGGTGAGGCAGTGCTTTCAGCCATCTGCAAGGCGGGGCATGAGGGCATTATCGCCAAACACGCTCTTGCGCCTTATCGCTTCGGTCGCGGCAAATCCTGGCTCAAGATCAAATGTACCCTACGACAGGAGTTCATCATCGTCGGATGGTCGCCATCGGAAAAACGTCGGGGCATGTTCGCATCGCTGCTCCTTGCCACACAGGAGAATGGCAGGTTGGTCTATCGTGGCCGCGTTGGCACGGGATTTTCCGATGATCTGCGGTCCGATATCCAAGCCATGCTGGAGAAGGATGCCCGCAAGACTGCGCCCCTGAATGGCGTTCCGCGTGAAATGGCTCGTGGTGCACATTGGGTTTCGCCGCATCATCTTGCTGAAGTCACTTACACCGAGCTCACCCCAGATGGGATGCTGCGGCATCCGTCCTTCCTGGGGCTGCGAGAGGATAAGCTGGCTAAAGGCATCGGTCTGGAACAGCCTGTCAGGGTCAAAGGAGGCCACACCATGTCGCTAGATGAAGACACCGGCATCGCCGCTGCCGAGAAGACCGGCGTCAAGCTCTCCAGCCCCGACAAGGTGCTTTATCCGGGGCAGGGGGTAACCAAGGGCAAACTCGCCGCCTATTACGCCTCAGTGGCCGATGCGATGATGCCCTATATCGCCAATCGTCCATTGAGCCTTGTCCGATGTCCCGCGGGTCGCGCCAAACAGTGCTTTTTCCAAAAGCATGACACCGGCGGGTTTGCCCAGGGGATGGATACCGTCGAGGTTACGGAAAAGGACGGCACGTCCGATAGCTATTTCACACTCGACGGGCTCGATGGTCTGCTGGCGGGCGTGCAGATGGGGGTGCTGGAGTTCCATATCTGGGGCTCGCGGCGCGACGCAATCGAAAAGCCCGACAGGATCGTGTTCGACATCGATCCCGATGAGGGCCTCGACTTCGGCGATGTCAAATCCGCCGCACTCGATATTCGCGACCGGCTAGCCGATCTGGGCCTTAAGACCTTTGCGATGGTGACCGGCGGTAAGGGCATTCATGTGATTGCGCCGATTGTCCGTCGCGCCGAGTGGCCGGACGTCAAGGCGTTCGCTTCGGAATTCGCAAAACAGATGGCTGAGGAGGAACCGGATCGATTTACGGCGACACTGTCCAAAAAGGCTCGCAAGGGAAAGTTGTTTATCGACTATCTTCGCAACGAGCGTGGATCTACGGCCATTGCGCCTTACTCGACGCGGGCCAGAGAGGGAGCACCAGTTGCCGTTCCCGTCACTTGGGAGGAGGTTGAAAGCTTGACCGCCGCTAACGGCTTCTCCCTTGAAGCGGCTGCGGAGCGTTCGCGGGACAATGCCTGGCCGAGCTATGGCAAGCTGCGCCAGTCATTGCCCAAATCAGTCAGATAGTTCAGGCCGGGACCGAGCCTGGCTTGCTCGGTCGACGCAAATGCAGATAGGATGGCGAAAACAGGCCAAGTCTGGCCAAGGCGTCGAAATCAAACATTTCGACAATTCCCGATTGAAACGCGATCAGCTCTGACTTGCGCAGTTCCTGAAGCGTACGGTTGACGTGCACTGTAGACAATCCCAATACATCGGCCAATTCGCTTTGGGTCAGCGGCAGCGAAAAGCGCGGTCCCTCAATGCGTCCGACGGCTGCGAGCCGGAGGTAGATTTCGCACAGAAGATGGGCGACCCTTTCAAGCGCCGAGCGTTTGCCGATGCTGACCAGCCATTCGCGGCAAATCGATTCTTCAACCAGTGTCGTGCTCCAGAGAGCCCGCGTTGCGCGTGGCGAGGTCTCCAAGAGCTTGAGGAGGTTGGTGTTTGGAATCGCGCTCATCGACAGTGGAGACAAGGCGGCCAACTGCGGCTGTGCCCCGCCCAGTACGAACTGGCGCAAGTCAATGATGTCCCCTGGGATTAAAAGCGAAAGAATTTGCCTGCGTCCGTCCGGCAAATCGCGGTAGCGGCAGGCAAAACCGTCCTCGAGAACATGGACGTGATTTTCTGTCAGTTTGCCGGAAAGGGATGAATTTCTGCCGGAAAACTGCCGCAGCTGAGCAGGAAGGGCCATGAGGCCGGCACGGTCTGCCGGGTCCAGTGACATGTGGCTCTCGAGCCGGGCAACAAACAGTTCGGTCACGCGGTGGAATCCCCCGGGCTCATTTCACGCTCGGATACGGATTGGCGGCCAGCAGGCCAGCCAGATGAGCCGTGGATTCCACTACCATTCTGGCTGCGCTCGTCACAGTGTCGGGGATTTCACCGAGATCGCGAAAGTCCGTAGAGCCCATGGCATGTCCAACCCAGTAAGAGACGGCGTTGGGCGCAATGGAGAACCCAACGTCGTTGAGCGCCTGAAACAATTCGGCGGATACGTGATGTGCTCCATCCTCATTGCCGACAACGGCCACAGCGGCAACTTTTCCATATGTGGGCATTCGGCCCTCACTGTCTTTTTCAGATATGAAGGCATCCATGCGTTCGAGCGCACGCTTGATGACGCTGGAAGGCTGCCCCATCCAGACCGGCGTGCCGGCAACCACGATGTCGGCGGCGAGAATTCTCTCTCGGATTTGCGGCCAGGCATCGCCGTCGCCTTCGTCGGCGGTGACGCCGGGCAAAACCTGATGATCGGCCAGCCTGACGGTTTCGACAGTAATTCCATGCCTGGCGAAGCCTTCGATCAAAAGATCGATCATGCGATCGGTCGATGAGGTTTCGCCGGTTTTGGATGTCTTGAGCGTGCCGTTTAGGGCGAGAACCTTGAGTGGTGTGGTCATGTGAGAACTTAACTTAACATAGAGTGGGACATGATCCATGTTAATGTCAGCTTGGACAAATTCGGCCTCCGGTGCGGAACCGCATGGATATTCTCGCTGTTAACGGGTGGTGCTGCGAACGCGTTCCACTTGGGCGCGGGGCCAATCGCCTTAATATGTCCAATGTGTGCAACGAAGTTTGCTGTCGTTGCTTGTGCACTCGGAGCGACGGACGAGGCGGAGGAATCGATGGACGCGGATCCAATATTGTCCGGGAAGGCCATAATGATTGTGGAAGATGAGTATCTCATCGCCCTCAATATCGAGATGGCCATGGTGGAGTTGGGCGCGCGTGTGATCGGCCCGTTTTCCCAGATCGATGATGCGCTTGTGGCGCTGAAAGGTTCTGGCCTTCCAGACGCCGCCATCCTCGACATCAATATCCGGGGGCGTCATGTGTTTCCCGTGGCCGACCGCCTTCAGGAACGCCAGATTCCCTTTGTTTTTGCCACTGGCTACGACAATTGGACGATTCCCGATCATCTTTCCCATGTGCCCCGCTTTGAAAAGCCGGTCGATCCGGTTAGGCTGGTGCGTGCATTGGTGGGGCAATTCGCCGAGAGCGATAAGTCGGGGGCTGCATGAGCGCGGTGGAACACACCGTTTCGGACGCGATGGCCGGAAAATGCGTTCTGGTCGTGGAGGACGACTATGTCCTCGCGCGAGAGGTCTGCAATGACCTCAAAAATCATGGGGTCAATGTTCTGGGACCTGCGCCCACCGTCCACTATGCGAGCCTTATCATCGGAAGGCGCCGCCTGGATGGGGCGATTCTCGATATCAAGCTGTTCGGACAGGAGGTCTATGAACTCGTTGACGTGCTGATGGCGCGCGGTGTTCCGATCATCTTTGCCACGGCATATCAGCAGGACCGCATCGACGCGCGCTACCGATCGGTTGATACGCTCCACAAGCCGCTGGATTTGGGGCACCTCAGGCGCAAGGTGGCCGCTTTTAGACCCCAGCAGCCCGCTGCACCTATCACCGCCCCCGAGCCTGCCTCCGTGCCCGGACCCGTTCGAGCGCGGGATTCGATTGAGGACCGATGGGCACGTCTCATGTTCGATGCAATGCGGGACGGCGCTTGAGACGGCTTGGAGGCCGGTATGATTGACGACAATGGCAAAAGCCATCGCCGAAGCGGGGAGATGCTCTCCACGGACGGTGAGGAGAGGTTTAGGCTAATTGTCGAGAACGCCCGCGACTATGCGATATTCACCACCGACAGCGAAGGCAACGTCGATAGCTGGCCGCCCGGTGCGGCCAACGTCTTTGGCTGGGCCACAGAAGAGATCATAGGCAAGCCGGCGGCTTTGCTGTTTACCCCCGAAGACAGGGAAAGCGGGGCGCCGCGACAGGAATTTGAAACCGCGCTTGCGAGAGGGCATGCCCCAGATGTCCGCTGGCACCAGCACCGCTCGGGGTCACGGGTTTATATCGAGGGAAGTGTCTGGCCCCTCAAGGATGCCGACGGGGCGCCCAAGGGGTTCCTGAAGATCGGCCAGGATATGACGCTGCGCCGCCAGCATGAAATTGCGCTGATGGAAAGCGAAGAGCGGTTCCGCCTGCTGGCCACAACGGTTCCCCATCTTGTCTTCCGGTCCACGACCGAGGGTCGCAGAACCTGGGCCAGTCCGCAGTGGACCGCCTATACCGGTATGAACGACGAGGAGTCGGAGGGCTATGGGTGGCTCGAAGCCATTCACCCCGACGATCGCGAAACAGCGCTGGTGAAATGGGACGAAGCCGGGGAAGAGGGTGAAAGCTATTACGGAGAACATCGCATTCGCCGCAAGCGGGACGGGATGTATCGCTGGCACCAGACGCGCGCCGTGCCGATCCGCTTTTCCATGGACGGCCCCAAGGAATGGGTCGGGTCAGCATCCGATATCCACGACATGCGTCAGATGCAGGAGCGGCAGGGAGTGCTTGTCGGCGAATTGCAACACCGGACCCGCAATCTGCTGGCCGTCGTTCGGTCCATAGCATCGCAAACGGCCGCCACGGTTGGCTCCCTTTCCGAATTCCAGGCAGCCTTCGACCACCGCCTCGGGGCATTGTCGCGCGTTCAGGGTTTGTTGTCACGAACGGAAGGTGAGGCCGTTACCGTCGAGTCCCTGTTGCGTATGGAACTCGATGCAGTCACCGAGGACTGGACCCGCATAGAAATGGAAGGGCCGCGCGTTCTGGTCGATGATGGGAGCTTGCAGACGCTTACGCTGGTCATCCATGAGTTGAGTACCAATGCAGTCCGACATGGGGCTCTT
>PBNW01000021.1 GCA_002723255.1 Pelagibacterium sp. | reverse complement strand
GGGGTGGTCATCAAGCTTCCGGCCAGGGCGTTCGGCGGGGTCGAAGTGCTGGAGGGCAATCGGGTGCGGGCCGGGGCGGGGCTTCCCGACGTCAAGATCGCCACGGCGGCAGCCAAGGCGGGAATCGACGGACTGGCGTTTTTCCGGGGCATTCCCGGGGCGGTCGGCGGCGCGCTTTACATGAATGCGGGGTGCTATGGCACCGAAGCCAAAGAGCGGGTGGTCAGCCTGCGCGGCGTGACGCGGGACGGCGAGATTATCGAGCTGACCAATGCCGATATGGCCTATCAGTATCGCAAGTCGAACGGGCCGGAGGGGGTGGTGTTCACTTCGGCGGTGTTCGAGGGGCTTTCCGGCGACAGCGAGGACATTCTGACCAAGATGCGCGAGATCACCGAGCGGCGCGAGAGCACGCAGCCGACCAATACGCGCACGGGTGGATCGACCTTCAAGAACCCCGATGGGCAATCGGCCTGGAAGCTCGTCGATGAGGCGGGGTGCCGGGGATTGCGGATCGGGGATGCGCAGGTTTCGGAAATGCACACCAATTTCCTCGTCAATCTCGACGCGGCGAGCGCCTACGACATCGAGACGCTGGGGGAGACGGTGCGGGCCAAAGTGCGGGAAACGCACGGTGTCGAGCTGGTGTGGGAAATCCGGCGGATGGGGCGTTTCGCGCCGGGACGTGAAGTCAAAGAGTTTCTCGACGGCGATGTTTTTGCCGGCGTAGCCTGAACAAGCCGGAAGGGGCGAACCAATGGCCAAACATGTTGCGGTGCTCAAGGGCGGATGGTCGCATGAACGCGAGGTGTCGCTGAGTTCGGGCGGCGAATGCGCGCAGGCGTTGCGCAATGCCGGATACGAAGTGAGTGAAATCGACGTGGAGCGCGACATCGCCTCGGTGCTGAGCGCGCTCAAGCCCGACGTCGTGTTCAATGCACTGCATGGGCGGTTCGGCGAGGACGGGACCATTCAGGGGATGCTGGAAATTCTCGGCATTCCCTACACCCATTCGGGCGTTCTGGCCTCGTCTGTTGCCATGGACAAGCATCAGGCCAAGGTGATGTTCAAATCGGCAGGGGTGCCGGTCACCGATCATGTGATCGCAACGCGCGACGCCATTGCCAAAAGCCACGTGATGGCGCCGCCCTATGTGGTCAAGCCGTACAATGACGGCTCAAGCGTCAATGTGTTCATCGTCAAGGAGGGCCAGGAGCATCCGCCGCAGGAAATTCTGCGCACCGATTGGGATGGTGATGAAGAGTTGATGGTGGAGCGGTTCATCCCCGGGCGCGAGCTGACCTGCGCGGTGATGGGTGACGTGGCGTTGGGGGTGATCGAGGTCGTCACGGACCTTGCATTCTACAATTATGAGGCGAAATACGTGAATGGGGGCTCCCGACACGAGTTGCCGGCGCAGGTTTCACCGAAAATTTACGAAAAAGTTCAGAAGATGTCGCTGAAGGCGCATGCCGCCCTGGGCTGTCGTGGGGTGTCGCGGAGCCACTTCCGCTACGACCCGCGCGGCGGCGACGATGGCGAGCTTGTGTGCCTTGAAATCAATACCCAGCCGGGGATGACCAAAACCTCGCTGGTCCCGGAGTTGGCGGCCCATGCCGGCCATTCGTTCGGAGAGCTGGTGAGCTGGATGGTGGAGGACGCAAGTTGCAACAGATGAGGCGTAAGGAAGTCATCGGGGCCGTGCCCGCTTCCAGCCCTCTCGCGCCACCCGCACCCCGCATCGAACGTCCGGCCCTGCGGGTGGTCCCGAGCCTGTCTCCGTTGACGCGCGACCGTTCGCCAGCCCTTGTTGGCGGGCGCGGGCTTGTGCCGGTGCGCCGGCGCGGCGGGATACTGGTTTCTCTTGGCAATTGGTGGGTGCTGCACAAAAAGCTCGCGCTGCGGGTCATCGGGCTGATGATCGTTTTGTGCGTTGCCATCGGCGGCTATGTGATGCGCGAGGAGATGTCGGACGGCCTTGGGGTGATCGGCAATGTTTTGACCGGGCACATGGCCGATGCCGGGTTCGCGATCGAGAAGATCGAGATCAACGGGCTATCGCTGACGCGGGAGGCCGATGTGGCGCGTGCGTTGGGGATCGAGGGCGGGTCGACCAGCCTTGGCTTCGATATTGCCGAAGCGCGGCTGCGGGTCGAGGAAATCCCGTCGATCGCTTCGGCAACGATCCGCAAGGTCTATCCCGACAGCCTGCTGGTTTCGATCACCGAGAAAGCGCCTCTGGCGCGCTGGCGGATCGATGGGGCGACAATGCTTATCGATGCTTCGGGCGCGCCGATCGCGCCGGCCAGCGTCGAAAATGGCGAGTTGCCGCTGGTGATCGGGGAAGGGGCCGGGGACAATGCGGCTGCGATGATCAATCTGGTCAACCGCTATCCCGACCTGACCTTCGATCTGGCCGCGCTCAACCGTGTGGCCGATCGGCGCTGGGATCTGATCTTTTATTCCGGCCTGCGCGTGCAACTGCCTGAAACCGGGGTTGTCGACGCGCTGGGCCGGCTCAACGACTATCAACTCGACTATCAGGTTCTGCAGCGCGACCTCGATCTGATCGACATGCGCGTTGCGCAATATGTGGCCGTGCGGCCCACGGTTCGTGAAGAAGAAGACGATCAATGATGACCTCTGCGATGACAGCGCGCCTCAAGCCGGTGCAACCGGGCCGGTCATCTCTGGTGACCGTGCTCGATATCGGTTCGACCAAGATCTGTTGCGTGATTGCGCGACTGGTGCCGCGCGAGGGCCGGGCACTGCGCGGGCGCACGCATATGGCAGAGATCATCGGGTTCGGCTATGGACCCTCTGCGGGGGTCAAGAGCGGGGTGGTGACCGATCTGGACAAGGCCGAGCAGGCGATCCGCTCGGTCGTCGGCATGGCGGAGCGGGCCGCGGGGATTACCGTGCAGTCGGTGGTGGTAAATGTCACCGCCGGGCGGCTGGGATCGGAAACTTTTTCGGCGAGTGTTTCGCTCGATGGCCATGAGGTCGAGCCGAGCGACATTTCGCGGGTGCTGATTGCCGTCAACGATCGCAGCGTGCGTGACGAGCGCTCGATCATCCATGCGCTGCCCATAGGCTATGCGCTCGACGGGCAGAAGGGCGTGCGCGATCCGCGCGGCATGGTGGGGGAGACGCTAGGGGTCGACGTTGCGGTGATTTCGGCCGAAACGCTGGCCATGCGCAATATCGAACTGGCGCTCAACAAATGCCACCTCGAGGTCGAAGCGCTGATGGCGACGCCCTATGCGTCGGGGCTGGCGACACTGGTCGATGACGAAGCCGATCTGGGCGTTGCCTGTATCGACATGGGCGGAGCGACGACGACGGTGTCGGTGTTCAATGAGGGCCACCTGGTCTATGCCGACGCGCTGGCCATTGGGGGGCACCACATCACGCTCGATATAGCGCGGCAGCTTTCGGTGAGCGTGGCCGATGCGGAGCGGTTAAAGACGCTCTACGGGTCATGTCTGCAGGGGCAGACCGACGAGACCGACGTCATCACGGTCATGCCGATCGGGGCCAATTCCCATGAATCGCCCAATTCGATTTCGCGCGAGATGCTCACGCGGGTGATCCGGCCGCGCGTCGAGGAAATTCTCGAAGCGATCCGCGACCGGATGCAGGCGACGGGGATGATGGATATTTCCGGGCGCCGGTTCGTTCTGACCGGCGGGGCTTCGGATCTGACCGGGTTGCCCGAGCTGGCGCGGCGCATGCTGGCGCGCAATGTGCGCAATGGACGCCCGCTGGGGGTTTCCGGGCTACCCGATCGCGCCAAGGGCGCGGCCTTTGCCACGGTGGCGGGGATGCTCGTCTATCCGCAGGTGTGCGGCGCCGAATATGTCCAGCCGCGCCCGACGCGGAAGCTGACCGGATCGGACGGCTATTTCGCCAAGGTTGGCAGCTGGCTCAAGTCGGGCTTTATGTGAGCAGGGCCGGCCTTTAAATCACCCGTGTTATCCTTGAGGAACTGTGCCTGCGCAGGGGCATTGGGCAGGAGTGCCAAGTCAGGCTTGGTCTTTCCAACCCATGCTCGTGGAGGACTTCCCATGAAGACACTGATTGCAACTTCAGCGCTTGCCCTGATGTTTGCCGCCTCGCCGGCATATGCGCAGGGACAGACAGCCAGCGCGACCTATATCGACGCCGAAGGACAGGAGATCGGTGAGGCCACGCTGGCCCACACGCCCAATGGCGTGGTTGTCGAAATCGATGTCGAGGGCCTTCCCGCCGAGCAATGGGTGGCGGTCCATGTTCATGAAAACGGTGAATGCGATCCGGAGGGCGGCTTTGATTCAGCGGGCGGCCATTTCAATCCCGCCGACGTCGATCATGGCTATTACAGCGAAACCGGGCCGCATGCCGGCGACATGCCGAACCAGTATGTCGGCGCTGACGGTATTCTGCGCAGCCATCTGTTCAATCCCTTCGTCACCCTGGGGCAGGGGGACGCCGACATCATGGGGCGGGCCCTGATGATCCATGGTGGTGCCGATGACTATGAAAGCCAGCCATCGGGCGATGCAGGGGACCGGATCGCTTGCGCCGTTATCGAATAGGCGCTGCGGGACACCTGGTATCGTGTGGGGGGCTGGAACGCCCCCGCTTTCCATCATTGTCCGCGATAAGCGGCTTCGAGGTCGGCCACGATGAGTTTTTTCATCTTGAGCATGGCTTGGGTGGCGCGCTTGGCTCCCTCGGGGTCCTTGCCCGTGACGGTGCTATAGAGGGCTTTTGGCACGATCTGCCAGGAGACGCCGAACCTGTCCTTGACCCCCCCGCATTGGCTCTCGGCGCCCTCGCCTTCGGTCAGCTTGTCCCAGTAATAGTCGACTTCGGCCTGATCGGCGCATTCGATTATGAAGGAGGTCGCTTCGGAGAATTTAAAGTGCGGGCCGCCATTTATGGCGTTGAAGCGCTGGCCGAGGATTTCGAAGTCGCCGGTCATCACCTTGCCGGGTTCTCCCATGCCACCTTCGGTATAGCGGGTGGTGCCGTGGATCCAGGTGTCGGGAAAGACCGAGGCATAAAAATCCATCGCCTGCTCGAGATTGTCGTCGAACCAGAGACTGGGGATGATTCTGGGCATTTTTCGCTCCTTTAAAAACCAATATGTTATATTCTGTTATGGTTATATACTGGCGCTGGCGAATGTCAACCCGGTGTTGGCCCGAGCGGGGCAAATCATGCTTAACATGCGGTGACTTTGTGGCTGTCAAGTCTCGCATTTTGCAGATTGGTTAACGAAATCGGTAGCTTTGTTAGGGGCCGGTTAACGAATTGAGCGCTACATCTTTGGCATGCAGCCACTATGAGGCCAGGGATGACAATCAACCTTCAGATTCCGGGAATCCAAGAACTTAAGCCGCGAATCACCGTCTTTGGCGTCGGTGGTGCGGGCGGAAACGCGGTCAACAACATGATTAACTCGGGCCTCGAGGGCGTCGAGTTCGTTGTGGCCAATACAGATGCGCAGGCGCTGGCTCTGTCCCGCGCGCAACGTGTCATTCAACTAGGCGTCGGCGTGACCGAAGGCCTTGGTGCCGGTTCGCACCCCGAAGTAGGGCGTGCGGCGGCCGAAGAAAGTTTCGACGAACTCAACGATCACCTTTCGGGTTCGCATATGGTGTTCATCACCGCCGGTATGGGCGGTGGCACCGGCACGGGTGCGGCACCTGTGGTGGCGCGCGCGGCGCGCGAGCAGGGCATCCTGACTGTCGGTGTTGTGACCAAGCCGTTCCAGTTCGAAGGCAATCGCCGCATGAAGCTGGCCGATGAGGGCATCGACGAGCTGCACCGCCATGTCGATACGCTGATCGTGATCCCGAACCAGAATCTGTTCCGGGTGGCCAATGAGAAGACCACGTTTGCCGACGCGTTCGCGATGGCCGACGAAGTCCTGTTTTCGGGCGTTGCCTGCATCACCGACCTGATGGTCAAGGAAGGGCTCATCAACCTCGACTTTGCCGACGTGCGCGCCGTGATGCGCGGCATGGGCAAGGCGATGATGGGAACCGGCGAGGCCGAAGGCGAGGATCGTGCGCGTCACGCCGCCGAGGCGGCAATCGCCAATCCGTTGCTTGACGATGTTTCGATGCAGGGCGCACGCGGGCTCCTGATCTCGATCACCGGCGGCAAGGACATGACGCTCTATGAGGTCGATGAAGCCGCTTCGCGTATCCGCGAGGAAGTGGATTCCGATGCCAATATCATTCTCGGCGCGACGTTCGACGACTCGCTGCAGGGCAAGGTTCGCGTCTCGGTGGTTGCCACCGGCACCGACGCGCTGATGGTTCAGGCGCTCGATCCGGTCAAGCCCAATGCCAATCGCCAGCCCTTGCAGGCCAAGCGTTTGCCCGAAGCCGTTGCCACGCCGGCGACAGCCCAGGCATCGCGTGCCGAACAGCCCGCTGCGCAGCAGCCCGCCGCGGCCCATGCCAGCGCCAATATGAGCGACGATCAGTTCGAAGCTGCAGTTGCCCAGGCGATCAAGGATGGCAATTCGGCGGCCGCCGCCGCGGCGACTGCTGCCCGGCAGACCGAAGACAGCGGTGTGACCATCGAGCCTTATACGCCCAGTGCCGCCGTGCGCCAGCCGGTCGAGGAGGCCCAGCGGGCACCCGACGCCGCGATGCCCAAACCCTACGTGCCCTCGGGCGCCGAACGCCCGCAGCTTCAGCGTCGGGTTCCGCGCGCCGAAGACATGCCGCCGGTGGCCCGTCAGCAGATGGAACAGCCCCGGAGCGAAGAGCCGCGCAACGCGCGGGCCCTGTTCCGCCGCCTGGCCTCCAATGTTGGGCTGAGCCTGGGCGGGGAAGCCGAACCGCACGAGCAAGCCGAACGCGTGCAGCCCCAGTTCGACGATGCTGCCGCCCGCAGCGCCATCGAGGCTGCTCCCTCTCGTCCGGCCGCACCGCGTCCGCAGGCGGAAGGCGCAGCGGGACAACTCGACGCACATGGCCGTGCACCGGCCCGTGCGCCGCAGAAGGAACAGCTGGAAATCCCGGCGTTTCTCAAACGCCACGGTTAATCCAAAATTGCCATTTCGGCTTTAAATCGGCCTGACACGGGTTTCGTGTCGGGCCGATTTTCGTTAAGAGGGCGATTGGGCCACTCGTCAACAAAAGGGCCCGGAGTACCAATGAAAAACAATACCGTGCGCCAATGCACGCTCACGCGTCCTGCAGAGTTCGCTGGAATCGGTGTGCACAATGGCAAGCCTTCGCGCCTTGTCATCAATCCGGCGCCAGCCGATTCGGGTTATACGCTGACCCGTATGCTGGAGGATGGCAGCAGATCCGCGAGCGTCAGGATCGACCATTCGCGGGTCAGCCGGACTTCGCTGTGCACGGTTATCGATCTGGGCAACTCCATCAGCGTCGCGACTGTCGAGCATGTGCTGGCGGCGCTTAACGGGCTTGGCATCGACAATGCGGAAATCGTGGTCTGGGGCGAAGAATGCCCGATCATCGATGGCAGCGCCGAGCCATTCGTCGATGCGGTGCTCGATGCGGGCATTTCGATCCAGCCGCAGCGCAAGAAATTCATCCGCATCCTGCGCTCGGTAACGGTGCGCGACAATGACGCCTTTGCCATGCTCGAGGCCTATAATGGCCGGGCGTTCGATGTTGAGATCGACTTCAACTCCAAGGTGATCGGCCGCGAGCGGATGATCTTTGACTGGTCGCCGCGCAAATTTGCCATCGAGGTGGCGCCGGCCCGCACCTTCGGATTTGTGGCGCAGGCAAAGGTTTTGCGTCAGGCCGGCTATGCGCTGGGATCGAGCCTTGAAAATTCCATCGCCATCGAGGAAGAAAAAATCGTCAATCCCGACGGGTTGCGGTTCGACGACGAATTCGTGCGCCACAAGCTGCTCGACGCCGTGGGCGATCTTGCCCTGGCAGGGCTGCCGATCTATGGACGGTTTAAGTCCTACAAGGGCGGGCATGGCCTTAACGCGCTTGTGCTCAAATCGCTTTTTGCCAGCGAAGCCAATTACGAGATTCTCGAGGCGGACGCACTGCCGCTTGAAATGGAAGCGCTGGGCGATCTGCCTGAGAGGCTGTCTGTCGAGCCCTACTTGCGTTCCATCGGTTGAATGGGCGATAACCCCCGTCACAGTTTTGGACAGATTGCCCGCTAGCGGATTGTGGGCACGCGCGGGTCACGGTTCATGCCCGGGCCATGAGGACGGAGTTTTTCGTGAATATCATAGCCAGACCAAGCAAAGCGCCACGGATTTGGAAGATGGCGGTGACCATGGCCCTCGTCGGGGTGCTTGCCGCCTGTTCGCCCATGTCGATGTTTTCGCGCACGGGTGACGAAGAGCCTCTCGTGCCGGCCGAGCAGCTCTATGCAAGCGCCGTCACCAACATGGAAAACAACCGCTATATCGCGGCCATCGAGGATCTTGAAACGCTCGAGCGGCAGAATCCCTTCTCGGACGTCAATGAACGCGCCAAGGTGATGCAGGTTTTCGCCAATTTCCGGCTCTCCCGTTTCTCGGAAGCCGCACGGCAGGCCGACCAGTTCCTGGCGCTCTATCCGCGCTCTTCGGAAGTGCCCTATATCCTGTTCCTCAAGGGCAGCTCATATTACGAACAGATCACCGACATCACGCGCGATCAGGAACTGGCGCAGGACGCTATCGAGACCTTCACCCAATTGCAGGCCAACTATCCCGATTCCCGCTATGCCCGGGAATCGCGGCAGATGCTGCTGATCGCGCGCGATCAGATTGCCGGCAAGGAAATGAGCGTTGGCCGCTATTATCTGGGCAATGGTCAGTACACGGCGGCGATCAATCGCTTCCGCATTGTGGTGGAAGATCATCAGACCTCGACCCATGTGGAAGAAGCGCTTTATCGGCTGACCGAAGCCTATCTGACGCTGGGCCTTGTGGGCGAAGCGCAGACGGCGACGGCGGTGCTGGGTACCAACTATCCAAGTTCGGAATGGTATCAGCGGGGCTTTGACCTGCTGCAGAATCAGGGCCTGTCGCCCCAGATGATGACAGGCAACTGGATGGCCGACCGATAGGCCAGCGCCACGCATGTGAACCTTTGACGATGCCCCGGCCATTGGTCGGGGCATTTTCTTAGGCGCTTGCCGCCAAACCTTTGTTCCTGTAATGTTCGCATCGCCAATGGTGCGAAACCTGTGTTCAAGGTTTGCAGCCGGGGTGACTTGCGGGGTAGAAGTCAGGGCCAACAAACGCATGGGAGAAGCGGGAGCGATGTTGAACACGCTTTCGGTCCGCAACATCGTTCTGATCGACCAGCTCGACCTGGCGTTCGAGACGGGTATGACCGTCCTGACCGGGGAGACGGGTGCGGGCAAATCGATCCTTCTCGATGCGCTTACACTGGCGCTGGGCGGACGAGGGGACGCTGCGCTGGTGCGCAAGGGCGCCGACAGCGGGCAGGTGGTGGCGGTGCTCGCCTTGCCCGAAAGCCATCCGGCCAGGGTTCTGCTGCGCGAGAACGAGATTGAGGATGATGCCGAGATCATCCTGCGGCGCGTGCAGCACGCGGATGGCCGCACGCGGGCCTTCATCAACGATCAGCCGGTTTCGGCGGGCCTGTTGAAATCGATCGGCGGGCTGCTCGTGGAAATCCACGGTCAGCACGACGACCGGGCTTTGGTCGATGCGGCGACCCATCGGGTGCTGCTGGACAGTTTTGGCGGCTATGAGAGTGAACTGGTGGCCGTGTCGAAGGCTCATGGTCGACTGGTAACGGCGCAAAAGGCCGTGGACGTTCAACGGGCGCGGGTGGAGCAGGCGGCGCGTGAGGAGGATTATGCGCGCCACGTGATCGAGGAATTGTCGGCCCTCAAACCCGAGGTCGGCGAGGAAATAACGCTTTCCGAGCGCAGGCAATGGCTGATGGGGCTTGAGAAGGCGGCGGGGGAAGTCAATGACGCCGACGAAATCCTCAACGGCACCAATGCACCCGGGCCGACGCTGGCCATGCTGTTGCGGCGGCTGACCCGGAAATCGGAGGCCGAGGCGGCGCTGTTTGCGCCGATGGCCGATGCTGTCGATCAGGCTCTTGTGGCGCTCGATGCGGCCAGCGAGGCGCTGGAGGCGATCCGGCGGGAGATGGCGTTCGACCCGCGCGAACTCGAGCAGACCGAGGAAAGATTGTTCGCGCTGCGGGCTGCGGCGCGCAAGCATCAGGTCGAGGCTGACGCGCTGACCGAGGTATTGGCCAAATATGAGGGCGACATTGAAGCGCTCGAATCGGGCGCCGAGACGCTGGTGGCGCTGGAGGCGGAATTAAGGGACGCCGGCGCTGCGTATCACGAGGCAGCGGAAAAGCTCTCCAAGGCGCGCGAGAAGGCGGCGAAGGCGCTCAGCAAGGCCGTCGAGGCCGAATTGCCCGATCTCAAGCTGGGAGCGGCGAAGTTCATCGTCGATTCCCAGGTGGACCAAGAGCGGGTTTCGCCCCACGGGATCGACCAGATCGCGTTTCATGTGCAGACCAATCCGGGCACGACGCCGGGTCCGATGATGAAAGTGGCATCAGGGGGCGAGTTGTCGCGGTTCCTTCTGGCGCTCAAGGTGGTGCTGGCCGACAAGGGGTCGGTGCCGGTGCTGATTTTCGATGAGATCGATACCGGGGTCGGCGGCGCAGTGGCGGACGCCATCGGCAAGCGGCTGGCGCGGCTGGCGCAATCGGTGCAGGTTCTCACCGTTACCCATGCGCCCCAGGTTGCAGCGCGGGCCCAGACCCATCTGCTGATCGAGAAACAGGCGATCGAGGAAGGTGCGTTCATGCGCACCCATGTGCGGCCGCTCGATACCGGGATGCGAGGCGAAGAGGTGGCGCGCATGTTGGCCGGGGCGACGATTACCGAGGAAGCGCGAGCGGCGGCACAGCGGCTGATGCGTGAAGTTGGCGTTTAGGGAGTGGCGCGTTGAGTATCGATCTACCGGTTGGTGAACTGCTGCTGGAAGACGCCAAGAGCGAGCTCGACCGGTTGCACGGGCTGATCGAAAGGGCCGACAGGGCCTATTATCAGGACGATGCCCCTGAGATTTCAGACGCCGAATACGACGCCGCGCGGCGGCGCTATATGGAAATCGAAACGCAGTTTCCCGAGTTGCGGCGGACCGATTCACTGTCCGAGCGCGTGGGGGCGGCGCCGGTCGAGGGCTTTGCCAAGGTGCGACACGCGGTGCCGATGCTGTCGCTGGGCAATGCGTTCGATGACGCGGATGTTGAGGATTTCGTCCAGCGCGGGCGAAAATTCTTCGAGCGCGACAAGGGACTGGAACTGGCCTTTACCGCCGAACCCAAGATCGACGGACTGTCGGCCTCGCTGCGCTATGAGAACGGTGTCTTCGTGCGCGGGGCGACGCGGGGCGACGGGACCGAGGGCGAGGACATAACCGAAAACCTCAAGACCATTGCCGATATCCCCAAAAGGCTTTCGGGCTCGGCGTGGCCCGACGTGCTCGAGGTGCGCGGCGAGGTCTATATGACCCATGCCGATTTCGCGGCCCTCAAGAAGCGTTCGGCCGAAGAAGGCGGGCAGGATTACGTCAATCCGCGCAACACGGCGGCCGGGTCGCTGCGCCAGAAGGATCCTTCGGTAACCGCCAAACGGAATCTGAAATTTTTCGCCTATGCCTGGGGGCAGGTGAGCGCGCCGATTGCCGACACGCAGTATGAGGCGGTGCAAAGGCTCGGAGAGTGGGGCTTTATCATCAATCCACTGATGGTGCGGACGACGAGCGTTGAGGAATTGCTTGGCCATTACCGGTCGATCGAGCAGCAGCGCGCCACGCTGGGCTATGACATTGACGGGGTCGTATACAAGCTCGACAGGCTCGACCTGCAGCAGCGCTGGGGATTTGTGGCGCGGGCGCCGCGCTGGGCGATCGCGCACAAATTTCCGGCCAAACAGGCGACTACGATTCTGCACAAGATCGACATTCAGGTGGGGCGTACGGGGACGCTGACGCCGGTGGCTCGGTTGCAGCCGGTGACCGTGGGTGGGGTGGTCGTGGAAAACGCGACGCTGCACAATGAAGACTATATCGCGGGGCGCGACAGCTTCGGGGCGACAATCCGCGATGGCTACGATATCCGCGAGGGCGATACGGTGATCGTGCAGCGGGCGGGAGACGTGATCCCCCAGATCGTGGCTGTGGTGCCCGACAAGCGCCCGGCGGGATCACAGCCGTTCGAATTTCCCCATGTCTGTCCCGAATGCAATTCCGACGCGGTGCGGGAGGTCAATCCCAAGACCGGTAAGCTCGATGCGCGGCGGCGGTGTACCGGGGAGCTGATCTGTCCGGCGCAGGCCGTGGAGAACCTCAAACACTTCGTTTCCCGCAATGCGCTCGACATCGACGGGTTGGGCGACAAGCAGATCGCGGCGTTTCACGCGGAGGGCCGGATAAAGGAACCGGCCGATATCTTCAGGCTGGCCGAGAACGACGCCAAGGGTCTGAAAAAACTCAAGGATCAGGAGGGGTGGGGCGAGACTTCGGCCAAAAAGCTCTTTGCCGCAATCGATGCGCGGCGCGAGCCCGATCTGGACCGATTCATCTTCGCGCTCGGCATTCGACATGTGGGAGAATCGACGGCGGCGCTTTTTGCCAAGACGTTTTCGAATTTCGAAGCGTTTCGGGAAATGGCGTTTCGCGCCGGAAAGGGAGACGAGGAGGCCTATGACACGTTGCTGGGCATCGATGGCGTGGGCGACACTGTGGTGCAATCCGTGACCGGCTTTTTTGCCAATGAGCGCAACGAGAAGGCCATCGACGCGCTCCTCGCCGAGGTGAAGCCGAAGGACTATGTGGTCAACATTTCCGCTGACAGCGTGGTGGCGGGCAAGACGGTTGTGTTTACCGGCAGTTTGGAGCGCATGTCACGGACGGAGGCCAAGGCGATGGCCGAGCGGCTGGGCGCCAAGGTTTCGGGTTCGGTTTCGGCCAAGACCGACCTCGTTGTGGCCGGGCCAGGGGCGGGCAGCAAGCTCAAACAGGCCGAAAGCCTGGGGGTCGAGGTGATCTCGGAAGACGAGTGGTTCGAAAGGGTGGCGCAGGCATGAGCAAGATCTGGCTGGTAATTCTTCTGTTTTTCGGCTCGGTGGCTGGCGCTGCCGCGCAGGAGAGCACAGCAGATAGTCTGCGCGATCATCTCTATGGCGGCCGGTTGGCCGAGGGTCTGGACGCGATGGAGGCACGGCCTGACGGCGATGCCGAGGCGGCGTTCGGCATTGCCATCCTGACGCTGTTTTCGGGCATCGAAGATCTGGTGCAACCTCTTTATGCGCATGGGTTTGACCCCGAGCGCGGCGTTGCGGTGAGCCCGTTTTTCGGCGTGCTGGGGGCGGAAGGCGGTCAGAGGACGCCTGAGCCGCTGACCTATGACGCTTTGCGCGGCTATCTCGCGGCGTTTTCGGACGATCTTGATGTGGCCATCCCTTTGCTGCTTGCCGCAGCGGAAGACGATTTTTCCGTCGAGATCGACGTGACGCAAATTCGCATCGACATCGATGGCGACGGAGAGGCAGGTGAGGCGGAATCGGTTGGCGCGTTCCTGGCGATGGCGGCGGGGACGGGGCAGCGGCTTGACATGGGATCGGGTATGGCGCCGGATCTGGGGCTGCCTGCCACCACTTTTGCTTTCGATGGATCGGATTCGATCTGGCTGGCGGGGTATTCGCAGGTTCTGGCGACCCAGTCGGACTTCTTGCTGGCTCATGATTTCGAAGATTTCTTCAATGCGGCGATGCACAGGCTGTTTCCAGGAGCCGGGCTACCGATGGAAACTCATCCCAATAGCGGGCAATTGTTCATGGACCGCGACAGCGACGCGTTGCTGGCCGATGCGATTGCCATGATCCACACGATCAACTGGCCGGTTGTCGATCGGGAACGGCTGATTGGCGCGCGGGACAGGGTGTTGAGCGTGCTTGATCTGTCGCGGCGCAACTGGAATTCGATCCTGGCGGAAACCGACGATCATCTCGAATTCATTCCCTCGCCCTACCAGACGCCGCTGGCCCCGCAGATGGCGGTGACCAAGGAGATGGTCGGGGCCTGGCGCGAGACGCTGGACGTTTCCGAAGCCATTCTGCGTGGCGAGTTGCTCTTGCCGCACTGGCGCTATGGCGATCTCGGGTTCGACCTTGCCGCGTGGTTCGAGGGTGCAGAGCGGACCGATGCAGTGCTGCTGTTTACCGGGCTCGATGCCTTGCCCTATCTCAAGGTGGGCGAGATTGCAGATGCAGAGTCCTTTGCGGCGGCCAACGGGGTGTTTGGTGGTTCGATCTGGAATTATGCAGCGTGGTTCAACTAGGGGCGACGGGATGACAGAGGTCCACAAGCTTTCCTGCCATTGCGGGGATATCGAACTTGAAGTGTCCTATGCGCTGGGACGGCTTTTGGAATGCAATTGTTCGAGCTGCGCGCGGTCGGGTTTCCTTCACTGGAAGGTGCCGGTGGAAGCGGTACGCCTTTTGACCCAGAAGCGCAGGCTTTCGGTTTATCTGTGGCGTGACGTGGATGGCGGGCACCATTTTTGCCCGACCTGCGGTACGGCGGTTTTTCGGACCGGTTATCGGGACAGGATATCGGTCAATGCGCGGTGCCTGGTGGGCGTGGACGTCTTTACGCTCGATGTGGAGCGCTGGGACGGCCGCAGCGAAATGCCGCCGGGCCCGACCCTGTGATCGGGCGCCCGGCGACGTCTTTCAAAGCGGGGCGGTGGCCTGATCCAGCCAGCGTCTTGTGCTCTCGTCGAGATGGGGTCCGATTTCGCGGGCAATGCGGGCGTGGTAGGCGTCAAGCCAGTCGCGCTCTGCTGTTTCGAGCATGTCTGTGGCGATCAGGCGCCGGTCGATCGGTGCCAGGGTGAGCGTTTCGAAATCGAGATAGCCCGGAGCCACCTCGCTTTCCTGCACGATGACAAGGTTTTCGATGCGGATGCCGTACTGCCCCTCGAGATAGTAGCCCGGCTCGTTGGAGAGGACCATGCCCGGTTCGAACGGGACGGTGTAACGCGGTGAAATGCCGGCAGGGCCTTCATGGACCGAAAGGAACGCGCCGACCCCGTGGCCCGTGCCGTGGTTGAAGGTAAGGCCGACCTGCCAGAGAAACTGGCGGGCGAGAATATCGATCTGCGCCCCGTTTGTGCCTTTTGGGAACCGGGCGCGGGAGATGGCGATCATACCTTTGAGGACCCGCGTGAAGTGGTCTTTTTGCTGGGCGGTGATCGGACCGGTGGCCATGGTGCGGGTGATGTCGGTGGTGCCCGAGAGATATTGGGCACCGGAATCAACGAGCATCAATTCGCCGGGACTGAGGGTGCGGTTGGTTTTTTCCGAAACCCGGTAGTGGACGATGGCGCCATTGGGGCCCGAGCCCGAAATGGTTTCAAAGCTCACATCGACGGCGGTCTGTTCCTCGCGCCGGTAGGCTTCAAGCATTTTGACGATGTCGATTTCGGTCAGCCCGCCACGCGGGGCTGCCTCATCGAACCAGGCGAGAAATTTGGCCAAGGCGATGCCGTCGAGCTTGTGGGCCTCGCGCATGCCGGCCAGTTCGACTTCGTTCTTTCTGGCCTTGGGCAAAAGCACCGGATCGCGTTTTTCGATCAGCCTGGCGCCATTCGAGAGAACGGATTTGACCTGAACGGGTGCGGTTTCCGGATCGAACCACACAGCGCGGCCCTGTTTGGCCAGATCGGCAAGCGCGGCTTCAAATCCGTCCTTGCCCATAAGCTCGGCGGTGCCGGAAAGGGCCGAGCGGTTTTCTTCGGTCAATTTGTTTTCGGCGAGAAACACGGTTGGGGTGCCATCGGCGGGCACGATGGCAAAGCCGAGGACGAAGGGATTGTGGGGAACGTCGCGACCCCGGATGTTGAACAGCCAGCATAGCGATTCCGGCAGGGTCAGGACGACCGCGCCTGCGCCTTCCTTGGCCATCGCGGCGCGCAGCTCGGCCAGCTTTTCTGTGGTCGGTTTGCCGGTGCGGTTGTCGCCCAGCACTTCGAGCGGGCCCTGCGGGGGTGCCGGGCGATCGGCCCAGATCGTATCGACGGGGTTGGCGACGGGGATCAGTTCGATGCCCGCCTTTTCCAGAGGCTCTCGGATCGAGGCCAGGCGGCCCGGCGTGTGCAGCCAGGGGTCGAACCCGATGCGGGAGCCTGATGGGAGGTTCTGGGCCATCCAGTCGCCGGGACTTGTCGATGTGGTGTCGTGAATAGAGACGAGCGCCGTGTCGGTCTGGGCAGGGGCCTGGAGCGTATAGCGGCTGTCCACGAACAGCGCGGCGAGATCGGTCGTCACCACGGCCATGCCCGCCGAGCCGGTGAAGCCGGTGAGGTAGGCAAGGCGCGCATCGCAATCGGGGACATATTCGCCCTGGTGGACGTCGGTGCGCGGGATCAGAAATCCGTCGATGTTCAGGCCTGCGAAGGTGGATCGGAGGGTAGCGAGGCGCGGGGCGACCTGGGCGGGGTCCGATGTTTCGTCGAAGGTCTGGAACCTGGCGTCTGGGATGGCGGCGTAGTCTTGCATGATGGACTTTCTCGTTAACCGTCCATGCGCTTCCGGCATGGCTGGGTTTCGCTTTGAGGTCTAACTAACAGAAGCGAATGGCTCTATCTATTGTCTCGAAGGCAAGGCTACCCCAATTTGCCAAGCAAGGAGAGATGACATGGTTGAAGACAAGAGCTTCTTCCGCAAGGCACTCGATGCCATGATCGACGCCCGCAGCCGTGAAGCGGCTCGTCAGGTCGATCGCTATACGCGGATTTACGGGTGTGACTTCGGCACGTCCAAGAAGGGCGCGGCCGAATAGAGTCGCCTGGGGCTGAACAGCCCCACATTGCCAGTGTGAACATGAGCCCCTACGGCCTACCGGCTGCCGGGGCTTTTTGTTATGCTTTTTCAAGGATCAAGGTTGTCCAGTCCTTGCGGACAATACGGTCCTTGAGCACCATGCCCTGACGGTTATAGGCGGCGATGATGCGCTGGGCCTGGGTGTTGAGCAGGCCCGAGAGAATGATGGCGGCGCCACGATCGGCGATGCGGCCGATATGGGGGGAAAGCTCCACCAGCGGGCCAGCCAGGATATTGGCGATGATGAGATCGTAGGGCGCGTTGCCCCGGATTGTCGTGTGGTCCACGCCGGCGGCATCGACGGGGACGATCATGTGCGAAACGCCGTTGGCACGGGCGTTTTCCTGGGTGATGCGGACGGCGAGGGGGTCGATGTCGGAGGCGATGACCGGGAGCTTGCGGCGTTTGGCGACGGCGATGGCCAGAATACCGGTGCCGGTGCCGACATCGATGGGGCGCATG
>PBNW01000020.1 GCA_002723255.1 Pelagibacterium sp. | reverse complement strand
TCGAAATGTTCTACAACCCAAAACGAAAGCACGTCCGGAACGGGATGCTGTCACCCGTCGAGTTCGAACGACAGCAGGAAAACTAACCCGAGGGTGTCCACGAAACTCGGGGCTATTCATGGCCATGTTGATGGCGATGCCTCCGACGGCCATGAATTCGTCGCCCATGTGGCTCGTTTCATCGCAAAAATATAACAACCTTTGCCGAGGGTGATTCATATGTCCGAATTGCCGAAATCGAATCTAGAGGGCGGAACGCGAAGGAAAATGGACGCTATAGCTGAAAAGCACCAGCGCCAACCTGACAAATTCCGCAACCTTGCCAAAGAACTAGAGACGGACAGCGCGCCCGATCGTTTTCACGCGCAGCTCAAGCGCACTGCAAAGCCACCGCCTGAAAAAGGCGACCAATGAGAACGGCCAAGCCTGGTCGGTGAGCCGGGCTTTTTGTTAGAGATTTGCCAGTGCATTTGACAAGTGGCCGGCGAGGGCGTTCCAGCTCATCGTTGGAGAAGTAGATGAACAGCGCCTTTTGATGCTGGAAATCGCCCGGCGCGAGCTTCTGAGCGGCTCATCGCCCAGTCGACGGCGGAGCGGGGCGTTTAGCCGATTGCAGCACATCAAGGCTAATTATCGGATCGTCGTTTCCCGAACATGCCTCAACGTGAATAAGTTTAGGGTGATTTTTAGGGGGGCAAGGCGACGACGCGCTCGACGCTTCAACAAAATCAATGCCATACCAAAGGTAAGTGGCGGAGAGAGAGGGATTCGAACCCTCGAGACGGTTCCCCGCCTACACACTTTCCAGGCGTGCGCCTTCGACCACTCGGCCATCTCTCCGCGTGGGTGCCCGATTATCCGGCTTTGCGGTCCCTGCCAAGGGGCGTGAGGCAAAAAAGGCTGCAAAACTTTTCTTTGGCCGGATCATTTGGCCCGCCGATGCGTTGCACCCAAGGCGGGTTAAGCACGATTGGAGATTCCGATTGCCCTTTGCCCGGCCCCTCGTGCTATTGTTAATAAAGCCTTGCGGAATGATGAAAAGCCCAGCAAATGGAGCCGGACCGGACAAGGCAGGGACGAGTGTCATGCGTGCTGTACTGAGAATATTGGCTGCGGCCTTTCTGGCCCTTTCGGTCGTGCTTCTGGTTGCCGATGGAACCGCTATGCTGGCCGCAAATGCCTTTACGGCGACGCCCCTGGCGGCAACGATCGCCAGTCTGTTTCCCGGCACGCTGGAATCGGTGCAACTGGCCGTTCAGGACAATGTGCATCCCCTGCTCTGGGAGCCCACGCTCACCACATTGCTGGCCTGGCCCGGCTGGGCCGTTATTGGCGCGGTGGGTTTGGTGCTGGCGCTTTTGGGACGCTCCCGTTCACGCCGGCGCATGGTCAGCATCGACCAGTTCTAGCGACATCGCAATTCCCCTGGCAATCGGGGTTGAGAGCGGCAGCGCCAGACAGGTCCGCCAAAATCACGCGGCGCGAAGAGCATTGGCGTTTCCGCTGCTTCGTCGGGTTGTCAAGTCTGCACGGCCCGCTCTATGGTCTGGCCTGATTTTATTGGGGGACTTAAATCAATGTCGCGTCTGCTGCTCGTCTGTGCTGCGCTTTTCGCTGCTCTGCTTCTCGCATCATGCGCGACCCTGTCCCGGGAGCAATGCGAGGCGGGCGATTGGCGCGCCATCGGATTTAACGATGGCGCCGATGGCCGCCCGGCCGATCGTATATCGAGCCATGCCGAGGCCTGCTCCGAATACGGCATTTCTGTTGACAATGCGCTTTACCAGACCGGTCGTGCCGAGGGCCTGAGGGTCTATTGCCGCCTGAGCAATGCCGAGCGGAAGGGACGGTCGGGCGAGCGCTATTTCGGCGTTTGCGAAGGCGAACTGGGCGTCGCCTTTGCCCGTGTTCATGCAGCGGGCAGGGAGGTGTTCAATCTCGAGGCCGAACTCAACAGTCTCGATAGCGAAATCGACGCCAAGCTGGCCGAACTCCGCCGCGGCGATCCCACGCCCGAACAGGTTGCGGCGCTGACGCGGGAACTGACCATACTGCAGACCGAACGCCGCGTGCTCGAACTGCGTGTGCGGTCCGCCGACCAGAGCCTGTCAGCGCTGCGCCGCCAGGAGGAAAACCGGCTCTCCCAGGCCGATATTGCGTATTGATCTCGGCCAAAAGAAAAGGGCCGATAAGGGCCCTTTCCGATATCCAATCTGAGACCTGAAAATCAGGCGCCCGGCTGTTTGACGATGCGCAGATAGGGTTTGACCTCGTTCCAGCCCTCGGGGAATTTTTCCTTTGCCTGCTCGTTGGTGACGGCCGGGACGATGATGACGTCTTCGCCGTTCTTCCAGTTGACCGGCGTTGCCACCTGATGGCTGGCGGTCAGTTGCAGGCTGTCGATCACCCGCAGGATTTCATCGAAATTCCGGCCCGTCGAAGCGGGATATTCGAGCTTGAGCTTGACCTTCTTGTCCGGCCCCACAACAAAGACCGAACGCACCGTCAGCGTGTTGTCGGCATTGGGGTGGATCATGTCGTACTGGCGGGCGATCGTGCCATCGTCGGCAATCAGCGGAAAGTTGAGCGCAGTGCCCTGGGTTTCCTCGATGTCTCTGGCCCAGCCTTCGTGGTCTTCGATCTTGTCGACCGAAAGCCCCAGCACCTTGACGCCGCGCTTTTCGAATTCGGGTTTGAGCTTGGCGGTATACCCGAGCTCGGTCGTGCAGACCGGGGTGTAATTCTTGGGGTGCGAAAACAGCACCGCCCAGCTTCCATCGATATAATCGTGAAACCGGATTTCCCCTTCCGTCGTCTGCGCGGTGAAATCGGGGGCCGTATCGCCAATCAGAATAGCCATGTGCTTTTCTCCTTATCCGTGCCCGAAGATTGGGCGAATGGATCAAAAACTGTCCCATCCAATATGGGTTCTATTGCATTGCCTTGAACCGCGCGCCGGGGAAATGTTTTCCCCAATTGGGCTTTAGGGTGGGCAAGGCTTTGCGAGAGAACGTCATCGCGAGCAAACCAGCGGATCAGCGGTCAATATGGCCCAGATCGCGGCCCGGGTCGATCAAATCGCGCACCCTCTGTTTCAGCGTCTTGACGTCGGGAAATCCCCCATCGCGCTCGCGCTCCCAGATCAGCGTGTCTCCGCCGGCAATTTCAAAGGTCCCGCCTGTTCCCGGCACCAGCGTCACCCCGGCCAGTTCCACCCCGAAAGTGGAAAGCAGTTCCTGGGCCATCCAGCCGGCGCGCAACAGCCAGTTGCATTGCGTGCAATAGGTTATGGTAATGGCGGGTTTGCCAGGCTCCATAGTCTCTCAATCCTTTCCATGCAGGGCGATGCGGTATATCTAACCCATTGATCAGGGGGAGAACACCGTGCCGCCGCGTTCGGAAGCCACTCGCAACAAGCTCGACGATGCCGCCCGCGCCGGGTGGCTCTATTACGTTGCCGGCAACACCCAGGATGAAATCGCCGCAAAGCTCGGCGTGTCGCGCCAGAGCGCCCAGCGGCTGGTTTCCCTTGCCATCTCCGAAAAGCTCATCAAGGTCCGCCTCGACCACCCCATCGCCAATTGCCTCGAGTTGTCCGCCCGGCTTCGGGAGCGTTTCGGCCTGCGTCTTGCCGAAATCGTCCCCTCCGATCCCGGCCACCCCGATACAACCCTGGGGGTTGCCGACGCGACGGCCCTGGAGATCGAAAAAATTCTCTCCGGCTCCAGTCCGGTCATTCTCGGGGTCGGCACGGGCCGCACCCTCAAGGCCGCCGTCGATCTGCTTCCGGCCATGGACTGCCCCCAGCACAAGATCGTGTCCTTGACCGGCAATATCGCCCCCGACGGTTCGGCCGCCTTCTATAACGTGATCTTTTCCATCGCCGACAAGGTCAAGGCGCCGTCCTTTCCCATGCCCCTCCCGGTCATCGCCGCCACGGCCCATGACCGCCAATTGCTGCACAGTCAGGTCGGCATCGAAAAAAATCTCGCCCTTGCCGCACAGGCCAGCGTGTCCTTTGTGGGTGTTGGCGATCTGGGGCCCAATGCTCCACTTTATGAGGATGGGTTCGTCACCCGCGCTGAACTCAAAGCCCTGCAAAAGGCCGGGGCAGTGGGCGAAATGCTCGGTTGGGTCTTCGATGCCGGTGGCGAGCTGGTCTCGGGCATGACCAATGAACGCGTGGCCTCGGCGCCCTTGCCCTCGGGTGAGCGGGCGCTGGTCATCGCCGCGGCCCGCGGCCCCAACAAGGTCGCCGCCATCCGCGCCGCCGTGGCTCGCGGGCTGGTCAACGGGCTGATCACCGACGAAGACACCGCCGCCCAGCTTCTGACCTGACCGTACCGCGCCCAGCGTTCCCATTCGTTGGCCCCATCTCCCCACCCTCGCTACCCCGGCGATACCGCTCCACAAACACGGCCGCTAAGGTCTGCCCTTGAGCAATTTCCCCAGCTATGAGCAAAAGCCCCTTGACATTATGCCGCAGAAAATGAGTAATTGCCCACGCGTATAGCAAATGCTCATTCTTGGAGCATATGGGAGGATTACCATATGAAGTTACGCTCGATCATCATCGGGTCGTGTTCGCTGTTTGCCCTGGCAGCCGGCGCGCAGGCCCAATCGCTCACCATCGCCACCGTCAACAATGGCGACATGATCCGCATGCAGGGTCTGTCGGACCGCTTCACCGAACAGACCGGTATCGATCTGGAATGGGTGACGCTGGAAGAAAACGTTCTGCGCCAGCGCGTCACGACCGACATCGCCACCGGCGGTGGCCAGTATGACGTCATGACCATCGGCGCATACGAAACCCCCATCTGGGCCGCTCAGGGCTGGCTTGCCCCGCTCGACGATCTGGGTGACGACTACAACGCCGACGATCTGATCCCCGCCGTGCGCGAGGCGCTTTCGGTCGATGGCACCCAGTACGCGTCTCCGTTCTATGCGGAGAGCGCCATGATCATGTACCGCACCGACCTGTTCGAAGAGGCCGGTCTGGAAATGCCTCAGGAGCCCACCTGGGAATTCATCGGCGAAGCGGCTCGGGCCATTACCGACCGCGACAATGAAATCTACGGCATCTGCCTGCGTGGCAAGGCCGGCTGGGGCGAGAACATGGCGTTCATCACCGCTCTTGCCAATTCCATGGGCGGCCGCTGGTTCGATATGGATTGGGAACCCCAGTTCGACAGCCCCGAATGGAATGAGGCGCTCACCTATTACGTCGACCTGATGACCGACGCGGGCCCTCCGGGTGCTTCGTCCAACGGGTTCAACGAAAATCTGGCACTGTTCCAGCAGGGCAAGTGCGGCATGTGGATGGATGCCACCGTCGCCGCGTCCTTCGTCTCCAACCCCGATGAAAGCCAGGTCGCAGACAGCGTCGGTTACGCGCTGTTCCCGACCAATGGGCAATTCGACAACCACGGCAACTGGCTGTGGGTCTGGTCGCTGGCCGTTCCGGCTTCGAGCCAGAATGTCGATGCCGCCAAGCAGTTTATCGATTGGGCGACGTCCGAAAGCTACCTCGAAATGGTGGCCGAAGAAGAGGGTTGGGCCAACGTTCCCCCGGGAACCCGCACTTCGCTCTATGAAAACCCGGCCTATACCGAAGCGGCTCCGTTTGCCGATATCACCCTTGAGGCGATCCAGTCGGCCAACACCACCAACTCCTCGGTACAGGACGTTCCCTATGCCGGCGGCCAGTTCGTGGCGATCCCCGAATTCCAGGGCATCGGCACGTCGGTCGGCCAGATCTTCTCGGCGGCTCTCGCCGGTCAGGTCAATGTCGACCAGGCCCTTGAGCAGGCCCAGCAGACCGCACGCATGGAAATGGATCGCGCCGGTTACTACCGCTAGCATTTGATCTCGAGGGGCCGGAGTCTTTCGGCCCCTCCACCCGCCCGCATTGAGACTTTCGGCCCCGCCCCAAAGAGCGGACACAGATACTTCGCGATCCCCCCAATCGCGCGCCAAGGTCAGGGAGAGGACAATGGCAACAGCTCAACCCCAAACAGCGGCCCGGTTCATGATGGCCCCGTCGGTCATCGCGCTTCTGATCTGGATGATCGTGCCGCTTTCGATGACCGTCTGGTTCTCGTTCCAGTGGTATACGGCTTTCCGTGCGCCCGAGTTTACCGGCTTTGCCAACTACACCTACTTTTTCGCCAACCCCAACATCTGGACGGTGTTTTTCAACACCCTGATCCTTGTGGGGGGCGTTCTGGCCATCACCCTTGTCGGCGGCACCTTGCTGGCGCTGTTGCTCGATCAGCCCATGTTCGGGCAGGGCATCGTGCGCCTTCTGGTCATCGCCCCGTTCTTTGTCATGCCCACGGTGTCCGCGCTGGTGTGGAAGAACATGCTCATGCACCCGGTCAATGGGCTCTTCGCCTGGATCGCGCGAACCTTCGGGCTCCAGCCGGTCGATTGGTTCGCCCACGTTCCCCTGTTTTCGGTCATTATCATCGTTGCCTGGCAATGGCTGCCCTTTGCAACGCTGATCCTTCTGACCGCGCTGCAATCGCTCGATGAAGAACAGCGCGAGGCCGCCGGCATGGACGGCGCGGGACCCATATCGCTGTTTTTCTACATAATCCTGCCCCACATGAGCCGCGCGCTCACCGTGGTCATGCTCATCCAGACCATCTTCCTGCTCTCGGTGTTTGCCGAAATCTTCGTCACCACCAATGGCGGGCCGGGCGTCGCCACCACCAATCTGCCGTTCCTGATCTATCTCCAGGCCCAGTTCCAGTATGATTTCGGTCTGGCCTCGGCCGGCGGCATCGTCGCCGTCATCCTCGCCAATATCGTCGCGATCTTCCTGCTTCGCGTCGTCGGCAAGAACCTGGAGGCGTAACATGGCCCGTGCGATATCAACTCAACGCAAAGTTGGCTTCACGGTCTTTGCCTGGCTCATCGCCTTTGTGATCTTTTTCCCGATCCTGTGGACGTTCCTGACCAGCTTCAAGACCGAGGGCACCGCCATTGCGACCCCGCCCCAGTTCCTGTTCTTCAACTGGACGCTGGAAAATTACGAAACGGTACTCGAACGCTCGAACTATTTCCGCTTTCTGGGCAATTCGATCATCACGGCCGTCGGCTCGACCCTTTTGGGCCTGGTCATCGCCATTCCCGCCGCGTGGGCCATGGCGTTCTCGCCCACAAAGCATACCAAGGACATCCTGATGTGGATGTTATCGACCAAGATGCTGCCCGCCGTCGGCGTTCTTGTGCCCATCACCATGCTGTTCCGCATGGCGGGCCTGACCGACACCCATCTGGGGCTCACCCTGGTCCTCACCCTCATCAATCTGCCCATCATTGTCTGGATGCTGTTCACCTACTTCAAGGAAATCCCCGTCGATATCCTCGAAGCGGCCCGCATGGATGGCGCGTCCCTGCGTCAGGAGGTGATCTATGTGCTCACCCCCATGGCCATCCCCGGCATCGCCTCGACCATGCTGCTCAACATCATCCTGGCCTGGAATGAATCGTTCTGGACCATCGTTCTGACCACCACCCAGGCAACCCCGCTCCCCGCGTTCATCGCGGCCTATTCTTCGCCCGAGGGCCTGTTCTGGGCCAAGCTTTCGGCAGCATCGATGATGGCCATTGCGCCCATCCTCATCATGGGCTGGTTCAGCCAGAAACAATTGGTCCGCGGCCTGACCTTCGGCGCGGTTAAGTAGGGAGGTAAGGATATGGGATCGATCACACTCAAAAACGTTCAAAAGAGCTTCGGCGGCGTCACCGTCATCCCCGACATCTCGCTCGAGATCGAGGACGGCCAGTTCGTGGTCTTCGTCGGTCCGTCGGGCTGCGGGAAATCCACCCTGCTGCGGCTGATCGCCGGGCTCGAGGACGTTACCTCCGGCCAGATCCTCATCGATGGCGTGGATATGTCAAAGGAAGCGCCCGCCCAGCGCAAGCTCTCGATGGTGTTCCAGTCCTACGCGCTCTATCCCCACATGAGCGTGCGCGGCAACATCGCCTTTCCCTTGAAGATGGAAAAGGCGCCCAAGGAAAAGATCGACGCGGCGGTCGACAACGCCGCCTCGATCCTCAATCTCACCGATTATCTCGACAGAAAGCCCCGCCAGCTCTCGGGCGGCCAGCGCCAGCGCGTTGCCATCGGCCGCGCCATCGTGCGCCAGCCCAAGGCCTTCCTGTTCGACGAGCCGCTTTCCAATCTCGACGCCGCCCTGCGGGTCAACATGCGGCTCGAAATTTCCGACCTGCACCAGAAACTCAAGACCACAATGGTCTATGTCACCCACGATCAGGTCGAGGCCATGACCATGGCCGACAAGATCGTCGTTCTGCACGCCGGCCGTGTCGAGCAATACGGCTCTCCGCTCGAACTTTACACAAAACCCGCCAACAAATTCGTCGCCGGGTTCATCGGCAGCCCCAAGATGAATTTCATTGAAGGCGCCGAGGCGAAAAAGTTCGATGCCCACACCATCGGCATCCGCCCCGAACATCTCGCCGTGTCCAAAGAAGGCGGCATCTGGTCGGGCACGGTCAAGGTTTCCGAGCATTTGGGGTCCGATACCTTCTTTCATATCGATGTGGCCGGCATTGGCACTTTGACCGCCCGCGCGGCTGGCGATGTGCCCTTCAAGCACGGCGAAACGGTCACCCTCGCTCCCCAGGATGGCCGCATCTACAAGTTCGACGCGTCGGGCAATGCCCTCTAGAGCGTGTCCAGCGAAAGCATGTCCTCGACGCGATCGGGGATGGAAACGGTTTTGCGGTTCGGACACGCGACAAAACAAAGGTTAAGAGCCGAGGATTTGATCCAGTCAAATCCTGAACGGCTCTAACGCAAAGAACACCATTCGAGGATCAGCGGCATCATGAGTGTCAGACTAGCGGCAAACTCTCTCTCCTCCTTGCCCGGATCGGTCGCCGTGCCGCGCTACGATCACTCGAATCTCGCGGCGGGGATCGTTCATTTCGGCGTTGGCAATTTCCATCGCGCCCACCAGGCCGTCTATCTCGATGACCTCTTCAATCTCGGGCAAGACCACGATTGGGGAATCGTGGGGGCTGGCGTGCGCGCCAACGATGCCGAAATGCGAAAGATCCTCGCCGCGCAGGATTACCTGTCCACCGTGGTCGAGCAGGAAGCCTCGGGCACCACTGCGCGCATCACCGGGCCCATGGTCGATTTCCTCGATCCGGGCGATCCGGCCGCGATCATTGCAAAACTCGCCGATCCCGCCATCCGCATCGTCTCGCTCACCATCACCGAGGGCGGCTATTATCTCGACGCGGCCGGCAATTTTAACCCCAACCATCCCGATATCGTCGCCGACGCCGCAAACCCCGCAGCACCAAGAACCGTCTTCGGCATCATCCTTGCCGGTCTCAAGGCCCGGCGTGAGGCAGGGGTTGAGCCCTTCACCATCATGTGCTGCGACAACATCCCCCACAATGGCAAGGTGACGCTCAACGCCGTGGCCGGGCTTGCCGCTCTGTTCGACAGCGAAATGGCCGATTGGGTCCGCCGCTCGGTCGCCTTCCCCAACGGCATGGTCGATCGCATCACCCCGGCAACCTCGGATCGCGAACGCGCCATGGTCTCCGATGAATACGCCATATCCGACGCCTGGCCGGTGTTTTGCGAAACCTTCAGGCAATGGGTGCTCGAAGACAATTTCCCCTCCGGCCGCCCCGCGCTCGAAAAGGTCGGCGTGACCTTTGTCGATGACGTCTCCCCCTGGGAGCTGATGAAGATCCGCATTCTGAACGGCGGGCACGCCGCCATCGCCTACCCGTCGGCCCTCATGGACATCCATTTCGTCCATGAGGCCATGGAACACCCGCTGGTCGCCGCCTATCTCGAAAAGCTCACCCGCGACGAGATCATCCCCGTCGTGCCCCCGGTGCCCGATACCGATCTCGCCGCCTACCGCCGCAAATGCGCCCAGCGCTTCGCCAACCCCAGGATCGGCGACACCATCCAGCGTCTGTGCCTCGATGGCTCCAACCGCCAACCCAAATTCATCCTGCCCTCGGTCGAGGATCGCCTCAATTCCGGCGCCTCGATCACCGGCCTTGCGCTGGTCTCGGCCTTCTGGTGCCGCTATTGCTATGGCGTCACCGATTCCGGAACGCCGATTGCGCCCAACGATCCAAACTGGGATCGCCTGCAGGCTGCCGCCATCCGCGCCAAGGACGAACCGAAAGCCTTCCTGGAGATGAAGGACATTTTCGGCGCCGCCGCCGAACACCGCGATTATATCGCCGCGTTCAGCAACGCGCTCGGCACCATCTGGGAATTTGGCGCCCGCGACACCCTCACGCGCTATATTCAGGGCAAGCTTTGATGGATGTTGCGCCGGCCCGCCGATCTCAAGCAAGGGGACCGGCGCTGATCATCTTCGATTGCGACGGGGTGCTCGTCGATTCCGAACCCATCGCCATCGATGTGCTTGTCGAAACCGTGGCCGCGCTCGGCGTTCACATCCCCGCCGAAATCGCCTATCGCGATTTTCTCGGCCGCACGTTCAAGACGGTCTCGGCCTCCCTTGCCGGCGATCACGGCGTCACAATGGACGATACCGCGCTCGAAGACATGCGCCATCGCCTCTATGCCCGCTACAAAAGCGCGCTCAAGCCCATGCCCGGCATCGCCGATGTCCTCGATGCGCTCGATATCCCCGCCTGCGTGGCGTCTTCCAGCGTTTCCGAACGCATCGAAATCAGTCTCAAACTGACCGGGCTTTACGACAGGTTCGCCCCCGACATCTATTCGGCCACCATGGTCGCGCGCGGCAAGCCCGCCCCCGATCTCTTCCTTTTTGCCGCAGAGCAGATGGGTTTTGCCCCCGCCGAGTGCGTGGTCATCGAAGACAGCCCCGCCGGCGTTGCTGCCGCCAAGGCCGCGGGCATGGCCGTCATCGCCTTTACCGGCGGCAGCCATATCGGCCCCGCCGGTCTAAAGCCGCAACTGGCCGCTTTGAACCCCGATGCCCTGATCGACGATTTGCACAATCTGCCCAGTGCTCTAAGGTCTCTCTCGAGGAAGATTTCGCGTATCTAGAGGCCATTGCATGACCGCCCTTCTGGTTGCCGTCGATGTGGGAACGACCAGCGCAAGGGCCGGGGTGGTCACGGCGCAAGGCGATATTTTGGGCCGCGCCGAAGCGCCCATCGATATCCGCCGCGAAGGCGCCATCCGCGCCGAACATCGCTCGGAAAACATCTGGTCCGCCGTCTGCGTCGCCGTCCGCGAGGCTATCGCCACGGCCAATGCCGATCCACTCTCGGTCAGGGCCATCGCTTATGCAGCCACCTGCTCGCTTGTGGTTCTGGGCAGGGACGGGGGCTCTTTGCCCGTCGGCCCCGATGGCGAAGAGGGTTGGGACACCATCGTCTGGCTCGATCACCGCGCCATGCGTGAGACCGCCGATATCAATGCCACCGGCCACGATGTTCTCGAATTTTCCGGCGGCGCGCTCAGCCCGGAAATGGAAATCCCCAAGCTTCTCTGGCTCAAGCGCAACCTGCCCGCCATATGGCAAAAGACCGGCTACATGTTCGACCTCGCCGATTTCCTCGCCTGGAAGTCGAGCGGCTCAATCGAGCGCTCCCAATCGACCCTCACCAGCAAATGGAGCTTCCTCGCCCACGAGCCCGATGGGTGGCCCACCGATTTTCTCGGAGCCATCGGTCTTGACGATCTGCTCACCCGCGCCAGCCTGCCGCGCACGGCGTCCCCCATCGGCGCTCCGCTCGGCACTTTGACGGCAAAAGCGGCGCGCGAGCTCGGTCTGCCCCGCTCGGTCGTCGTTGGCACCGGAATGGTCGATGCCCATGCCGGTGCATTGGGCGTGCTGGGCACCTATACCGAGGACCCATTGGGCGTCGATCGGCATCTGGGCCTGGTTGCCGGCACCTCGAGCGCCGTCACCGCGCTGGCCAAAGCCCCCCGCCCGACCCCCGGTTTGTGGGGCCCTTATTATGGCGCGGTCCTCCCGGGCTTCTGGCTCACCGAGGGCGGCCAGTCCGCCTCGGGCGCCGCGCTTGATTACATCATCCGCGTCCACGCCTCGGGCGCCGCGCCCACCCCCATCATGCATGCTGAAATCATCAACCGCATCAAGCGCTTGCGTGAAACCGACCCCGACCTCGCCCCCCGCCTTCACATCCTCCCCGATTTCCACGGCAACCGCTCCCCCTTCGCCAATCCCGCAGCGCTCGGGGTCATTTCCGGCATGAATCTCGATTCCTCTTTCGATGGATTGTGCAAGCTCTACTGGCGCACCGCTGTCGCCATAGCGCTCGGCGTGCGCCATATCCTTCAAACCCTCAACGCCACCGGCTATGCCATCGATACGCTTCACGTCACCGGCGGCCACACCCGCAATCCGCTCTTGATGGAACTCTACGCCGATGCCACCGGCTGCACTGTCTACGAACTCCCAGACGCAGACGCCATGATCCTTGGCACCGCCATGGCCGCCGCCACCGCCGCCGGCCTCTACCCCCGCCTCACCGCAGCCGCCCACACCATGCGCCACACCTCCGTCACCCGCACGCCCGACCCCTCCCGCAAGGCGCGCTATGACACCGACTACGCGGTGTTTTTAAAAATGCACGCCCACCGGCGCGAGATTGAATCGATGTTGTGAGCGGGATTGTGGCTTTATCCGCACCCATCGCTGCTCCGGCGAAAGCCGGAGTCCAGCAGCCCCAGCCGGGCCGCTGACACGAATGAATGCCAAAAATGCGCGTCATAATGTTAAATATAATTGACATATCGCAAAAAATATCGCACACAGCGCCAATAATATCTTCCATTGGGGCGTGTGATGAGCTTTCGGGAAAAGAACGCATGGATTGCGGTGGTGACCACGCTGGTCATCTGGACGGTCTATTTCTGGCAGGTGGGCAACGCGGCGCTGTCCGGCACGCTCGATGGCGATGCAATCTTCTGGCTTTTCGTCTGGTGCCTTTCCATTTCCATCGCCATCATGCTGCCGGTCAATATCGCCGCCGCCATCCTCGCCCGCCAGAACATGGACGCCCCGCCCGACGAACGTGAGCGCGAGATCGATGCCAGGGCCAACAGGATCGGCCTTATCCTTCTCGAATGGCTCATGGTCGCCGTGATCCTTTCGAGCGGCCTCATCGCCGATTTCGCCCGTGAGGTTTATGCCGCCGATCCGGCCGGGGCCACGGCGATCATCTTGATAAACCTCATGCTTTTCGCGCTCGCCTTTTCGGCCCTGACCCGCGAAATCATCCAGATCGTCCATTTCAGGATGCTCGACTGATGGCCCGCCCCCCGATCACCAACCAGATCCGCCGCCTGCGTTTCGAGCACAACGAGATGACCCAGCAGGAACTGGCCGACCGCATCGGCATGACCCGCCAGACCGTGGCGTCCATCGAACACAACAAATATTCCCCCTCCCTCGAAGCGGCCTTCCGCATTGCCGAAACCTTCGGCGTGCCCATCAGCGAGGTGTTTTTCTGGAAGGCCGAGGAGCCCAGAAAATGACCATCCCCACCACCATGAAAGCCGCCATCGTCACCGCCTATGGCGGGCCCCAAGTGGTCGAGATCCAGTCCCGCCCGGTACCGGCACCGCGCGAGGATGAAATCCTCATCAAGACAATCGCCACCACCGTCAATTCCGGCGATGCCCGCATGCGCGCCCTCGATGCGCCGGCGGGCATGAAAACCCTCATGCGTCTCGCCATCGGCATCACCCGCCCGCGCCAGCCGATCTTCGGCACCGAGATCGCCGGCACCGTTGTCGCTGTCGGTCCCCAGGTCTCCCGCTTCGCCATCGGCGACGAAATCATCGCCTTCCCTGGCACCGGGCTTCGTTGTCACGCCGAATATGTCGCCGTTGCCGAACGCAAACCCATTGTCAAAAAGCCGCAGAACCTTTCGGTTGATGAGGCCGCGGGCCTGTGCTTCGGCGGCACGACGGCGCTCCATTTTCTGCGCAAGGCAGATATCAAACCGGGCGAACATATCCTCGTCATCGGCGCATCCGGCGCTGTCGGCTCGGCCATGGTGCAACTGGCAAAACATTTCGGCGCCAAAGTCACCGCCGTCGCCAGCGCCGCCAACGCCGATCTGGTCTTAAGCCTTGGCGCCGACACCGTCATCGATTACGCGACCACCGACTATTCCGCCGTCTCGTCGGCCTATGATGTGATCGCCGACACCGTCGGTGCCACCGATTTCCAACGCTGCCTTAAAGCACTTAAGCCCGGCGGGCGTTATCTCGCCATCGCCGGTGGCATCGGCGACATGCTGGCCCGCCCAAAGGACGGCAAGCGCCCCATCGCCGGCATGGCCGCAGAACGCCCCGAAGACGTCGCCTTCCTCGCCGATCTGGCAGCAAAAGGTGAATACCGGGTGGTCATCGATCAGACCTTCGATTTCGATGATATTGCCCAGGCTCACGCCCGCGTCGACAGCAAACACAAGCGCGGCAGCGTGGTGGTTCGCGTCGGCGAATAGAATGTCCCGCTCCTTGCGTCATCCCGGGCGAAGACCCGGGAACCAGTAACCGGCAGCGCCGGCAGTTCTGTCTCATGGCCAAGGTCTAGAGCGCGTCCAGCAAAAGTGGACTTGATCTCGTCTCCCGCCCCTGCCGATTTCCACTTGGCTATCCCTGCCTTGACAGAACAAAATAAGAACGACATGCTGCCCGCACCAAAGGAGGTGCACAATGGCCCATGTCGTTCTGTTTCATTCCATCCTCGGCCTGCGACCCGTCGAAGGCGAAATCGCCGCCGTGTTCGAGGCCGATGGCCACACGGTCACGCTACCGGACCTGTTCGACGGACAATCGGCCGACAATTACGATGCCGCCTTCGCCCTGCGCAAGGAAGTGGGAACCGACGCCATAATGGAACGCGCCCGGGCAGCGGTCGAAGCAGCGCCGCCCGAAGCCGTCCTCTCTGGTGTGTCCTTCGGTGCGTCGTTGATCGGAGAATTCTGGGCCGATCGCCCGCAAATGGCCGGAGCCCTGCTCTTTGCAGGCATCACGGACTGGATGGACCCGCCCACGCCCGGTCTGCCGGTTTCGGTGCACATCGCGCGCCCCGATCCGTTCGATGACGAAGACTATTTCGCCGATTGGGTGGCACAAAAAGGCGAGGCCGATCTCCAGATGAACCGCTATGACGGTGCCGGCCATTATTTCCTCGACCCCAGCCTCGACGATTACAACGAAGCCGCCGCCAAACTCTGCCTCGACCGCTCGCGCGAGTTTCTAAAGGGCCTCTGAGGCGCTTCAGCCAGCAACCAGATGTTCATCCACCCACCACGGTCATCCCGGGCGAAGTCCCGGGATCCAGTAACCGGCAGCGTGATGGTGCTTCGCCGGGCGGTGCCGGAACGCCATGCACAGGAGCGGCGATGGGGCTCTACCTTCGCCCCCTCGTCATCTTCGGGCTTGACCCGGAGATCCGAACCGCAGCCCCACCCCCAACGGAAATGGTGTTGGCACAGTCCTCACCTCAATCCCCGGCCCGAACCGCCTTGCCCGCCTCATCAAACAGATGCCGCTTGGCTTTCTCGAACGTCACGAACACCTTCGAGTCCGGCGCAAAATAATGCTCGCCGAACAGCCGCGCCGTCAAAAGCCCCGCCTTCTCGTTGCGCAGATAAAGATTGGTGTCGGCGCCGAGCTGTTCGATATGGACCACCTCGCAGCCCAGATCGCCCGATGTCTGTGAAACGCTCATATGCTCGGGCCGGATGCCGATGGTCTTGGCCGAAGTTTCCCCCAGCGCGCCCGCGTCGATGAAATTCATCTGCGGCGAGCCGATAAACCCGGCAACGAACAGATTGGCCGGGTTGTTATAGAGCTCCATGGGCGTCCCGATCTGCTCGATCCGCCCCGCATTCATCACGACGATCCTGTCGGCCAGCGTCATGGCCTCCACCTGGTCGTGCGTCACATAGACCATGGTGGCCGAAAGCTCGCGATGCAGCCGCGCGATTTCGAGCCTTGTGTTGACCCGCAGCGCCGCGTCGAGATTGGACAAAGGCTCGTCGAACAAGAACAGCTTGGGCTTGCGCACCACGGCCCGCCCGATCGCCACCCGCTGGCGCTGCCCGCCCGACAATTCGGCCGGCCGCCGCTCCAGCAGCGGATCGAGCCCCAGCATTTTGCTCGCTACGCCCACGCGGTCGTCGATTTCCGATTTCGCCGCGCCCTCCTGTTTCATCGCCAGGCTCATATTCCCCTTCACCGTCAGGTGCGGATAGAGCGCATAGGACTGGAACACCATGGCGATGCCGCGCTTGGCGGGCGGGGTTGTGTTGACCACAGTGCCATCGATCTTGACCGTCCCCGCGCTCGCATCTTCCAGCCCGGCAATGATCCGCAAAAGCGTCGATTTCCCGCATCCCGACGGCCCCACGAAAATAACGAACTCGCCCTCATCGACCGAAAGGTCGATCCCGTGCAGAACGTCGGTGGACCCGAAGGTCTTCTTGATGCCGGAAAGTTCGAGAGCGGTCATTATTGATCCTCGTTTCACAAATCCACCGGCTTGCCGGTCCTAATCGATTCATCGGCGGCAAGGCAGATGCGCAGCGATTGGACCGCATCGCTCATGTGCCGGCCCAGATCGATATCCTCGACAATCGCCCGATAGACATAATCCTGTTCCCGCGCGCACAGGGCGTCGTGCCCCGGCTCGCCCTCCATCGACAACATCTCGTCTTCATGGATGAATTCCCCATCGCCGCCCAGATCGGCCCGGTGGATGCGGATGCGGGCGGTCTTGGTGTGGGTCTCGTGATCGGACGATTTCGCGCCCTCGTCCATGACGATCGACACCGAGCCTTTCGGCGTTAAGATGTCTTTGACGAAAAACGCGGTTTCCGAAATCATCGGCCCCCATGCCGCCTCGTACCAGCCCACCGACCCGTCATCGAACATCACCTGCAGATGCCCGTAATTATACATCTCGGGCGCAATCTCGTCGGTTAGCCGCACCCCCATGCCGCGCACCTGAACGGGTTTGGCGTCGGTGATCTGGCACATCACGTCCACATAATGCACCCCGCAATCAACGATCGGGGACGTGGTTTCCATCAGCGTCTTGTGCGTGCGCCAGAACCGGCCCGCCGATTGCTGGTTGAGATTCATGCGAAAGACGTAGGGCCCGCCCAGCTCCCGCGCTTCGGCGATCAGCCGCACCCAGGACGGGTGGTGGCGCAAGATGTAGCCCACCACCAGTTTTTTCCCCAGCCGCGTCGCCGTCTCGACCACCCGCTCGGCATCGGCGACCGTGGTCGCCAGCGGCTTTTCGATAAACACATGCGCGCCCGCTTCCATCGCGGCCACGGCATAATCCGCATGGCTGTCAGAATAGGTGTTGATCGAGGCCAGCTCGGGTCGCGTCGCCCCCAGCGCCTCATAAAAATCGCTCCAGTGCGGATAGCCGGTCAGCCCTTCTGGAACGGAATCCTTGGCTCGCGTCACGACCCCGACAATCTCGTATCCGGGATGGTTGTGATAGGCCATGGCATGTGCCCGGCCCATATTGCCCAGCCCGGCAACGAGCACTTTAATGGGTTGGCTCATTTGACGGCTCCCGAAGTGATGCCGCGGATCAATTGCCGCGAAAAGATAAGATAGAGGACCAGAACCGGGATGATGGCCAGGGTCAGCGCCGCCAGCACCGCGTTCCAGTTGGTCACGAACTGCCCGATGAACACCTGCGCCCCCAGCGTCACGGTCTTTGTCGCCTCGGCCGGCGCCAGGATCAGCGGAAACCACAGATCGTTCCAGATCGGGATCATCGTGAACACCGCCACCGTCGCCATCGCCGGCCGCACCAGCGGCAAAACCAGCGTGAAAAAGATCCGGTATTCCGATAGCCCGTCCACCCGCCCGGCATTTTTAAGATCGGCGGAAACCGTGCGCATGAATTCCGAAAGGATGAAGATCGCCAGCGGCAGCCCCTGCGCCGTGTAAACCAGGATCAGCGCGGTATGGGTATTGACCAGCCCGGTCGCCACCATGATCTGCAGGATCGCCACCGTCCCCAGCCGGATTGGGATCATGATGCCCAACGCCAGATAGAGCGCCATCAGCGGATTGCCCCTGAACCGGTATTCCGAGAGCGCAAACGCCGCCATGGCGCCAAACAGCAACACGCAGAACAGCGACGCCACCGTCACGATCAGCGAGTTCTGGAAATAGAGCAGGAAATCGCCCTGGTTCGTCACCGTCTCGAACCCGATCAGGGAAAAGCTCTCCGGGTTGGGCAGGGCCAGCGGATCGGAAAAGATCGCCCGCCGGTCCTTGAAGGCGTTGATGACCACAACGAACACCGGAAACAGCGCAATCAGCGTATATCCGATCAGCACCGCATGGGCGGCAAGGGCGCGGGGCAGGGAGGCACGGGCCGTATTCATCAGAACTGGTACCTCCTAAGCCGCGTCTGGATGCCGAACAGATAGATCGAAACCCCCACGAGAATGATCAAAAACATCATCGTCGCGATCGCCGAGCCCATATTGGGGTCGCCCTGCTGGAGCTGGAAGCCAAAGAAGGTGCGATAGAGCAGGGTGCCTAAAATGTCGGTCGACCCGTTCGGCCCCGCCTGCGCCCCCTGGCTGACATAAATCAGATCGAAGGCGTTGAAATTGCCAACGAAGGTGAGGATCGAAATGATCCCGATGGTCGGCAGGATCAGCGGCAACTGGATCTTGAAGAACTGCTTGGCCCCCGTCACCCCGTCGATTTCGGCCGCCTCGATCACCTCGTCGGGGATCGAGAGCAGCGCCGCATAGATCAGCATCATGGGAATGCCCACGAACTGCCAGACCGAGACCAGCGCCAGCGTGGTCAGCGCCGCGCCTTCCTGGCCCAGCCAGGGCGAAAACAGGCTCCGCAGCCCGATGGCGTCGAGCATGTTGGGCGCGATTCCCCATAGCGGTGACAGGATCAGCTTCCAGACAAACCCAACGATCACGAAGGACAGAATGGTGGGGATAAAGATCGCCGTGCGGTAAAAGCCCCGCAGCCGCAGATTGGGATTGGACAGGATCGCCGCCAGCAACACCCCGATAGGGTTCTGGACCACCATGTGGATGACAAAAAACCAGAAATTGTTGGCAAGCGCATTCCAGAAGCTGGAGGCCCAGCGCGGATCGCCAAACAACGTTATGAAATTGCCCAGACCCACAAAGGCCCGTTCGCCATCCACGGTGTTGAACAGCGACTGGAACAGCGTCGAAAACAGCGGGATAATCATGATGGCGGTATAGACAAGCACGGCCGGCGCCAGAAACACGGCGATATGCCAGCGCCGCGCCGGTTTGGGTAGGGTGTCCTGGTCCACCGCCATGATGATTTTCCCCTCGGAAATTCAAGGGATCGGGCGACGCGCGCCGCCCGATCCGGTTTGCAATCGATGGTGCGGTTCGACTAGTCGAACATGCCCGGCGTGTACCAGCTCTCGAGCCCCGACTGGATCGCAGCCGCCGCTTCTTCCGGCGTTTCGGTGCCGGCCAGAACGTTCGATGCATGCAGCCAGTTGTCGTTTTCCAGGTTCGGCGTGCCGCGCGACAGGATCGCGTAGGTCGGGCGGATCGTCGATTCACATTCCTCGCGCCAGGAGACGAACTCGTTGGCCAACTCGTTCTCGATGGTCACAGGCTCGTCCGACAGCCCGAAGAACCCGGGAAGCGCATTGGCGTAAAGGCTGGCAAATTCGGCCGATGCCACCCAGTTGAGGAAGGTGCGGGCTGCTTCGGGGTGTTCGGTCGAAGCGTTCATGCCGATCCCGATATCGTTGTGATCGGAGATATAGCAGGTGTCGCCTTCAGCCGGCACCGGGGGCGGGAAGGCGCCCAGTTCGAAATCGGCCTGTTCTTCAAACAGCGCGATTTCCCACGAACCGGCCGGGAAGATCGCCGCACGGCCCAGCGTAAACAGGTTCTGGGAATCCGGATAGGTCTGGGCCAGATAACCGTCACCGGCATATTCGCCCCAGCGGGCGAGAACGCGCAATGGCTCGGTCCATTCCTCGTCGGTGAATTTGGCGTCTCCCGAAATCAGCGCCAGCCGTCCCTCTTCACCGTGCCAATAGGCCGGGCCGATATTGTGGTAGCCCATCGAGGCCGATTCCCACTGATCCACAGCACCGATGGCCAGCGGAATGTAGGTCCCGTCGGCCTGAATGGCGTCGAGAACCGCGAAGAACTCTTCTTCGGTGGTGGGCTCTTCCAGCCCCAGCTCGGCAAACGCATCGGCATTGTAGATAAAGCCGTGGATCACCGAGGCCATGGGCACGCAGAACGGGGTCGAGCCATCGTCCGTGTTCCAGGCCGATTTGGCGACATCGGAGAAATTGGCGATGCCTTCGAGATCGTCGAGCGGGGCCAGATAGCCCGCCTCGAACAGCGCCAGCGACGCGTCGAACGGACGGCAGGTGATCAGATCGCCCGCCGAGCCGGCGTCGAGCTTGGCATTGAGCGCCGCATTGTATTCGGTCGGCGCCGTGGGGGCAAAATTGAGCGTGATCCCCGGATTGGCCGCTTCAAAGGCCGGGATCAGCGTGTTCTGCCAGATGGTCAGATCGTCATTGCGCCAGCTTTCGATGGTCAGCGTCACGTCCTGGGCCAGCAACGGTGTTGCGGTCAGGGCGAGGGCTAAACCCGCGCTTGTGCATAGCAGTCTCGATTTCGAGATCATGATGGTTCCTCTTCTTTGTTGAACCCGTCCGGAAAGGCTCCGGGCGGGCGTTCCCTCGTCGGGCAAGGCTTTATGGGCGGCCCAAAACGGCCAGTGCCTTGCGTACGACACCGCCCGATTGCGCAAGCAATTGCTGCGCCTCGGACAGATCTTTTGCGCCCGCCGCCAGAAGGATGGCGGGCTTGACTTCGTTGTGAGCCGTTTGCATGGCCTTTGCCGCCACATCGGGTCCAACCCCTGCGATGCGCGCCACGATGCCGGTGGCTCTGAGCACCAGCTTGTCGTTGTCGGCTGTGACGTTGACCATGAAATTGTCGTGCACATGCCCCATCCGCACCCCGATCAGGGTCGATAGCATGTTGAGCGCCGCCTTTTGCGCGGTGCCCGCCGCCATCCGGGTCGAGCCCGAAATCACCTCCGCCCCGCTCGCCAGAAGGATCGCCACATCCGCATCGGCCAGCAGCGGCGCGCCGCCATTTCCCGCGATCCCGACAGTTCCCGCACCGGCGGTTTTGGCCGCCCGCAATGCGGCGACGGTATAACGGGTCGTCCCGCTCGCCGAAATACAGATCGCGCAATCGTTGGCCCCGATGCCAAGCGCGCCAACATCGGCCGCGCCCTGGTCGGCATCGTCTTCCGGCCCGCCAAGCAGTTCCTGGGTCATCGCCAGCCCGCCCGCCATGACGATTTCGATGCGGTCGCGTGCAATGCCGTAGGTCTGGGGAATTTCCAGCGCGTCGCCGAGTGCGATCAGCCCCGGGCTGCCGGCCCCGACATAGATCAGCCGCCCACCCGCCTGCAACGCGGCAACACCCAATTGGGCGGCCTTGGCGATATCTAAGAGTGCAGCACTTACGGCATCGAGACCGCGCTTCTGGCCATCGAGCAGGGCCGAAAGAATAGCGGCATCGTCCCAGCTATCGAGCCCGGAAAAGCGCGGATCGGCGTGTTCGGTGGCAACGAGAGCGCTCACGGCATGGCCCTGTGCGCGTGTCGTTCGATCAGCATGTCGCCCCTTCGTGGCATGCACAATCCTCCTGTTCCCTCGATAATGCCAAAAAAATACCACTTGTCCAGTGGGGTGTTACGAAATTGTCTCGAGCGCTCCTCCGGAGGTGACCGACAGGCACGCCATCCGGGCCTTTCGCGACTTTTTACGAAATTTCCGTTCTGCCAGCTTGGCCAATGGTCTATTATTGGTATTATAGCCGCACAGAGGGTGCCGGCGTTGGGCCGGATGAGGAGCGGTCCCATGCGTACCAGACGCAGTGCCAGCCAATGAGTGCCACCATCGAGGACATGTTCAGGCAGACGGCCGGGGCCCGCAGCGGCGGCCCGCTCTATCTGCGCCTGCGCCGGTCCATCGAGGATGCCGTCAGATCCGGCCTCATCAATCCCGGCGACGCCCTGCCGTCCGAGCGCGATATCGCGGCCACGGCCGAGGTTTCCAGGGTTACCGTCCGCAAGGCCGTCCAGCACCTTGTGGCCGATGGCATCCTGATCCAGCGCCACGGCTCGGGCACCTTCGTTGCCCCCACCGTCCAGCGGGTCGAACAATCGCTCTCCAGCCTCACCTCGTTCACCGAGGACATGGCGCGCCGCGGCATGACGCTGAGTTCGCAATGGCTCGATCGCGGCCTTTACGATCCCTCCAACGAGGAAACCATCATTTTGGGCCTCGGCGCCGGCGAAAAGGTCGCCCGCATCGCCCGCCTGCGCATCGCCAATGGTAATCCCCTGGCCATCGAGCGCGCTTCGCTCTCGGCCACTGTCCTGCCCGATCCCGACGCCATCGCCAATTCGCTCTACGCCAAGCTCGACCAGACGGGCAACCGCCCGGTGCGCGCCATCCAGCGCATAGCGGCGGTCAATCTGGGCCGGCACGATGCCGAACTGCTCGACGTCGCCCCCGGCGCCGCCAGCCTGCGCATCGAGCGCACCTCCTATCTCGCTTCGGGCCGGATCGTTGAATTCACCCGCTCCATCTATCGCGGCGATGCCTATGATTTCGTCGCCGAACTGCGCCTGCAGAACTAAAAGGGACCACCGCCAGCATGACCCAGACTCACATGAAGCGCGAAATCGCCGAAATCCCCGCGGCAGTGGCCCGCCTGCTCGGCGAGGGGCGCCCGGCGCTCGATGCTGCCGCAAAGGCGCTTGCCGATGCCGATCCGCGCCTGGTCATAACCATCGCCCGCGGCTCGTCCGATCACGCAGCGACCTTCTTTAAATATGCCTGCGAGCTTTCGACCGGCGTTCCCGTCGCTTCGGTCGGCCCCTCCATCGCCTCGATCTATGGCGTCGATCTCAAGCTCGACCGCGCCGCCGCCATCGGCATTTCTCAGTCGGGCAAAAGCCCTGACATCGTTTCCATGCTGCAAAGCGCCGCCCGCTCGGGCGCAACCGCCATCGCCATCACCAACACCCCGGACTCCCCATTGGCCGAAGCCGCCGATGCCGTCATCGATATCTGCGCGGGTGAAGAACAGTCGGTGGCCGCCACAAAGACCTTTGTGACCTCCGCGGTCGCCGGGCTGGCCATCGTTGCCGGCTGGTCGGGTGACAAGGCGCTCCTCGGCGCGCTCGACGCCCTTCCCGAAGCGCTCGAAAATGCGCTCTCGTGCGACTGGTCGCCTCTTGTCGAGGCCACGGCAAATGCCAATTCGCTCTACGTGCTCGGGCGCGGCCCCGGCGCCGCCATCGCCCACGAAGCAGCGCTCAAGTTCAAGGAAACCTCGGGCCTGCACGCCGAGGCCTATTCCACCGCCGAAGTGCTGCACGGCCCCGCCGCCATCGTCCAGAAGGGGTTCCCCGTTCTTGCGCTCAGCGCGACAGACAAGGCGCGCTCTTCGATCCTTGAAACCTGCGCCCGGCTGGCCGGACAGGGCGGTTCGGTCTTCGTCACCGACCCCCAGCCCGGCGCCGCCATTGCGCTCCCGGTCGCCCGCACCGGCCATCCGCTGACCGACCCCATCGCTCTGGTCGTCTCGTTTTACGGCTTTATCGAAGCGCTGGCCCGCCATCGCGGCTTCAACCCCGACGAGCCCCCGCATCTGCGCAAGGTAACCTCGACCCTATGACCCTGTTTTCGCTTTCGGCGCCGAAAATCTTCGATGGCCAGACCTGGCATGAGGAGCGTGCCCTTCTGGTTGAAGACGGCCGCGTCAAATCCATCGTCCGCACCACAGACGTGCCATCCGGCATTGCCGAAATCGACCTCGGCCACGGCATGCTGGTGCCCGGCTTTGTCGATCTGCAGGTCAATGGCGCCGGCGGCGTGCTGTTCAACGAAGACCGCAGCGTCGAAGGCCTGCGCCAGCTGTGCGCCGCCAATTTCCAGTTCGGCACCACCGCGCTCCTGCCCACCCTCGTCACCGACACGCGCGCGGTCACCCGCACGGCACTCGATGCGGGCATTGCCGCCCACGCCCAAAAAGTGCCCGGCTTTATCGGCCTGCACATCGAAGGCCCGCACCTCTCGGTCGCCCGCAAGGGCGCCCACAACCCCGCCTTTATCCGCCCCATGGACGAAGCCGATTTGCGCGCGCTCATCGCGGCCCGCCCCGCCATGCCCGCCCTTCTGACCACCGTCGCGGTCGAGTCCGTGGGCCCCGACCAGATCGCCCGGCTCGCCCAGGCCGGCGTCACCGTCTCGCTCGGCCATTCCGACACCGGCATTGCCGGCGCGGTCACGGCGTTCAAGGCCGGCGCATCGATGGTCACGCACCTGTTTAACGCCATGAGCCAGCTCGGCAACCGCGAACCCGGACTTGTCGGCGCCGCGCTAGCCAATGGCGTCTGGGCCGGCCTGATCGCCGACGGCATCCATGTCGATCCGGCAACCATCGGCGTTGCTCTGCGCGCCAAGAAAGGACCGGGAAAGATCTTTCTCGTCACCGATGCCATGTCGCCAATGGGCACCGACATGACCGGCTTTGCCCTCAATGGCCGCGACATCGTCCGCGCCGATGGTGCGCTGCGGCTGGCCGACGGCACATTGGCCGGGGCCGATCTCACCATGATCGATGCGCTAAGCTACATGCACAGAACCATCGGCCTTGATCTCGACGAGGCCCTGCGCATGGCCGCGCTTTACCCTGCCCAGGCCATCGGGCTCGCCGACACGATCGGGCATCTGGGCTCGGGCGCCATGGCGTCCATGGTGCACCTGTCCGATGATTTGGGTGTTGAGGGCGTCTGGGTCGAAGGCGAGAAGGCATTTGGCTGAAGCAGTTCAGGTCTGAACCCAACCGTTCGTTACCCCCGCCCTTCGCTTCCCCGGCGAAAGCTGGGGTCCAGCAGCACTGCCCGAAGCGCCAGCGCCCAAGGCAAAGCACATAGACCCCGGCTTTCGCCGGGGAAGCGCTGGAAGCAAAATCGATGCTGTATGAACTTAGCGCGCCCTAACTCGCCTTTTCCAGCAAATCCACTTCCCCGATGGCATCCGCCAGCGTCGTCTGGTCGAGCACGGCGCGCGTTGCGTCGGTCACCTTGGCGAAAACGTGCCGGATTTCGCAATCATCCTCGCTGCGGCAGTCGATGCACCGCCGATAGGCGATTTTCGACAGGCAGGGCAGGGGCGCGATCGGGCCGTCGATGATGCGCAGCACTTCCCCGAAGCTGATTTCCTCGGGCGCCTTCAAGAGCAGATACCCCCCTGCCTTGCCGCGTTTCGACATCACGATGCCGCTGCGCTTGAGTTCGAGCAGGATCTGTTCGAGAAATTTTTTCGGAATGTCCTGCCCTGCGGCAATTTCCGAGATCATCAGGCTTTCACCCTCGCCGGCGCGCGTCAGCGCCACAAGGGCGCGCAGGGCGTAGCGGGCTTTTTGCGATATCATCGACACGAGAGGCAGGCGCTCCTCATAAAAGGCGATTATGTCATAATTGGCCTTGGCCCGCGGCGCAACCTCTTGACCTTTCTCACCGGACGTATCCCAATGTTGCCCGATCGCAGGGAGGCGGGAAATGGCTCAGGCAACGGGCATAGGCGGAGTGTTTTTTCGCTCGGGCGACACCGAGGCGCTGGCCAAATGGTATGAGACCCATCTCGGCGTCCCCGGCTTCTGGGAGCAGGAGGCCGGCATGACCGTCTTTGCCCCCTTCAGGCGCGAAACCGATTATTTCCCGCCCGACAGGCAGTGGATGATCAATTTCCGCGTCGACGATCTTTCCGCCCTGATGGCCGACCTCAAAGGGGCGGGCATCCCAGTCGAAACCCGCGACGAATGGGATACCCCCGAAACGGGGCGCTTTGCCCGCATCCACGATCCCGAGGGAAACCCCATCGAATTGTGGGAACCGCCGGCGGGCTGACCTGTATCCAATTCGAGCCCGGGACCCACGGCTGGGAAGCCCCGCTGATTCAGCGTGAAAGCCCCGCGATTCACGGCCCTCCCTGCTGGCCAGCAATCGCGCACAAAAATTTTTTTGCCGATATTTTCAGCAAATCGTACCCTCAAGTACGCCGGAGCTGCCCGGAATTTGGCAGTTTTTTGACCGGATAGTCAAAAAAGGACAGTATATCTGACGTAAACGTCCTCCACATACCCATTGCGCGATCAAACAAAAGACGCTTTGTTGCGGCTTCGGCGTGCACCGCCCGGGCGTTAAGACCCCGCGCGGTGCTGGCCCCAAGTCGCAGGGAGGGATCGTCATGCAAAATAAGATAACCCCTGCACATCGATCAACAGAAAGAGCTTAATCGTCTGACCGTGCCGTTTCGACATATTCGACCCCCAAGTCAGTATCTCGCTCCGGCCCAGCAGGCGGGGGCGTTTTCTGGATGATGGCTTCCGCCATCGGCGCCGGGCAAAAGGCGCCGATGGCGGGTAATTTTTGTCAAGGGGATAAACTCGATATGCGAAACACGCTCACCGGCATTGCGGCGGCTCTTTTTGCCACCACCATGCTCGTTGGCGCGGCCAGCGCCGAAACGCTGCGCTGGGCCCGTCAGTCCGATGCTCTCACGCTTGATCCGCACTCCCAGAACCAGGGCGTGACCCACACCTTCAACCACCACATCTACGAGACGCTTCTCGACCGCGATGTGGAAGGTAACCTTCAGGCCCGCCTTGCGACCGATTGGTACGTCAAGGAAGGCGACGAGACCGTCTGGGTCTTCGAGCTGAGCGAAGGCGTCACCTTCCATGGCGGCGAGGAATTCACGGCCGAAGACGTGGTGTTCTCCATCGAGCACGCCAAGTCCGAAAATTCCAACATGCGTCAGCTCCACGCCGATGTTGAGAGCGTTGCCGCGGTTGACGACTATACGGTCGAATTCCAGATGGCCGGGCCGTCCCCGCTCTATCCCAACAACATCACCAACACCTTCATCATGGACAAGGGCTGGTCGGAAGAAAACGACCTTACCGAAGTCCAGGATTTCGCGGCCGGCGAGGAAAACTTCGCGGTCCGCAACACCAACGGCACGGGCCCCTATGTCCTGGCCGAACGTGACCCCGACGTGCGCTCGGTATTGACGGTTAATGAAGACTGGTGGGGCGAGACTCCTGCGGTCACCGAAATCGTCTACACCCCGATCTCGGACAACGCGACCCGCGTCGCCGCCCTGCTTTCGGGTGAAGTCGATCTCGTCCAGGACGTTCCGGTTCAGGATATCGAACGTCTTGCCGGCACCGATGGCGTCAAGGTCGAGACCGGCCCTGAAAACCGCACGATCTATTTTGGCTACGCCATGGACGACGAGCCGCTCATCAGCTCCAACGTCACCGACGAAAACCCCTTCGCCAACCCGCTGGTGCGCGAAGCGATGTCGCTGGTCATCGACCGCGACGCCATTCGTCAGGTCGTGATGCGCGGTCAGTCGCTGCCCACTTGCGTCAACATGCCTCCGTTCGTGAACGGCTGGACCGAAGAGCTTGATACCTGCCCGGCGGTCGATGTCGAGCGTGCGACAGAGCTGATGGCCGAAGCGGGATATCCCGATGGTTTCTCGGTCACCCTCGATACCCCCAATGACCGTTACGTCAACGACGAAGCCATTTCGCAGGCCTTTGTGGGCATGCTCGGCCAGATCGGCATCGATGTGACCCTGGCCTCGCGCCCGGTCGCCCAGCACTCTCCGCTCATTCTCAACAACGAGACGGATTTCTATCTCCTGGGCTGGGGCGTTTCCACCTTCGATTCGGCCTACAACTTCAACGATCTGGTTCACACCAAGGACGACGAATACGGCACCTACAATATCGGGCTCTATTCCAATCCCGAAGTCGATGAAATGATCGAATCGCTGGGCACCATGACCGATCTCGAGGCCCGTAATGGCGTGATCGCCGACATCTGGGCCCAGGTTCAGGAAGATCGTGTCTTCATCCCGGTCCACAATCAGGTTCTGGCCTACGCCATGCGCGACGACATGACCCTTGCCGTGCATCCGGAAAACCAGCCCTCCATGACCGGCGTGGTCTTCGAGTAAGACGGCTGTTCTGACACGGCGCCGCGCCACACTCTTGTGGCGCGGCGTTTTGTTTGCCCGGCTTTGCAAGGCTGGCCATTGTCGCTGGCCAATTTTCCGATAAAGTTCAAACGCAATGCACATGCGTCCGGGCGCTCCCGGGCTGCGGCGCAAAAGCGCTCACGGAGACCACATAAATGCTGGCCTTCATCTTAAAACGGCTCGGGCAATCGATACTCGTGATGCTCGCTGTCGCGCTGATCGCATTCGTCATGTTCCGCTATGTCGGCGATCCCGTTGCCTCCATGGTCTCCCAGGAAGCCTCGATTGCCGATCAGGAGCTCCTGCGTGAGCGCCTGGGGCTCAACGATCCGTTCTACGAGCAGTTCTTCCGCTTCATCGTCAACGCCCTGCAGGGCAATTTCGGCATTTCCTACCGCCTGCAGACCCCGGTTGCCGAACTCGTCATGTCGCGCCTGCCCGCCACCATCGAACTGGCGCTCACCTCGGCCGCCATCGCCCTGGTCTTTGGCATTCTGGCCGGCGTCTTTACCGCCCTTAACCGCAAGAACCCCGCCGCTGCCGCCATCATGGCGTTTTCGCTGATCGGGGTGTCGTTGCCGACCTTCCTGATCGGCATCGGGTTGATCTACATCTTCGCGGTCGAGCTGCAATGGTTGCCCAGTTTCGGGCGCGGCCAGGTCCTCGATCTGGGCTGGTGGACCACGGGCTTTTTCACCGAAACCGGCCTGCGCTCGATCATCTTGCCCGCCATCACCCTCTCTTTGTTCCAGATGACGCTCATCATGCGTCTGGTGCGCGCCGAAATGCTCGAAGTGCTGCGCCAGGATTATATAAAGTTCGCCCGCGCCCGGGGCCTTTCAAAGCGCGCCATCAATTTTTCGCACGCGCTCAAGAACACCATGGTTCCGGTCATCACCATCGCCGGCCTGCAACTGGGCTCGATCATCACCGGGGCGCTGATCACCGAAACGGTGTTCCAGTGGCCCGGCATCGGCTCGCTGTTTCTCTCGTCGGTCGCCGTCGTCGATGTGCCGGTCATGGCCGCTTATCTGATCTTTGTCGGCTTCGTGTTCGTGATCGTCAATCTCATCGTCGACATACTCTATTACGTCGTGGATCCGCGCCTGCGGATCGGCGCGGCAAAGGGGCACTGAGCCATGAACGACATCACCCCGACCGCCCCCAAGAGCCGCCTCGCCCGCATCGTCGATTCCGACATTTTCTATTCCTACCGCACCTCGCCGGTGGCCGTCGTCTCCTCGATCGTTGCCGCCGTTCTGATCCTTGCGGCAATCTTTGCGCCCTTTATCGCGCCCTACGACCCCTTCAATCCGCGCACGCTCAATCTCATGAACGGGTTCACCCCGCCCATGAGCGAGAGTTTTTCGGGCAGCTATTTCCTGCTCGGATCGGACCATCAGGGGCGCGACGTGTTCTCGGCAATTCTCTACGGCTCGCGCGTTTCGCTCATGGTGGGCCTGTCGGCCATCCTGTTCGCCATGCTGCTCGGCGTCACTCTGGGGCTGATCGCCGGCTATCGCGGCGGGCTGACCGACACCATCATCATGCGCATCGCCGACGTCCAGCTTTCCTTTCCCTCGATCCTGATCGCCCTTTTGATCTTCGGCATCGCCCGCGGCATCATTCCCCCCAACCAGCGCGAATCCATGGCGATCTTCGTTTTGATCTTTTCCATCGGGCTGTCCGACTGGGCCCAGTTCGCCAGAACGGTGCGCGGCTCGACAATGGTCGAGCGGCAAAAGGATTATGTTTCGGCTTCCCGCATCATCGGGGTCAAGCCGGTCTTCATCCTCATCCGTCACATCCTGCCAAATGTGCTCGGCCCGGTTCTGGTCATCGGCACCATCGGGCTGGCCCTGGCCATCATCGCCGAAGCAACGCTCTCTTTCCTCGGCGTCGGCGTTCCACCCACCCAGCCCTCGCTGGGCACCCTGATCCGCATCGGGCAGCAGTTCCTGTTTTCGGGCGAATGGTGGATCCTGTTTTTCCCTGCCATCACGCTCGTGCTCCTCGCCCTGTCGGTCAACCTTTTGGGTGACTGGCTGCGTGACGCCCTCAATCCAAGGCTGCGCTGATGAGCCAACCTGTTCTTTCCGTCAAAGACCTTTCCGTCGTCTTCCATCTGCGGCGCGGCGATTTCACCGCCGTCAAATCCATCTCGTTCGACATCATGCCCGGCGAAGTGCTCGGCGTTGTGGGGGAATCGGGCGCCGGCAAATCCATGACCGGCACCGCCATCATGGGCCTGATCGATCCGCCGGGCGAAATTTCCTCGACATCGATTACGCTCAGCGGTGACCGCATCGACGGGCTCGACGAGGAAAGCCTGCGCAAGATCCGCGGCCGCCGCATCGGCATGGTCATGCAGGATCCGCTGACCTCATTGAACCCGCTCTTTACTGTGGGCGAGCAGCTGATCGAAACCATCCGCCGCCATCTCCCGCTCAGCCAGGATGAGGCCCGCGCCCGCGCCATCGCGCTGCTGGCCGATGCCGGCATCCCCGATCCGCAAAACCGCATCGATTCCTACCCGCACCAATTCTCGGGCGGCATGCGCCAGCGCGTGGTGATCTCGCTTGCGCTGGCCGCCGAGCCTGAACTGGTCATTGCCGACGAGCCCACCTCGGCGCTCGACGTTTCGGTCCAGGCCCAGATCATCAAGGTCTTAAAACGCCTGTGCGCCGAGCGCGGCGTTGCCGTCATGCTCATCACCCACGATATGGGCGTCATCGCCGAAGCCGCCGATCGCATGATCGTCATGAACAAGGGCGAAATCGTCGAAACCGGCTCGGTGGGCGACATCATCAACCGCCCCAAAATGGACTATACGATCAAGCTGATCGAAGCCATTCCCTCGATCACCGCCCAGAACCCGCGCTATGCGGCGGCCGTCGCCAAGGGCCACAGCTTTGCCTCGGAAAAGACCGACGAACCCCTCGTCGTCGTCGACAATCTCACCAAGCAGTTCGACCTTTCCGGCTCGTTCCTGTCGCGGATCACCGGCCGCAACCGCAAGATCGTCCAAGCGGTCAATGGCGTGTCCTTTTCCATCCAGCGCGGCCAGACCTATGGGCTGGTCGGGGAATCGGGATCGGGAAAATCCACCTGCGCCCGCATGATGGTCGGTCTTCTGCCGCCCACATCGGGCACCGTAAGCCTCGAAGGCACCGACATCTGGTCCAAGGGCGCCGAAAAAAAGCGCCGCTCGAAAATCCAGATGATCTTTCAGGATCCCTATGCCAGCCTCAATCCGCGCTGGCGGGTGGGCGAAATCATCGCCGAGCCCATGCGGGCGCTGGGCATCGCTCGCAAACCCGGTGAAATCGCCGAGCGCGTCGCCGACCTGCTCGAACGCGTGCGGCTCGACCCGGTCTCCATGCGCAAATACCCCCACGAGTTCTCCGGCGGCCAGCGCCAGCGCATAGCCATTGCCCGCGCGCTTTCCAGCCAACCCGAATTCATCATCTGCGATGAACCCACCTCCGCGCTCGACGTCTCCGTTCAGGCCCAGGTGCTCGAGTTGATGAGCCGGCTGCAGGAAGAGTTCGGCCTCACCTATCTGCTCATCAGCCACAACCTCGCCGTCGTGCGCCAGATGGCCGATGAAGTCGGCGTCCTCCACAACGGCAATCTCGTCGAAACCGGCCCCGTCGAACAAATCTTCGGGTCCCCCCAGGCCGACTACACCCGCATGCTGCTCGACGCGGTCCCGGACATTTCCAAGGTGGCCTGACACCCGCCCAAAACCGGTCACAATTGAAGCGCCCCATCGGTCCTTGCGCCGGGGGGCGTTTTTCGTTGGGGACCCGTCATGCAATCTCTCTCCCGCATCGTTGCCGCGCTTTTGATCGCCGTTGGCCTGGCTCTCGCCGGCTGGCTCGGCGGACAGGCGCTCATCGAATCCCGACAGCCGATCCGCACAGTCACCGTCAAGGGCCTCTCCGAGCGCAACGTTACCGCCGATCTCGCCTATTGGCCGATCAAGTTCGTCGCCACCGGCCCGACCCTTGAAGATGCCCGCGCCCAACTCGAAACCTCCGACGCTGCGGTGCGCGACTTCCTCACCGGCGCCGGGTTCCCCGAAGGCTCGATGCAGGTCAACAACATCCTCGTCGAGGATCGCCTTGCCGGCTACAACGCATCCAACACCCCCGACACGGCCCGCTTCGTCCTGACCGAGGAATTCATGGTGACCTCGGGCGATGTCGAGGCTATCGCCGCCGCCTCGCGCGACATCGGCGACCTTTTGCGCGCCGGCGTGGTGTTTTCGTCAGACGCCTACAATGCCGGCCCGTCCTACGTCTTTACCGCGCTGACCGACCTCAAGACCGACATGCTCGCCGAAGCCACCCAACGCGCCCGCGAAGCCGCCCAGCAATTTGCCGATGATGCAGGCGCGCAGGTCGGCACCATCCAGACCGCCAATCAGGGCGTATTCGAAATCCTCGCCGCCGTCGAAATCCCCGATCAGCGCAGCGAGAAACAGATGGACAAGAAGGTGAGGGTGGTCACCACCATCACCTATTTCTTGGAGTGATGGCCAGTTCGATTTGGGTAAAGACCGGGCCGCTATTGCTTGATCTTGGCCGCAGATGCTGATGTCATGCCCATAAATGCCAAATGTTTCGGGGGGCGGTTTGAACGGTCAGGTTGTTGCATCGCTGGCGATTGTCGCCGCTCTTGTATGGGGATTGGCCTGGCTGTTGCCGATCATCGTCCGTGCCCTGCGCACGGGCGTGATAGAAGGCCGCAGCGGCTTTTATGACCGCAAAGCTAGCGGGGGCATGTATGCGCTCACGCTGGGTGTTTTCGTCGTCATGGCGCTACTGTTTATCTTGGGCTTGGCCGCCATGATCCGCTCAATCCTCGTTGGGATCGCATAGGGAAAATCCAGAGCCCTCTTTCACCTCTCCCTTGGGGGAGGTCGACGTGAAGCGTCGGGTGAGGGGGCCTTCCAGCCCAACCTCTCACGCTGCCGCACACACCCGGCACTCGCCCCGTATCTCCATCGTCGTGCGCTTGACCACGAACCCCTCCCGGTCCGCCCAGCCGTTCAGTCTTTCGCGCACCACATCGTCGGAAAACTCGCTCACCTGCCCGCATTTCTCGCAGATCGCAAAGGCGATCAACCCGGAATCATGGCAATGGGGCTGTGCGCAGGCAACGAACGCGTTCATCGATTCCAGCCGGTGCGCCAGTCCCATGTCGAGCAGTTTTTCGAGCGCCCGATAGACCTGCAGCGGCGCCCGCAAGCCGTCATCGCGCAACTGGTCGAGGATCGCATAAGCGCTCATCGGCGATTCGGCCTTTTCCAGCCGGTCGAGCACCAGCGACTGGTTGCGGGTGAGATCGGAATGCGCACTCATGTCTCAGGCGGCTCCCTTGTTGCCCAGCGGAACGATGGAGGTAATAGCAAAAACGCAAAGCGCCGCAACCACGATCGAGGGTCCCGATGGCGTATCGAAAGTAAGCGATGCCCACAAGCCCGCAAGCACGGCGGCGATCCCGCCCAGCCCGGCATAGATCGCCATCTGCTCGGGCGTATTGGCCAGCCGCCGCGCGGCGGTGGCGGGAATGATCAGCATGGCGGTGATCAGCAGCACGCCCAGAATCTTCATCGATATGGCGATCAGCCCGGCCAGCAGCACCATGAAGATCAGCCGCGTGCGCTCGGGGTTCAGCCCCTCGGCCTGGGCGATGTCCTCTGACACCGTCCCCGCCAGCATCGGCCGCCACAGCCACGCCAGAACCCCCAGAACGACGATCCCGCCGCCATAGATCACAAAAAGATCGCTCGCCGACACCGCAAGAATATCGCCGAACAACAGCCCCATCAGATCGATTCGCACATTGGGCATCAGCGATACCAGCACCAGTCCCAGCGCCAGCGCCGAATGGCTCAAAAGCCCCAAAAGCGAATCCGCCGACAGCGTGCCCCGGCGCTGCAAAAACGCCAGGATCAGCGCCACCATAACGGCTATGGCGAACACCCCCACCACCGGCGAAAACGAAAAGAACAGGGCCAGAGCGACACCAAGTATTGCCGAATGGGCCATCGTATCCCCGAAATAGGCCATCCGCCGCCAGACGATGAAACTGCCCAACGGCCCCGTCACCGCCGCCAGCCCCACCCCGGCGATCAGCGCGCGGGTGAAAAAACTCTCAAGCATGCTTGTGCCCCTCGCCCTCGTGCTCGCAATGGGGCCCATGCGCGTGATGGTCGAAATGGAGCTGTCCCTTGGCATCGCGCACCGACCCGTCCGGCAGATGCGCATGATCGTGCTCATGGCGATAGATCGCCAGCGTTTCCGCTGCCCGCGGCCCGAACAGCGCCGCATATTCCCCGCTCGCCGCCACGCTGTCGGGCGTGCCCTGGCAGCACACATGGCCATTGAGGCAGATCACCGTATCGGTGCGCGCCATCACCACATGCAGATCGTGCGAAATCAGAACCACCCCGCATCCGGTCTCGTCGCGGATCCGCCCGATCAGATCGTAAAGCGCCACCTCGCCGGAAAAATCGACCCCCTGCACGGGTTCGTCGAGCACCAGAAGGTCGGGCCGCCCGATCACCGCGCGGGCGATCAGCGCGCGCTGAAATTCCCCGCCCGAAAGCGAATGCACCTGCGCCCGGGCCAGATGGGAAATCCCCACCATCTCAAGCGTTGCCGCGACCTCGGTTTTGGTCCGCCGCCCCGTCAGCCCCATCAACCGTTCCACAGTCATGGGCAGCGAGCGGTCCATGGCGATTTTTTGCGGCACATAGCCGATGGCAAGGTTTTTCGCGCGCCACACGCTGCCCTCATCGGGTTTGATGATGCCCAGAGCGGTCTTGACCGTTGTCGATTTGCCCGATCCGTTCGGCCCGATCAGCGTCACGATTTCCCCGCGCGCGATGGCCATATCCACCCCGCGCACCAGCCAGCGCCCGTCGCGCTTCACCCCGACGCCTTTAACCCTGACGATATCGTCGCGCTCGGGTGCGCTGAAATTTTTCATGCCCGATCCTGCCAGATGTGCATTGACTCAAACCGCAATGTTATAGCATTACATTGGTTGTGTAATATCATAACATAGTCGCACGGAGCCCTTCCGACAATGCCCAATAAAGCCTTTGCTCTTCTCGCACCCGCTGCCCTTGCGCTGTTCGCCGCCACCCCCGCGCTCGCCGCGCCCAATGTGGTCGCCACCATAAAGCCGCTGCATTCGCTGGTCGCAGGCGTGATGGAGGGCGTGGGCACGCCCGAGTTGCTCATTGAAGGCGCGGCAAGCCCGCACGGCTTTTCCCTGCGCCCCTCCGATGCCGGCAAGCTCGAAAGCGCCGATCTGGTCTTCTGGATCGGCGAGGATCTCGAAACCTTCCTCGACGGCCCCCTTGAAACCATCTCGGCCAACGCCACGAAAATCGAGATGATGGATGTCGAGGGCATGAATATCCTCGAGTTGCGCGAAGGGGGCCTCTTCGAAGCCCACGGCCATGGTGATGAGGGCCATGAAGCGCACGACGATCATGACCATGAGCACGACGAACACGCTCATGAGGACGATCACGCGGATGACCACGATCACGCAGACGATCATGACCACGCTCACGAGCATGGCGATGCCCATATCTGGCTCGACCCGCAAAACGCCCGTCTCATGGTCGCCGCCATCGCCGACGCCCTGATCGCCGTCGACCCTGAAAATGCGCAAACCTACAACGCCAATGGCCAGGCCCTCGCTGCCCGCCTCGATGCGCTGCAGGCCGAAATCGATGCCCGCCTCGCACCCGCCCGCGGCACGCCCTTCTTTGTCTTCCACGACGCCTATCACGCCTTCGAAGAAAGTTTTGACATCGAGGCAACGGGCTCGTTCACCGTCAATCCCGAGATCGCGCCGGGGGCAGGGCGGCTGACCGAAATCCGTGCAATTGTCGAACAGCAAGGCGCCGCCTGCCTTTTCGCCGAACCCCAGTTCTCCCCCCAGGTCATCGAGACCATCGCCGATGGCACCGGCGCCCGCATCGGCACCCTCGATCCCCTGGGTGCCGCCATCGCCGACGGCCCAAAACTGTACTTCACCTTGATGAACACGATGGCTGACAGCCTTCTCGATTGCCTCGCCGACTGAGCCGGTTTGCCTGCCGGACCCGGTTGCCGGGCATAGGGGCGGGGCGCCTCCGGGCACCCGCCCCACCCTGAAATTGCCGCCATCCCCGATTGTGATGGTTCAAAAAGGCAGAACGACCCAGACCGTCACCCCTTTCGTCGTCCTCGGTCTCGCCCCGAGGAACCGTACCGCACCCAAACCCCGACGTCCGCTATTCCCCAATTCCACCCCACAATCGCAAACCTTTCATTTGCATTGTAATGTTATAACATAAAGGATTAATTGCCGTGAAACCGAACCCCCCTCTCTTCCGCGCCCTCCTTCTGGCCGGCATCGCACTCCCCGGCATCGCGCATGCCGACGAGGTCTCCGTCTGGCGCGCCTTCGTAGCCGATCAGGCCC
>PBNW01000019.1 GCA_002723255.1 Pelagibacterium sp. | reverse complement strand
CCAGCGCCATGGAACGGATCACCACGTCTTCGGCAAAGGTCTCCGACATCATCAAGATGATCGATGACATTGCCTTCCAGACCAATCTTCTGGCCCTCAATGCATCGGTAGAAGCGGCGCGAGCCGGGGATGCGGGCAAGGGGTTTGCCGTGGTTGCCGTCGAAGTGCGCCGTCTGGCCCAGTCCGCCGCGTCGGCCTCCTCGGAGGTCAAGGCACTGATCGAGCAATCGGCCAACGAGGTCGATGGCGGATCGCGTCTGGTGGCGCAGGCTGCCGAAAAGCTGGTCGCCATGCTCGAGGCGGCGCGGACCAACACCAGCCAGATGCAGCAGATCGCCAATGACAGCCGCGAACAGGCGTCCTCGATCGAGGAGGTCAATGCCGCCGTGCGCCAGATGGACGAGATGACCCAGCACAATGCGGCGCTGGTCGAGGAGACCAATGCGGCCATCGCCCAGACCGAGGAACAGGCCACGGCGCTCGATCGGATCGTCGATATCTTCAAGATCGATCGGACAACTGCCATCGCGCAATCGTCCTCGGGACGAGAAGGCGGCAGTGGATCGGGCGACGCCCGCGCGCTTCAGAGCAAGGTCAAGCAGGCAGCCGGCGCTTATCTGAGCCACGGCAATGCCGCTGTGGATCACGAGTGGAGCGAATTTTGATCCTTGTCCGACCGGGGTTGGTATCAGGGGCGCTTCGGCGCCCCTTTTTCGTTGTCGGAGCCCGGAATCAATCGAGGGCTTGCGCTACCGCGTTTGCGGCGTGAAGGGCGGTCGTGTCGTAAAGAGGCAGGGGGCTGTCATCGTCTGAAATGAGCAGTCCGAGTTCGGTGCAGCCCAGGATGATCGCCTGGGCTCCGCGTGCGCCGAGCCGTTCGATGGCCGCAACATATGTGTCGCGCGAAGCGTCGCTGACGATGCCACGGCAGAGCTCATTGTAGATGATGCCGTCGAGATTGGTCCTGTCGACCTCGGGAACGATTGGCTCGATGCCCCGCTGGCGCAGCCGGTCCTTGTAGAAATCCATTTCCATGGTGAACCGTGTGCCCAGCAGTCCAACCGTTTTCGCCCCGTCTTCGATGAGCGCGTCGGCTGTGGGATCGGCGATATGCAGGAAGGGGATTGTCGTCGCCGCCTGGATGTCTTGTGCCACGATATGCATGGTATTGGTTGCCAGCACGAGCAATTGAGCGCCCGCGGCCTCGAGCCGTCTGGCGGAAGCGGCGAGGCGCTCGCCGGCACCTGCCCAATCGCCCTGGGCCTGGAGCGCTTCGATCTCGGCGAAATCGAGCGAGTCGATCACGATGGCTGCCGAATGCAGCCCGCCCCGTCGCCTTGCGGTCTCGCGGTTGATGAGGGCGTAGTATTGAGCTGTGGACTCCCAGCTCATGCCGCCGATCAGTCCGATCGTCTTCACGCCCGTTGCGCCCGGATCTGGCCCGGTATGTGCGCGAAGGCCTTGTGCACCTCGAGATAGGCCGGACGCTTGAAGGGCACGATGATATCGGCGACCTTGTCGAAATCTTCCCAGCGCCAGGCATCGAATTCGGGATCGATGCCGGGGTTGTCGAGCAGAAGCGTAATCTCGCTTTCCTCGCCCTCGAACAAAAAGGCAAACCATTGCTGGCGCTGGCCGCGATATTTGCCCTTGAGCGCAATCCCCAGGACCTCGTCGGGGAGGTCGTAGTGGATCCAGTCTGGCGCCTGGGCCAGAAGGCGTATCGTGCGGATGCCTGTCTCTTCGTAAAGTTCACGATAGGCTGCGGGTAACGCATCTTCACCGTCATCGATCCCACCCTGGGGCATCTGCCATGGCGCGTCGACTTCGGAGGTGTCCGGGCCGGGGGTGAGAATGCGCCGGGCCAGGAAAACCTGCCCGCGGTCGTTGAAGAGTGCGATACCGACGCAGTCGCGATAGGGCATTTGCGCACGATTGGGCGCCGTGTTCATTGTGTTGCCTCCATGGAGGAAAGGGCGCTGACCGGGACGAGGAGGTACTCTTCCTGATCGAGCGCGTCGGCCCAGTCGGACAGGGTGCGGATCGACACCGGCAGAGCCGAAACGATGCCGATGGCGCTGCCCCGCTCGTCGGCCGCCCTCTTGAGATTGTCGAGTTCGGCAAGGATGGATGCCTGAGAAGGGTTGGTGTCGATAGCGCGGTCCACGCGGGCATAGGGGACGGCGTTCTGGCGAGCCAGTTGCGGCGCGACCGAGCGGTTGGAGCTGCCATCGTCGAGATAGGCCAGGCCGCGCATGCCGAGTTCTTCCATGATTGGCGAGAAATCGGCCGCAGAGGCGGTAAAGCGCGCACCCATATGGTTGATCACCCCGGTATAGCCGGTCATTCGCGTCAGCAGCCAATAGAGCTTTTCGAGGTTGTCGCGGGTCGGTTGTTCGACGAGCAGGGTGTGGGGTCCCGGGTCGTTCTGGGGGTAATCGAACGGCTCGAGTGGAACTTCGAGCATGATTTCATGGCCATCGGCCCGCGCCATATCGGTCAGCGTTTCGAGATTGCTGCCATAGGGTACAAAGGCGAGCGTTACCGTGCCCGGAAGGGCATTGATGGCTTCGCGGGTGGTGGGATCGCTCAACCCGAGCCCGGAGACGACGACAGCAATAAGCTTGCGGCCCCCGGCGGCCTGGGATGAGATCGAGGGGCGGGCATAGGCCTCATAGGGTTTGAGACCTGAACTGCTGACTCTGGGAAGGGGCCCGTTTTCGGTCATCTCGAACAAATCCTGTGCGAGATCGCCTGCCGGCGCTCCGGCCAGGTCCGGCGCGGGCGGCGCTTCGCCCAGCGTGATGATCGATGGACCATTGGTCACGGCAGGACTTGTGGTTGTCGGCGCAGGGTCGGAGGCGACTTCCTCTGCGACCGGGTTCGGTTCGGGTTCGAGGCTGACGGGGGCATCGGCCACCGGCCTGCCTCCCTGCGGATCATCGACAAGCACGATCCATGCGCCGACACCAAGGCCGGCAAGGACGACAAGAGCCGCACATATGCGGCCCCAGGGCAGTCCCAGCCATCGGCGAGGATGGTCGCGGCGTTTCCGGCCGAGCGGTCTGCTCAACTCGTCAGTCATGATGCGGCTGGTCCCCAAGCTCGCAATGTATGTCCACCGTTCGCAGTGCTGCCCGTACCGCGGGCGTCATCGGGGCCGGCCCGCGAATCGGGCCGGCACAGGGTCAAACCGAGCTATAGTACAGGCTATTGGGATTCAGTCACCTCGGCTTCATCAGTCTGCTGCTGCGCGATGATGGCATCGGGATTGGGCGGGAAGGCCGGGTCCTCGGCCTCACCCAATATGAGATCGATCGCATATTGGAGCTGATTGTCCTCGGAGCGTTCGGCGGGAACGTAAACCGAGGACCCAACGGTTGCCTCTTCTTCGGCCTCGCCTGAAATATGTCCGGCCAGACCGGCTTCGCCGATCAGGAGGTCGCGGCCCTGAAATTCTTCGGGCACGTCCTGGAGCACTTCGATATCGGGCGTGATCCCGAGCGCCTGAATCGAGCGGTTGTTGGGCGTGTAATAGCGGGCCGTGGTCAGCCGCATTGCGCCATCAAAGCCCAGTGGAATGATCGATTGCACCGAGCCCTTGCCGAACGAGCGTGTGCCCACCAGCGTTGCGCGACCCTGATCCTGCAGCGCCCCGGCGACGATTTCAGCAGCCGAGGCCGATCCGCCGTTGATGAGCACGATGATCGGCACGTCGGTCAGCATGGCATCGATTTCGTCGGCGCTGGCATCGTAGCGCGAATTCTGGTTGGGGATACGACCGCGGGTCAGCACCACCGATCCCTCTGAGAGGAAGGCGTCGGCCACAAACTGTGCCTGGTCGACGAGGCCACCGGGGTTGTTGCGCAGGTCAAGAATGATGCCTTCTGGAGCTTGGCCATCATTTTCTTCGAAGACCTCCTGGATCGCATCGGTCAGCCCGCTATAGGCCTGGCCCGAGAATCGCGAGAGCCGGATCAGCGGTACATCGCGTTCCATGCTCCAGCGGACTGCCGAGACCGAGATAATGTCGCGCGTCAGGGTCAATTCGATGAGCTGCTCGGCGCCGTCGCGGGAAATCACCACATCGACGTCGGTGCCCACTTCGCCGCGCATCAATTCGACGGCATCGTCGAGCGTCATGCCCATGACCTGCTGGCCGTCGATCTCGACAACGTAATCATTGGCAAGGATGCCGGCGCGCGAGGCGGGGCTGTCGTCATAGGGGGTAACGACCTTGACCACGCCCTCTTCCATGGTCACTTCGATCCCCAGGCCACCGAAGGTTCCCGACGTGTCCTCGCGCACGTCGGCAAAACTTTCGGGTGAAAGATAGGCCGAGTGGGGGTCGAGCGAGGTCAGCATGCCCTGAATGGCGGCGCGGATCAGTTCGGTCTCGTCGGGTGCCTCGATATACTCGTCACGAATGCGATCGAGAACCAGACCGAACAGTTCGAGCTGACGATAGAGCTCTTCCTGTTCGAGTTGGGTCTGCTCGGACTGAGCCGTGACCGGCCCTACACTCGCGGCGATCGCCAACATAACGATCAGAGCCCGCTTGAATACCAACGCCATCAGCTCGTTCCACTTTCCTGTTGTGGGGACTGGGCTGTCCACCATCCCTCGGGATCTATGGGAATGCCACCTTCCCTGAGTTCAATATACAGCGCAGGACCCGAAGCTCCAGCACCCGCTTCAAGGTTCGGCGCATTGCCCATGGTTCCAAGGGGGGCGCCCATCCTGACAAAGTCGCCAGGCTCGACCGATATCGAATCAAGTCCTGCCAGAACGACCAGATAATTCTGGCCTGCATTGAGAATGACGATTTGGCCGTAATTGAGGAACGGCCCGGAGTGAACCACCCAGCCATCGGCCGGTGCCGAAACCGAGGCGCCGTCCGCCGTTGCGATCGTCATGCCCTTCGATTGCCCGCCATAACCGTCGGCGGCGCCGTAGGTCGTAAGGGTTGTCCCGGCGACGGGCGCGCTGAGGTAACCCCTTGCGGATGCTATGGGAACCGCCGGTTCGGTGCGCTCTGTATCGGCAAAGGCGAGCCGGAGCGTTTCGGGATCGAGCGTTGGCACGCGCTGGCCGGAATTGGCCGCCCGCGTGGCTTCATCGGCCGCTGTCATGGCGGTGATGCGGCTCTCCAGCCCCGAGATCAATTGTTCGAGAGATGTCGCCCGGTCGGCCAGAGCCTGGGCCTCGGCCTCCTCGCGAAGCAGATCGTCGCTCAGCCATTCGAGCCCCTGGGACCGGGCTTCGATAATGGTTGCGATGCGCAGGCGCTCTTCATTGAGCGTGGTGAGATTGGCATTGAGCCGCTCAGCCTCGGCGAGCGCGGTCTGTTTGAGCGCGATCAACTCGGTAAGACTTTCGGTGACCGTTTCGGCCTGTTCCTGCAACTGAGGCAATACCGCGCCGAGCAACATGGCCGCGCGGGCCGATCCCAGTGCGTCGGAGGGATCGACGATGATGGCTGGAGGCGGCTGGGCCGAAATGCGCTGCAGGGAGGCCAGAAGATTGGAGATCGAGCGGTCATGGCCGTCAAGGCGGGCGCGGATCGATTGCTCGGAGGCAAAAAGGGCCTCGAGCCGTTCTTCGATCAGCCTGATGTCCTCATCGGCCAGATCGACCCGCTGTCCCGCAGCGATCAACTCGGCACCCAATTGGGTGGCATCGCCGTCAAGTGCCTCGATTTCGGCCCGGATCGCCTCTATGCGCTCCTCGCTGAGATCGATTTCGCCGCGGACACTTTCAAGATCGCCCTGGACCGACTGGGTGGTCTGCTCGAGCTCTTGTGCGGGAACGTCCTCGACGGCGGGGATTTCGCCTTCCTGGGCGTGGGAGGGGGCCGCGGTTTGGACAAGCGCCAGTCCCAGGACAGCAAGGACGGCCCGCAAAATGGGCAAAGAAGGCTTAAGGAAAGGTCCCACAGGCAGGCTCAAACCGGCAAACTCCGAATCAGCCCGGACCATAGCAGAGACGGCGCCATCAATCGCCCCGGTGGTAGGGATGGCCGGACAAAATTGTCGTCGTGCGATAGAGCTGTTCGGCCGCCATGATGCGCACGAGCTGGTGCGGCCAGGTCATTGCGGAAAACGAGATCACAAGGTCGGCCGCATCGCGGAGCTCGGCCGCAAGGCCGTCGGCCCCACCGATAACAAGAACGAGTGCCGGTTTGCCCATGTCCCGCCAATCGGCAATGCGGGTCGCAAAGTCGGCGCTGGCAATCGATTTGCCGCGTTCGTCGAGGGCGATGACAACGCTTTTTTCAGGGATGGCGGCGCGAATGGCCCGGGCTTCTTCAGCCTTGCGCGCATCGGCGCTCGAAGCACGGGATTCACCAGGCTCGATGACGGAGAAATCGGCAAGCCCGAGTGGCTTGCCGCTGGCGGTGGCGCGGTCGAGATAACGCGCCACAAGTTCGCGCTCCGGTCCGGCTTTCATTCGCCCGACCGCGACGATCAAAACACGCATGCGAACCGTTTGGCTCTGCTAGTGCGTATCGGTCCCGAAATCCGCAGCCCACATCTTTTCGATGTTGTAGAACTCGCGAACCTCAGGGCGGAAAATGTGCACGATCACATCGGATGCATCGACCAGAACCCAATCGGCGGACGGCAGTCCTTCGATCCGGGGCTTGTCGTGGCCATGTTCCTTGAGCGCCTGGACCAATTGGTCGGCCACCGCTGCAACATGACGGTTGGAGCGTCCCGACGTCACGACCATATGATCGGCGAGTGAGGATTTTCCAGTGATGTCGATGGAGATCGTTTCTTCGGCCTTTGCATCGTCGAGCGATGCGAGGATCAGGTCGAGAACGGGGACCTGGGGAGCGGCCTTGGTTGCGGCATCGCCCGATACCGACTTGCTGGGCGTGGGAGCCATCAAGCGTGGTCCTCCACCCTTTGGGGCATTTTTTGGGTCATCAAGCCTGTTCGGTTTCCTTGTGTCAGCTTGTCGATAAACACATGCAACGCGTTATCGGTTGCATGGAACCAATATGCGTGCGCCACGGCGCTTTGCCAAGGGCCAGCATGGTCCAATATCGATCATGGGTTAATGTCGTTAATGAGACGGTAACCAAATGTCAGGGCTGCTGATCCTTCGGTGCGCCATTGCGCAACTGGGTCGATGACAATGTGCTCATCAGGCCATGGAGAAACACCCAGGAGGGTGGTTGGGCTGTCGCGAGAAGCGGCGCATCGCTTTCATCGAGACGCGACTGGGCAAATCGCAGCGCGGCTTTCGAGAAGGGCGCGCGGCGGGTGGAGCCGGGCCTGACGTAAACCGCGATCGGGACGAGGGCGAATATATCCTCCCAGCGCTCCCAGCGATGAAAGCTCGAGAGACTGTCAGCCCCCATGATCCAGACAAAGCGCCGGTCGGCCAGGGTGCGGGTGAGATAATCGAGGGTCTGATATGTGTAGGTAAAGCCGTGCGCGGCCTCAAAGCCAGTGACGCGGATGGCGGGGTGATCGGCAAGCACGCGCGCCGCTCGGACGCGATCGGGGAGCGGGGCGAGTTCGGTGCGGTCCTTTAAAGGATTGCCCGGCGTCACCAGCCACCAGACGGCATCGAGGCCGAGCCGCTTGAGGCTTTCGCGCGATACGAGGTCATGGCCCTGATGGGGCGGATTGAAACTGCCGCCAAACAGCCCGATGCGCATGCCGGGCGCCGAGGGGGGCAGATCGGTGATGCCGGGAACAACGAGACGGTCGGTCAAGGCCGGGTCTGCCCGGTGCCGCGAACGAGGTATTTAAAGCTCGTCAATTGTTCCACGCCCACCGGACCGCGCGCGTGCATCTTGCCGGTGGCGATGCCGATCTCGCCGCCAAAGCCGAATTCGCCGCCATCGGCAAACTGGGTCGATGCGTTGTGCATGAGGATCGCCGAATCGATTTCGTTGAAGAATTTTTCGACCGCCTGCCCGTCCTCGGCAATAATCGCCTCGGTGTGGTGTGACGAATAGCGCTCGATATGGGCGATCGCCTCGTCCACATCGGCAACGATTTTTACCGAGATGATGGCGTCCTCATATTCGGTGCGCCAATCGTCCTCGGTGGCAGGGCCGGCCGCAGTAATCATTTCGCGCACGGTCTCGTCGCCGCGAATTTCGCAGCCCCTTTCGATCAGGGCGGCAATTATGGGTTCGAGATGGGTCGCAACGACGTCATTGTGGATCAGCAGGGTCTCGGCGGCGCCGCAGATGCCGGTGCGGCGCATCTTGGCGTTGGCGATCACGCTGACGGCGATGCCCAGATCGGCGCTTTTATCGACATAGACGTGAACAAGGCCCTCGAGATGGGCAAAGACCGGCACGCGGGCTTCGGACTGGACGCGGCTCACAAGGCCCTTGCCGCCGCGCGGCACGATAACGTCGATCGTGCCATCGAGACCCTTGAGCATTTCGCCCACGGCCGCCCTGTCGGTGGTCGGGACGATCTGGATGGCGTCCTCGGGCAGGCCGGCGGATTTGAGACCTTCGAGAAGGCAGGCATGAATGGCGCGCGAAGAGTGAAAGCTGTCCGATCCGCCGCGCAGGATCACCGCATTGCCGGCCTTGAGGCACAGCGCGCCGGCGTCGGCTGTCACATTGGGCCGAGATTCGAAAATGACACCGATCACCCCCAGCGGCGTGCGCACACGGGAAATGTCGAGCCCGTTGGGACGCTGCCAGTTGGCGATCACCGTTCCGACCGGATCGGGCAGGTCGGCCACCGTTTCGAGTGCCGAGATGATGCCATCAAGGCGGGCATCGTCGAGCCTCAGGCGGTCGAGAAACGCAGCGCTCATGCCGCCGGACGTCGCCGTTTCGAGATCGGTGGCGTTGGCGGCCAGAATTTTTGCGCGACTGGTGTCAATGGCCCTGGCGGCGGCGTGCAGGGCAGCGGTCTTTTTGTCGCTCGCTGTGTGCGCCAGAATGGAGGCGGCCTTGCGCGCCCGACGGCCGAGGTCGTTCATGGTCGCCTCAAGGGCGTCGGTTTTGGGTGCGGCTGCGCTCAAGATTGCCTCCCGGTTTTCTTTATTGGCTCAAAAGCACGAGATTGTCGCGATGCACAAGTTCGGTGCGTGTCGAGGGACCGAGCATATCCTTGATCATTTCGCTTTTCTTGCCGATCACCAGATCGGCCGAGTCGCGATCGAGGCCGACCAGGCCACGGGCAATCTCGCGACCTTCAAGATCGTGGATCGCCACGACATCGCCGCGCACGAAATCGCCGCGCAGTTTGACGACACCGATGGGCAACAAGGAGCGCCCCGATTTGAGCGCCCGCACGGCGCCGTCATCGATGGTGATCTGTCCGGTCACTTCGAGCGTTCCCATGATCCAGCGCTTGCGTGCCGCCGTGGTGTTGGTCGCGGGAGCAAAGAGTGTGTGCCGGCCGCCTTCGATAAGAGCGCGCAACGGATGAAGTCGGGTTCCGAGCGCAATGATCATTGCGGTTCCCGCGTTCGCGGTGATCTTGCCTGCACCCAGTTTCGTGGTCATGCCGCCGCGCGAGAGGTGGCTTGCCGCGCCACCGGCCATCGCCTCGATCTCGGGGGTGATTTCGGCGACATGGGGGATATGACGCGCATCGGGGTTGTGCGCCGGAGGTGCCGTGTAGAGACCGTCGATATCGGAGAGCAGGACGAGCATATCGGCTTCGATCATCGTGGCGACGCGGGCCGAAAGCCGGTCGTTGTCACCATAGCGGATTTCGAAGGTCGCAACCGAGTCGTTCTCGTTGATGATCGGAACGGCGCCCAGCCCCAGAAGGGTGTTGATCGTGGTGCGGGCATTGAGGAAATAGCGCCGCTCCTCGGTGATATTGGGTGTGAGCAGAATCTGGCCCGTGGTGATGTCGTGTGCGTTCAGATGGCTTGCCCAGGCCTGGGACAGGGCAATCTGGCCCGCGCTCGCCGCTGCCTGGCTCTGATCGAGCGGCAGGGCCTTGCCGGGCAGGCCCAGAATGCGGCGGCCCAGGGCGATGGCGCCCGAGGATACGATGACCACGTCGCGCCCTTCGGCCTTGAGGGCGGCAATGTCACTGGCCAGGGCCGAAAGCCATTCGGTGCGCAATTTTCCCGATTTGTCATCGACGAGCAGGGCAGAGCCGATCTTGATGACCAGCCGCCTGTATCCTGCCAATGCGTCTTGCGTATCGAGAGCCTGGGACTGCATCAGGGCACCCATTTGTCCCCGGGCTCGGTCCGCGACGAGCGCGCGTCGTTCTCGGCGTTGTGATCGAGCACGTCCAATACGGCATAGAGCACAGTCTCGACGTTCTTTCCGGTTGCCCCGGAAATGGCCAGCACATCGCCGCCCGATGCCTTTTCCAGCGCGGCCCTGCGCTCGGCAAGCGTTTCCTCGTCGAGGGCGTCGATCTTGTTGAGGCAGAGGATCTGTTCCTTGCCGACCAGCCCGCCACCATAAGCTTCGAGCTCGCTGCGGATCGTCTCGTAGGCGCCAACCACATCGTCCTGGGTGCCATCGACCAGATGGATCAGCACGCCGCACCGTTCCACATGGCCCAAAAACCGATCGCCCAGCCCGGCGCCTTCCGAGGCGCCCTCGATCAGGCCGGGAATGTCGGCAAGCACGAATTCACGCGCGCCGGCGCGGACCACGCCAAGGCCGGGGTGAAGGGTGGTGAAGGGGTAATCGGCGATCTTTGGTTTGGCGGCCGTAACGGCGGACAGAAACGTGGATTTTCCCGCATTGGGGAGTCCCACCAGGCCGGCATCGGCGATCAGCTTGAGCCGGAGCCATATCCACCGCTCCTCGCCCGGAAGTCCGGGATTGGCACGGCGCGGGGCCTGGTTGGTGGAGGTCTTGAAATGTGCGTTGCCAAAGCCGCCATTGCCCCCTTCGAGCAGGGTCTGGCGCTGCCCGACTTCGGTGAAATCGGCAATCAGGGTTTCCCCGTCTTCTTCAAAGATCTGGGTTCCGACCGGCACTTTGAGCACGATATCGGCGCCATCGGCACCGGTGCGGTCCTGGCCCATGCCATGGTTGCCGGTTCCAGCCTTGAAATGCTGCTGATAGCGATAGTCGATGAGGGTATTGAGGCCGTCGACGCACTCGACGAGCACATCACCGCCGCGTCCGCCATTGCCGCCATTGGGGCCGCCGAATTCGACGAATTTCTCGCGCCTGAAGGCGATCGAGCCGGCCCCGCCATTGCCCGAGCGGATATAGACCTTGGCCTGGTCGAGAAATTTCATAGTGTTTCAAGCGCCTTTTCGAAGGCGTCCCGTGTCAGTTCGGTTTCGATATGGTCGATGTCGGTGTTCTGGGCAAGGCAGATTCGCTTGCCGATGCCGGTCTGGACAAAGCCGAGCTTGTTCTGGATGGCAAGCGAGGCCGCATTGAAATGGAAAACCCCCGAGACCAGGCGGTCGGTGCCGGTGGTCGAGAAATACCAGTCTATGACGGCCGCCGTTGCTTCGGTCATATAGCCTTTGCCCCAATAGGGCTGGCCCAGCCAGTATCCGATTTCGGCGTCAGGGCCTTCCTTGTGCATGCCGCAAAAGCCCATCAGGCCATGGCGGGGTTCGCAAATGGCAAAGGTGATCGAATCGGGGGACCACTCCTTTTTCTGGCGCATCAGCCAATCCACGGCCATGTTGATGGTGTAGGGGTAGGGCACGCGCGCCAGGTTCTTGGTCACCTCGAAATTGTTGAGCAGCGATGCAATACGGGGTGCGTCCCGCAGCCGGGGGCGGCGCAGGATCAGGCGTTGGGTCACGATTTCGGGCTGTTCGGCCATGGTCAGGGCGTTCCGAAAGACTTGGTCAGTTCATAGCTCGCAACCGGAACGTCCTTATGCGGACCGCAACCGGAAACCGTTTCGCCGACATATCTGAAATCGAGCTTTTCAAGGACGGCGCGGGAGGCGGCATTTTCGCTTCGGGCTTTGGCCCGCAGCGTTGTGCAATGGCCCGTGCCGCGGGCGGCTTCGAGAAGCGCGCCAACGGCCTCAGTCGCATAGCCCCGGCCCCAATAGGGCTCCCCCAGCCAGTATCCGATCTCGGGGTCGGCGCCGGGATCGAGATGCAGGCCCACCATCCCGATCAGCTCATCGTCGGGCAGCGCGATGGCGTAGGCGTGCTCGGCTTCGCTCCGGGCGAAGGTTTCGACAAACGCTTCGGCATCGTGCCGGCTGTAAGGATAGGGCAAGGTGGTCATTGCGTGGATCTTGCGGTTGTCGGCGAGTGTGGCAATGGCCGAAATATCGGCGCGGCAGGGCGCGCGCAGGACAAGGCGTTCGGTCCTTATCCGATCCGGCATTGCACTCCTGAGCGCTTGGGTGTCCATCACTTTGTCCCGGCAACGAAAAAGGGGAGCCATCGACCGGCTCCCCTGATCCATATTCGATCTGACTGCCGGGGAGAAGGTCTCCGGCAGTTCTCTTTCGAGCGGTCTGCCGATCTATTCAGCAGCCTTGAGTGGCTCGACCGAAACAAAGCTCTTGCCGCCCGACTTGGTGGCGAAGGTCACCTTGCCATCGACGAGGGCGAAGATGGTGTGGTCCTTGCCCAGACCCACATTGGAGCCCGGATGCCACTTGGTGCCGCGCTGGCGCACGATGATGTTGCCGGCGATAACGGCTTCGCCGCCGAACTTCTTGACGCCGAGGCGGCGGCCGGCTGTATCGCGACCGTTGCGGGATGAGCCGCCTGCTTTCTTATGTGCCATGGTTCAAAATCCTCGAATTTGTCTGTGTCGCGATTACTGGTCGGCCTTGGCGCGCGGGGGCTTGCCGGCGATCAGTTCCTTGGCCTGGTCGACCCATTCGTCGCGCTCGATGCGGCCCTTGAAGTCGAGCTCTTCGTCGAACTTGGCGATATCGGCCTTGGTCCACTTGGCGATCTGGGTCAGGCTGGTGATGCCGGCCGAAGCGAGCTTCTTTTCAAGCGCGGGGCCAACGCCGCCGATCAGCTTGATGTCGTCCTTGAAGTCGGCAGCGGGCGCCGCTTCGGTCTTTTCAGCCTTGGCCGGCTTGGCTTCGGCCTTGGCAGGCTTGGCTTCAGCCTTGGCAGTCTCGGCCTTTGCGGCTTTCTTGGGCGCGGCGGCCTTCTTGCCCGAGGGCTTGGCGCCGCCGGTCAGGATTTCCGTGATGCGGACCAGGGTCAGTTCCTGGCGGTGGCCGTTCTTGCGGCGATAGCCCTGGCGGCGCTTCTTTTTGAAAACGATGACCTTCTTGTCGCGAAACTGCTCGACGACTTCGCCGGCCACCAGCGCGCCATCAACGAGCGGAGTGCCCAGGGTGACGTCGGCATCGGCGCCAACCATGAGAACGTTTTCGAAGGTGATGGCATCGCCGGCTTCACCAGCGAGCTTTTCGACGCGGACCAGATCATTGGCAGCAACTTTGTACTGCTTGCCACCGGTCTTGATGACTGCAAACATATGTCTTGGCCGGATTTTCACCCGGTTCCCTTGGTTTTCGCACCTTACGGCGCCGCGGATGATGCCCGTTTCCGCGGTCTTTGTGCTGGCCGGAGACTGATGTTCCGGCGGGCGGCCTGTGGCAGCGTATTTGAACAAAACAAATGGCGCACGGGCAGGGCCCATGCGCATTCGGAGCTGCTTATCGGGGCAAACGGGTCCGGAGTCAAGGCCTGCCCCACCCTTGCGCAGCCTCTAATACCAGTCCCGTTCGACGATTTCGGTCCCTGAACCCTCGGGCATCAAGGCGGTCAAATCGGACGGCTCCTTGGCCGGTTCGTCGAAGGGAAAGCGATAGTGAAAGGGATAGACGTAGCGCGGCGCGGTTTTCTCGATGCAGGTCACCACCTGATCGGGGGTCATGGTATAGGGCAGGTTCATGGGAAAGAACGCGATATCGATCTTGCCCAGATCGTCCATTTCCGCGGTCGGTTCGGTGTCCGAAGCGAGGTAGACGGTCGTGCCGGCAAAATCGAAGAGATAGCCGTTTCCGACGCCCTTTTCATGGTATTTCTGGCGGTCGGGCGTCGTGTTGTACATCGCCACGGCCCGGATGGAGATGTCGTGCCATCGGGTCAGCTCGCCGTTGGCCATCTGCGTTGTGCGGGCGAGGAGGTCCTGGGGCAACTGATCGCAAACGATTTTCGGGGCGATGATGTGCGTGTCCTTTCCCATGACGGCACCGAGTGTCTCGAGGCCGAGGTGGTCGCCGTGATGGTGGGTCAGCATGACCAGGGTCGGTGCGGTGAAATCGGCAAAGCGGGCCTTATCGCCGACAGGGTCGCAATAGATGGTCTCGCCGTTCCATTCCATGACGAAGGTTGCGTGGTGGATGGGGGTGATGGCCAGCGGCCCGGCGGCGGTCTGGTATGTATCGCGCTGTGTCATTGGGCTCTCCCTTTTGCGTGCGTTTACTGAAAATCTTCCGATCGGTAGCGCCCGATTGTCTCGGGCCTGTGAAGACGGGTCCAGGTTTCAAACGACCAGCGGGGGCTGTCCGGGCCGATTTGTCCTGCCGGGAAATAGGTCTGGGCCATCACGGTTCCATCTTCCGTCGTTACTTCGATTTCGCCGCGCCGGTATTCAGCGCCTTCAAATGCGTCGAGGCGCGCGATGTCGGTCTGCCCGAGCCCGGAAATGAGGCGCCCCCGGGTCCATTCCCCGCCGCCAATGAGCGCCGGATAGAGCCTTTGGGGATAATAGACGGTCCGGTATCCATGGGCCCGGGCCTCAGCCAGATCGTCCTGCGCCACAGCCCGCCCCAGAACGCCTTCGAGAATTTCCCGGTCGCGCAATGTGCCATAGACAAAAAGGACAAGTTCGGTCGCGTTCATGGAAAGGTGATCTATCAGGGTTGGCGACAATTCAAAACAAGGTGTTGCGGGCCAATCAACCCTATGCCATATAGCGCCCACCCAACGACCCAGCGGCGAGCGATTGCCGCGACACCAAGACGGAGAGGTGCCGGAGTGGTCGAACGGGGCGGTCTCGAAAACCGTTGAGCGCGCGAGCGTTCCGAGGGTTCGAATCCCTCCCTCTCCGCCACTATTTCGCTCATGGCAGTTTCACTTCGTTCAACGCCCCCGCGGGGCGGGCGAAAGCCCGGTCGCGCAGTCGCGTTCCGCCATTCCTTTTGTCGCACGCCTGTTGCTCACCTCGCTCGGGCCAGCGACGGCGCGGCCAAAAAGCTGGCGGCGGCACTTGTCCGGCCCAGGTTTCATGTGGCGGGGATCAGGGCCTCGACCTCGCCGACATTTGCAGCTTCGTTTGCGGGCTTGTCCCAGCGGATGCGGTTGATGCGGGGGAAGCGCAGGGCGACGCCGGATTTGTGGCGTGTGGAGGCCTGCGCGCTGTCGAAGGCGACTTCGAATACGAGGGTTTTTTCCACCTCGCGCACTGGGCCGAAACTCGCGATGGTGTGGGCGCGCACCCATTTGTCCAATTCTTTCAGTTCGGCGTCGGTGAAGCCGAAATAGGCCTTGCCGATGGGCACCAGCTCGTTGCTGCGCCAGGCGCCGAAGGTGAAGTCGGAATAAAAGGACGAGCGCTTGCCGTGGCCGCGCTGGGCGTACAT
>PBNW01000018.1 GCA_002723255.1 Pelagibacterium sp. | reverse complement strand
CACCCAGCGGCCGAATGTCGGGGAGCAGCATCGGGGTGTCGCCCAGCCGGTCGGCAAGGATGCGCGACAGCGTGTTGGCCGCCCTGCGCGTCGGCAGATAGATCGTGAAGTCAGAGAGCCAGAACGGCCCGTCGCGCCGCCAGCCCGGCGCAACCCGCCCCTCGATGATCGCGTCCGCCAGCGTAGGGAGAAACGGCGCGTGCGGCGCGATGGAAAAAATGGTGCCCGAGCGCGCCATCACACCAGCGCGCCGATATCCTGCTCGGTGCGCTTGAGCGCCTGCCGGTCGCCGACATGAAACCATGGAGCGCCGATTTCAACGCCCCGGAGCCGCCCCGCCTCGCGCGCGGTTTCAAAATGCCGATAAAGCGAAAACGGCACATCCGGTCCCGTCGCGGCCAGCGCCCGCGAAATCAGCGCTGCGCCCGCATAGACCATCGGCCGCCCATGGGTCTTGCTCAACCGCCCGTCTGCGTCCATCAGATAATCGGCGCCCTTGCGAAACCCTGAAGCCTTGTCGGGCGCCACGCACAACAGCACGATATCGGCCTCGCCCGCCTCGAAACATGCCTGCATCCGCGCAATCGGGGTGTCGCTGCCAGCCAGCCAGAACGTATCGGTGTTGAGCGCCAGCACCGGATCGGACCTCAAAAGCTCAAGCCCCTTGCGCAGCCCGCCGCCCGTATCGAGCAGCCTCTCTTTTTCATGGCTCACCGCAAATCCCAGATCGGGCAGGGCGCTTTCGAGCCGCGCAAAATGGGTGGCGATCATTTCCGCCTTGTGATGGGCATTGACCACGAACCGCATGCCCCCCTCGGCCAGCGCCGCATCGATCGCGTGATCGATCAGCGGCTTGCCCGCCACCTCGATCAGCGCCTTGGGCCGCTCGAAGGTCAGGGGCCGCATGCGCGTGCCCAGCCCTGCGGCAAGCAGCATCACGTCGGGCACGGAAATGGGTGGCACGGGAAAGGAATCGCTCATGACCTATTGTGTCTCCTCGACCCGCCACGGCGCAAGCGCATCGGCCAGCCCCTTAGGTTCGCGGCCTCTTGCGATAACGCTCAACACGCGCCCGTTGCCCGCAGCCCCCATGCCGATGGCAATCCCCAGCCCCGGCCGCCGCATAAGCGAGGGCGCGCGCTCGGGCCATTCGACAAGCACGATGTCGTTCTCGTCCTCGATCAACCCCAACTCGTCGATTTCCGATTCATCGGCCAGCCGGTAAAGATCGGCATGGACGATGCCACGATAAGGTTGGACGATGGCGAAAGTGGGCGAGGGGACTTCGAGGTTGGGTTCATTGAGCCGCGCCCTGATGATGGCCCGCGCCAGCGCCGTCTTCCCCGCCCCCAGATCGCCCTCGAGCGTTACGATATCGCCCGCGCGGAGATGGGCGGCAATCGCCGCCCCGATGGCGTCGGTTGCTGCCGCATCGGGCGCGAACAGCGCGATCATGGCCCTATTCGCCCGCGTTCTGGGCCAGCGCGGTGTTGGACGGGATGATCACCGTCACCCGCGTGCCGCGCGGCTGGCGGCCCTCGATCAGAACCGAGCCGCCATGCAGATTGACGAAGGTCTTGACGATCGCCAGTCCCAGCCCGGCGCCCCGCTGGCGCCCCTCGACCGATTGCCCCTCGAAGCGCTGGAACATCGCGTTGCGCACATCCTCGGGTATGCCCACCCCGTCGTCCTCGACCGCAAAGGCGATCCGCTCATGTCCCCGCGCCGAGACCTTGAGCCGCACCTGCGACCCGGGATCGGAAAACCGCGCCGCGTTGGACAAGAGATTGTAAAGCACCTGCACGATCCGCGTGCCATCGGCGACGAATGTCGGCAGATCGTCCTCGATCTCGACCGCCAGATCGACTTTTTCGTCCCCGCCCGAAAACGTCGCATCGAGCCCGGCCCGCGCCTTTTCGATCAGCGTGGAAATGTCGAGCATTTCGGGATTGAGCTGGGCAATTCCCGCATCCACGGTCGCCAGGTCCAGAATGTTGTCGATCAGCAGCCCCAGATTGGCGCTCGAAGACCGGATATAATCGGTATAGGCGCGCTGCCTGTCGGTCAGCGGCCCCACTTCGCCCGAGGCCAGAAGATCGGCAAAGCCGATGATATTGGTCAGCGGCGAGCGCAACTCGTAGGAAACGTTCTGAACGAAGGTATCTTTCAACCGATCCGCCGCGATCAGCGCCTCGTTGCGTTCCTTGAGCACCCGCTCGTAATTGGCGCTTTCCGAAACATCGACGAAGGTCATCATGGTCTGCCCGTCGGGCAGCCGCACCACCGCATAATCGAGCAACCGCCCGTCGGCGCGGGTGATCCGCCCCTTGGTGTCGGATCGGGTCGGGTTGAGATCGATGATCCGCTGTTTCAAATCCCCCCAGATGCGCCGCCCGTCCTCGGGGAACGCTTCGGCGCAGACCCTTGCGACCTCGTCGATATGGGGATGGTTGCCCAGCGTGTTCATGGGCAGCTTCCACAGCATCGAGAGCCGCGGGTTGTGCAGTTTGAGCCGCCCGTTGGTGCCAAACACCGCAACGCCCTCGGTCAGCGCATTGAGCGTTTCGCGCTGCACATGCATCAGCGCATTGTGCCGTGTTTCCAGCGCCAGCCGTTCGGTCATGTCTTCAAAGACATAGATCACCCCGCCCGTGCCTGTCGCGGGGGCGGCGATCACATTGGCGCAGCGCCCGTCGGGCAGATACCAGGGCACCTCGCGCGGCGCGGTCAGCGCATAGCTCATCAAATGCTTGCCGCGCCAGTCGCGATAATCGGTCTCCGCCGGCAGCGCCCCTTGCGTGCGCAATTTGTCCAGGATCGCCTTTTCATTGGGTTCTGTGTTGAGCCAGCCCGTGTCCAGTCCCCAGAAATTGGCGTAAGCGGTGTTGTAATGGGTCAGTTGCTGGCGCTTGTCGAACACGGCAATGGGCGTCGCCAACGCATCGATCACCGTGGTCAGATGCCCCAGATCGGGCTCGGGATCCTCGGTCTCGGCCGGCTTGGCCCGCGCCACGGGCAAGTAGCAATAGCCCGCGCTGCCGCCCGAAAGCGGAAACAGCACAAGTTCGAGCCCCCCGGCAATGGCGTGCTCCTCGGTAAAGGCAATCGTATCGGCCGCATCCTCGATGGCCTTCAAATGCCGCTCGCGTGTTGCCACGTCGAAAATGTCGGGCGCCGTGCCGCGCTCGCCCTTGAGCCCCAGCGTGCGGGTAAAATGAAGATAGGCCGCATTTGTGTAGATCAGCAGCCCGTCCTTGTCGCGCAACCAGGCCGGGATGGTCAGGTTCGCAAGGATCGCCTGCGCTTCGCCCGGAGAGGGCAGGCGGGTCAGATCCGCACCCTTGAGCGGGGGTTCCACATTGGCGCCCGAGGGCCGCAGCCGCACGACCGCCGCGCCGCCCACCAGTCGCCCTGTGGCCCGGATGATCCGCCCGTCGCGCGCGGTCACCGATGTTTCGAAAACCCGCCCCTCGATCCGCAGATCGGTCAGCCGTCCCGCCAGCGCACGCGCCGCTTCGTCTTCGAGCCATGAGCGGAATTCGAGCACCGCATGGGGCCGGTTTTCCCCCGGCAAGAGCGCCGTGATCGGCCCGATCACCGAAGGCTCGATCCCCGTGTCGCGCCAGATGATGGTGACTTCGGGCATCCCGGCCAAAAGCCCCTCGAATTCATCGAGCGCGGCGCGCATCGCGCACAGCTTTTCGCTGGCATCGAGCTGTGCCACTTCCGCCTCGCGCCGCCATTTGAGCGCCAAAAGCGTTGCGACCAGCCCGAACCCGGCGGCGCCCAGCGCCATCGTGTAGGGGGCGGCGCCCGATATGGCGGTGGCTGCAAAGGGAGCGGCAAGGGCCGGGGAGGCGGCAAAAAGAGCTGCGCCCGCAACGCCAATGGCCATGAATCCCGTAAATTTCCGGAATCCTGCCGGCTGCATTCCTGATGCCCTCTTGCTCAATGATTTGCCTTGACTGCCCCTGAGGTGGCCGGAAAGCCCCCCGAATCAGTTAACCATAACCGCGCCGCGAATCGCGAAAAAGAGTCAAACTGACGGCCCGTGGATAACTTAGGGCTTGCACAGTCCCGAGCAGCCTTTCTGATCCTGATTTGTTCCTCAAAAGGTTAACAAAAGGGGCGCCGAAGCGCCCCAGATCCGTTCATAAAGGTTAACGCGCCGGCCCTCAAACCCTCTGCCGTCATCCCGGCCCTGAGCCGGGATCTAGTAACCGGCAGCGTCAAGGGTTTCGGCTGCAGTGCCTCAATAGCGGTAGTGATCGGCCTTGAACGGCCCGGTTGCCGGCACCCCGATATAATCGGCCTGCGCCGCCGACAGCGTCGTCAGCTTGGCCCCCAGCTTTGCCAGATGCAGGCTCGCGACCTTCTCGTCGAGATGCTTGGGCAGCACATAGACCTGGTTTTCGTAGTCCTCGCCCTTGGTCCACAATTCGATCTGGGCCAGCGTCTGGTTGGAAAACGATGCGCTCATCACAAACGAGGGGTGCCCGGTCGCATTGCCCAGATTCACCAGCCGCCCTTCGGACAAAAGGATCATCTTCTTGTCGCCGGGAAACTCGACGATATCGACCTGCGGCTTGACGTTGGTCCACTTCAGGTTGCGCAACGCGGCAACCTGGATCTCGTTGTCGAAATGCCCGATATTGCAAACGATCGCCATGTTCTTGACCCGGCGCATATGCTCGATGGTCAGAACATCCTTGTTGCCGGTCGCGGTCACAACGATATCGGCGCGTTCAATCGCGTCTTCGAGCGTCACCACCTCATAGCCGTCCATGGCCGCCTGCAGCGCGCAGATCGGGTCCACTTCGGTCACCAGCACGCGCGCCCCGGCGCCGCGCAGGGATTCGGCCGAACCCTTGCCCACATCGCCATAACCGCAAACAATCGCCACCTTGCCCGCCATCATCACGTCGGTGCCCCGGCGGATGGCGTCCACAAGGCTTTCCCGGCAGCCATATTTGTTGTCGAATTTCGATTTCGTCACGCTGTCGTTGACGTTGATGGCCGGGAAGGGCAGGTCGCCCTTTTCCTGCAGCTGGTAAAGCCGCATCACGCCGGTCGTGGTTTCTTCGGAAACGCCTTTGATCGATGCGCGGCATTTGGAATAAAAGCCCGGCTCTTTCGCCAGCCGCGCCTTGATGACCCGGAAAAGCTCTTCTTCTTCCTCGTTGGAAGGATTGGCCAGAACCGAAGGATCGGTCTCGGCGCGCGCGCCGATTAGCACCAGCATGGTTGCGTCCCCGCCATCGTCGAGGATCATGTTGGCGACCTCGCCATTGCCCCAATCGAGAATGCGGTCGGCAAAGTCCCAGTATTCGGCCAGCGTTTCGCCCTTGTGGGCAAACACCGGAATGCCCGCCTCGGCAATCGCGGCGGCCGCATGGTCCTGGGTCGAAAAGATGTTGCACGACGCCCAGCGCACGTCTGCGCCCAGGGCGACGAGCGTTTCGATCAGCACCGCTGTCTGGATGGTCATATGGAGCGATCCGGCAATGCGCGCCCCCTTGAGGGGCTGGCTGGCGGCATATTCGGCCCTTATGGCCATCAGGCCCGGCATTTCGATCTCGGCCATCTCGATTTCCTTGCGGCCATAGGGGGCCAGCGAGATGTCCTTGACGGCGTAATTGGATGCGGCGCTCATCGGCCCGATCTCCACGTCTGATAACTGAAAAAAGCGTGGGCCGCTTATACAAGACAGAGGGCCGCTCCCGCAACCGGGATATAAAGAAAGTTTTATATCCCTCGAAGGAGACCCTTGGTCTCATCGAGATCTACCTCAGACGCTCACTGAGGCGCTGATATATGCTTGCGAGGTTGAAAAGCGCGACATAATCTACGGAAAGAAATGAACATTTGCAGGATACGAGACGGAATGAGTCTAAATACGATTACCCATCCTATCTTGTACTCCGCGATGACGACGCTCGCTTACAATGTTAATATGAAATATTATAGCGGTCGCCACTATATGTGGTGCACGCCTTATTTTGGGTCTGACTTCTTGTCCCCGCATTTTACTGTTCCGCCGAGCTCGTCGCCTTTAGAAATATATCAGACGATAAAGAAGGAGATTGATGGGGCCGACTTACACGGCACCAAGATTAAACTTAATAAAATGGGAATTCGGCGGGGCGCAGATATAATGGCAAGTCGTGGACAGATCACTGATGATCAGAAGCGCGAAATTCATACGATCTGCAAAATGGCCCCTCCTCAACAGTTCCGGCCCTTGCTATGTGTAATCTCAAGGGTTGAAGCTGTTCCTTATTATCAAAAAGTCGAGGTCAAGGATCGCGCTAATCCTCTGTCTCATGAATATATCGTGGCCGACCTACCGCAATCGGCGTTTGACGTAATAAGGATCGGATAGAAATGATCATTGCGAAGGCAATCGAGGGAAAATCTCGGGAAGATGCTAGGTCCTGCCTCTATTATACAGCACGTTATATTAAGCAGGCGGAGAATTTTGATAGATATGAGAAAGATATCTTCGAGGACGAGGAGCACAACCTCCCGTCCGCTCTGGTGCATGAAATGACCCTGCAGCTAATCAAGGCGATTGAAGAGAAAGAGGGTACATCCGCGGCGCAGTTTGATGATGAAACCGTTATTCGGCTGCTCGATGAGATTACGTCAATAGAAGCGAGTCTTTCTCCTGAGTTGTCTGACGCGGAGATCGAGCGCGGGGCGCTTCTCGCTGCTGAAATGCTTCCTCCAAAGGGCTTTCTGGTAGACTGAGCAATGTTGCTATGGAGGGTGGGGCCACTACATCCGCTCGGCCCGGCTGATCCTGACCCGGCTCCGCCGCCTGCGGAACGGTGCGCCGAGCAGGCTGGCCAGCACCCAGAAAACCACGAACCCCAAAGCCAGCCCGAAAATCACATAGGCCAGCCCCGCAATCGTCAGCGGCACGGCCGGCTCGAAATCCTCGAGTGCGGCTGCGCCCACTTCGGTGTCGAAATACTGCGCGATCTCGAAAAGCTGGGTTCCGGCCGGCGCCTGGCGCAGATCGGCCAATTGGGTGGAAAGCCGTTCGTGGCGGTTGAACACCGTTTCCATGGAAATCCCGCGTTCGGTCAGAAACCCGTCGGCGCTGGCCTGATAGCGCTCCAGCCCCTCTTGCCGGGTGAGCCCGAACCGGGCGGCGTCGGCATCGAACTGCGCGATGATCGCCGTCAATTCATCGACGGCACCGGCAAGGCGCTGGGTGTATTGCTGGGAATATTCCGGGGCTTGGGACAGTGTTATGCCGCCGAGCGCGGCACCGATCAGGCAGACAATGCGCTTGAGCATCTTTTGGGGCGTCCTTTCGCCGGCGCTGAAAGTACCCTCAGGCCCCCGGTTCGCCGTCCTGGTCCTCGTCGAACCCGCAACTGACCAACTCGGTCAGCGCTTCGACGGCCTCGCGAGCCTGATTGCCCGTCGCCTGGACCAAAATCGTCGATCCCGGCCCCGCCGCAAGCATCATGAGCCCCATGATCGAGGTCCCGCCCACGGTCACGCCATCGCGGGTCACACTGACCTGCGCGTCGAAATGATCGGCCGTGCGCACGAAACGCGCCGAAGCGCGCGCATGCAGGCCGCGCTTGTTGCAGATGGTCAGCCGCTGGCAGACGGCTTTGCCCGGCTCGGTAACGGTTGTGCTCATTTTCCTAAGACGTCGTTGGCGACGTTAATGTATTTACGCCCGGCCTCCGCTGCAAGGCGCACCGCGTCGCGCATTGCCATTTCAGGCCGGATACGCGCCAGCTTGACCAGCATGGGCAGGTTCAGCCCCGCGAGCACCTCGATATCGCGATCCTGCATCACCGAAATGGCCAGGTTGGAGGGCGTGCCGCCGAACATGTCGGTCAGGATCACAACCCCATCCCCGCTATCGACCGATTCCACCGCGGCAATGATGTCCTGCCGCCGGCCTTCCATATCGTCTTCCGGACCGATGGAGACCGAAGCGATGCCGTCTTGGGGCCCCACGACGTGTTCGAGTGCCGATCGGAATTCCTCGGCAAGCCTGCCATGGGTCACGAGGACCAAGCCCATCATGATCGCTTCGCTACCTTTTTCTGTCCGCGCAACCGGGGCGGAGTCTTGATCGGGACGGTAAAGGTTTCAAGTCTTTTCGGCCCGCCATCCCGCGAAATCGGACCCGACATGCCTATATGGCGCCAAGCGCTCTTAATGCAGCATGAACTAAAAACCGCTGGTGCAGCCCGTCGATCCGCCCGCGCCGCGGAACCGGGCAGCGCGGCACCCAGATGCCTTCGATTTTGGTGGTCAGCGCCGATTCCTCGAGCAGGCGCTCTTCGTCTTCGACAAGGTCGACGACCAGATGGACATGGGCCTTCTTGGCAAAAGGCAGCGTGATGATACCGCGCCCGCGCAATTCGATCATGCCCTCGATGGTCTCGGGCGCTTCCATGATCAGCCCGTCCTCATCGCTCGACAGCACCACCCGGTCATCGGAAATCAGCAGCGCCGTTTCCCCCCGTAGCCGTGCCTGTTCGAGCAGATCGAGCGCCAGAAGCGATTTGCCGGCCCCCGAAACTCCGGTGAGAAGGATGCCGTGATGGCCGATCAGGATGCCGGTGCCGTGGGCGTTGTGCTTTTGTGCGCTCAAGTTTTCGCTCTGGGTAGGGTGAGGGTAAACACCGCTCCAGTTGCATTGCTTTGGTTGCCTGCGTCAAGCGTGCCCTGATGGGCCTGCGCGATCTGGCGGGAAATCGACAGCCCCAGCCCCGAATGGTCGCCAAAGCTCTCGGCTTCGGGCCGGTCGGTGTAAAAGCGCTGGAACACTTTTTCCGTGTCGCCCAGCCCCGGCCCCTGGTCCTCCACCCGGGCAATCACGCTCTCGGCCCTGGTCGAAATCCTCACCGTCACCGTGCCCCCGTCGGGCGAAAACGAGACGGCGTTGTCGATCAGATTGGTAAAGACCTGCGCCAGCCGCGTATCGTGACCCTTGACCAGCGGCCCATATTTGCTGTCCTCGATTTCGAGCACCACCGACACATCGCGGCTGGCCGCCAGATCGGCCTGGATCGAAACGATGGCTTCTGCCAGTTCGCCCAGATTGACGATTTCGGTGTTTTCGCGCGCCAGTTCCGCATCGACGCGGCTGGCGTTGGAGATGTCGGAAATCAGCCGGTCGAGACGGCGCACGTCGTGCTGGATGATGTCGGCGAGCCGCTTGCGGTCCTTTTCGNTCNTGGCCAGCGGCAGGGTTTCCACGGCGCTGCGCAACGAGGTCAGCGGGTTNTTGAGCTCATGGGCCACATNGGCNGCNAACCGCTCGATGGCTTCNATGCGGTTGTAAAGCGCGTTNGTCATGGCCCGCAGCGANCCNGAAAGGTGCCCGATNTCGTCGGACCGGTCGGTATANTCGGGTATTTCCGCCCGCGCCTTCATCGAGCTTTGCACCCGCTCGGCCGCCGCCGAAAGCCGCCGCATCGGCCCGGCGATCGTGCCCGCCATCAGCGCCGAAAGCGTGCCCGTCACCAGCGCCGCCACCAGCGCCAGCCGCAGGATCGACCAGCGCTCCTGGGCCACGATGGCGTCGATTTCCCCGGGGCTCGTCGACAAAAGCAACGCGCCCACCACCGAGCGCTGGCGCTGTACGGGCACCGCAACCGACACCACCAACTGCCCGCGCTCATCGACCCGCACGATATCGGCGGGCGAACCGCTGAGCGCCGAAGCCACTTCGGGGTAGCGCAGCCCCTCATGGGCCGGATAATCCTGATAGACCGGATAGTCTCCACCGCGCAAAAGCCGGCTGAACCAGTTCCAGACGGCAAAAAAGAACGGCTGGGACTGTGCGCTCTCCTCCGTGCTCGAAGAGCGCAGGATTTCCCCGCTGGCATAGATATTGTTCGAATCAAGGATCATCAGCCCGTCCCGGTCGTAGATCCGGGCCCGCGTGCGGGTTGGGGTCACGAGGTTGCGCAAAAGCGGGGCGACCCGCTCGGGACTGATGGGAAATTCCAGTGCCGGATCGAACAGTGTGTAGGAGGAGGGGAAATCCCCCATGTAGAGCTCGAGCAGCCGGTCGGGATTGACGGTGATGGAATCGGAATCCGCGGTGGCCGACGCCGCGACCGCCGCCGAAATGATCTCCCCCTGCACCCGCAGCGCGGAAACGCGCACGTCGATCAGCCCGGCCCGGAAGGTGTTGAGATACATGATCCCCGCCACCAGAACGGCCAGCGCTGCAAGGTTGAGGATCACGATCCGCCGGGTGAGGGAGGAAAAGAACGTGAAGTTGATCAGATGCCCCAATCCGCGGAAAAATGCGAACAGCGGGCGCATGAACGGCTGGCGGGCCGCCTGGCGTTCCCGGGCGGCCTTGGCCTTTTCCTCTCCCTTCGAAGGGGGAGCCGATCCTGAAATGGTCTCGCCTGCGTCCAACTGGAGCGCCTTCAAACAAATGCCCAAGGCATTGTTTTATTGCTCCTTGAAGCGGTAGCCCACCCCATAGAGCGTTTCGATCATGTCAAAACTGTCGTCGGTGCTCTTGAACTTCTTGCGCAGCCGCTTGATGTGGCTGTCGATGGTCCGGTCGTCGACATAGACCTGGTCGTCATAGGCCGCGTCCATGAGCGCATTGCGGCTCTTGACCACGCCCGGCCGCTGGGCCAGCGCCAGAAGGATCAGAAACTCGGTCACCGTCAGCGTCACCCGCTGACCCTTCCAGGTGCAGGTATGGCGCTCCTGGTCCATGACCAGCGAGCCGCGTTCGAGCGAGGTCTTGGGCGCGCCCTCCTCGCCATTGATCACCGTCGATCCCGCCTCCTTGGGCGCGGCGGCGCGGCGCAGCACGGCCTTGACGCGCTCGACCAGAAGGCGCTGGGAAAACGGCTTGGTGATGAAATCGTCGGCGCCCATCTTGAGCCCGAACAATTCGTCGATCTCCTCGTCCTTGGAGGTGAGAAAGATCACCGGCACGTCCGATTTCTGCCGCAGCCTGCGCAACAGTTCCATGCCATCCATGCGCGGCATCTTGATGTCGAGAATGGCGAGATCGGGCCGCTCCGAGGTCAACCCGTCAAGTCCTGACGCGCCATCGGTATAGGTGGCGACCTGATAACCTTCGGCTTCCAGCGTCATCGAGACCGACGTCAAAATATTGCGGTCGTCATCGACAAGAGCGATCTTGGGCATGAATTTCCCTTTATCTGTTGCGAGCGCCCGGCAGGTAAGAAGGCCCCCGGCACTTTGCAATGTCGCCTGAATGAACTCTTTATGCTGACTTTTGCCGTGCACAATACGCGTAAATTATGGCAAGACCAACGCCTGCCGCGCGCACCGGTTCCGCCCTGCGCGGCTTTGTCCCGCCGCCGCCGGCCCTCATTGCGCCGCCCCAACACGCAAAGGGCCGCGCGGGCCAGGGACGCAAAGCCCCTCTAGACGAACGTCTTACGACCCATTGCCAGATGGAAGCGGGGACGGGTGCGGCCCTAAGGTAGCGCTCGATATATCATAGCATTAATGAGTGCCCCAGATGACCACGACGTGCCAGAGCCTTGCCAGATCCGTCGCCGCAAACGCCGCTTCGGTCCGGTTCAACGACACCGCACCGATCCTTGTTGAAACCGCCATTGCCAACAGGCAGGGGCGGCTCAGCGCCGACGGCGCCTTTGTCGCCGATACGGGCAGGTTCACCGGCCGTTCCCCGTCCGACAAATTCATCGTGCGCGACGATTTGACCGACAATCTTGTGTGGTGGGACAACACCGCGGCGCTCGATCCGGCCCAGTTCGAAACCCTGCTCGCCGATTTCACCGCATCGCTTAAGGGCGCCGATCTGTTCGGCCAGCAGCTTTTCGCCGGCGCCGATCTCAAGCATCAGCTCAATGTCGAGGTGCTCACTCCTTCGGCCTGGCATGCGCTCTTCATCCGCAATCTCTTGATCCGGCCGGCCCGCGCCGGGCTCGATGGGTTCGCGCCCGATGTGACCATCCTGCACAATCCCGCCTTCAAGGCCGATCCGGCCCGCCACGGCACCCGCTCCGAAACGGTGATCGCGCTCGATCTCAAGCGCAACATCGTCGTGATCGGCGGCACGGCCTATGCCGGCGAAATCAAGAAATCGGTGTTTTCGCTGTTCAATTTCCATGCGCCCTCGGATGGCGTTCTGCCCATGCACTGCTCGGCCAACACCGGCAAAGGGGGCGATACGGCCCTGTTCTTCGGTCTCTCGGGCACCGGCAAGACCACGCTCTCGACCGATCCCGAACGCATCCTGATCGGCGATGACGAGCATGGCTGGTCCAACGATGGCGTCTTCAATCTCGAAGGCGGGTGCTACGCCAAAACCATCAATCTCTCGCCCAGGGCCGAGCCGGAAATCTTTGCCGCCACAAAGCGCTTCGGCACCGTGCTCGAAAACGTCGTGCTCGACGAAAACAGCCGCGAGCCCGATTTCGACGACGGCTCGAAAACCGAAAACACCCGCGCCGCGTACCCGCTTTATGTGCTCGACAATGTCTCGCGCACCGGCACCGGCCCCACGCCGACCAATGTCGTGCTTTTGACCGCCGATGCCTTCGGCGTCCTGCCCCCCATTGCAAGGCTTTCGCCCGAACAGGCCATCTATCATTTCCTCTCGGGCTACACCGCCAAGGTGGCCGGCACCGAGCGCGGCGTCACCGAACCCCAGGCCACGTTCTCGGCCTGTTTCGGCGCCCCGTTCATGAGCCTGCACCCAACGGTCTATGGCCGCATGCTCAAAAAGCGCATCCGTGAGAGTCTTGCTGAATGCTGGCTGATCAACACCGGCTGGACCGGCGGCGCTTTTGGCGTTGGCAAGCGCATTTCCATCAAGGACACCCGCCGCCTGCTCAACGCGGCGATCTCGGGCGAATTGATCAATGTGCCCGCCCGCATCGATCCGGTGTTCGGCTTTGCCGTACCCCTTGCCGTCGAGGGTGTGGATTCAAAGCTGCTCACCCCGCGCGAAACCTGGCAGGACAAGGCCGCCTATGACCGCCAGTCGGCCAGGCTTGTCGGGTTGTTCGAAGCCAATTTCGAAAAATTTGCCGCCGCCGACGCCCAGATCGCCGAAGCCGGCCCCCGCCTCGCGGTGGCTGCCGAATAAGGCTTCAAGACACCCGCAGTCTCACAGTGAGGAAGGCCCGCGCCGGATACGTCCGGTGCGGGTTTTCTTTTGTGCAGGCTCTATACGTGCCAAAGTCTCCACCCTGTCACCCCGGCCTTGAGCCGCGGTCCAGTACACTCAGCGCGTGAGACAGAATCGCCGGCGCTGCCGGCTACTGGATCCCGGGTCTTCGCCCGGGATGACGCGGAGTTGGGATACCAGCGTCAGCGCGCCCCCGCGCCTCGCCATCAATCAGTAAAAGATGTGGTTCCCGATCGCGGCGACCTGCGTATAGGCCGAGGCCCAGGAGGGCGAAACCGTGGTTGTGTGGAAATGCATGGCGGTGGTCAGCCCATCCTCGGGGCGCCCGCCTTCAAGCGATTTGCGATAGGCGATCATCGCCATGATGTTGGACTGAACCCAGCTTTCCCGGTCGATGATGTTGCCATGCCCGCCATCGTCGGGGCGCCCGTCGCAGGCAAAGGAAAACTGGCAGCGATTGACCATATGCGCGTTCTGGAACACCACGCCGCATACGGTGTCGGGATAGGTGCGGCTGTCGACGCGATTGAGGATCACCGAGGCCACGGCCCATTGTCCCCGGTCGGGTTCGCCGCGCGATTCATGATAGATGGCCTGGGCAAGGCAGTGAATTTCCGAGGCGGCGACCTGCTTGCGCTCGGCGGTGCTCACATAGCCTTCGGAAACGTAGTCGCTGAGCAGATCGGCGGTCAGAACCGCCTCTTGCCCATACGCCGGAAAAAGGCTCACGAGACCGAGAACGGCCCCTGTCACCCACTTCAAGATGGCGTGTCTGCCCCGCGCCAAATGCCCCGCCATGTGTCCCCTTGTCCGGTTCGGCACCTCACAGTGATGCCGTTATCTCGTTGCCCTGACCTTTAACCCGATCCAGCCATTAACGCGATGTTAAGCTTAATCAATGGTTAATTTGTATCGTGTTTGGCTCGTATTGCAAAGAGCCCTAAACAAGGGGACTGAACGGGGAGTGCTTCAAGCCCGTTGGATTTTAGGCAAATTCGCTTGGCCGAACGTCACCGCTTTTCCCGGAGACCGCCCTGGCCTGAAGCGGCATTGGAGGATCGTGGTCCTCATATTAACCGCCGTCATCCCGGGCGAAGACCCGGGATCCAGTAACCGGCGGCGCTGGCGGTACTGTCTCAAGCGCCGAGTGTACCAGACCCCGGCTCGGGGGCCGGGGTGACAGGGGATCGGTCAGCAAGGCGTGGCCGGAAGCGCAGCTTCCTCCCGTTTGCAGCCAGCTCTCACCTGAATCACAACACGACTATTCCCGAATGCTTGGCCTTGTGCTCGGGCTCGACGTGGATGGTGATGATGGCGCCGGAATCGCGATCCTGCAGCGCCATTTCGATCCTGTCGCAGATGTCGTGCGCGTCCTTGACGCTCATGGCGGCCGGCACCACCAGATGGAAGTCGATGAACACCGCCTTGCCCGCCTCGCGCGCCCGCACGTCATGGGCCTCGATGGCCCCCTCGGCATTGTCGGCGATGGTCTGGCGAATGGCGTCGAGCCGCTCTGTTCCCACCGAAATATCCATCAGCCCGCCCACGCTGGCCGCCAGAAGCCTTGATCCCGACCACAAGATGTTGAGCCCGACAAGCACGGCCAGCGCCGCATCGAGCATGGGCTGACCGGTTACGACCACAAGCACCAGCCCCGCGGCCACGCCCAGCGAGGAAAACACGTCCGTCCACAGATGATGCCCGTCCGCTTCGAGCGCCGGAGATTGCAATCTGCGCCCCTGGCGCACCAGGACCACGCTCCACACCCAGTTGATCGCCGTCGCCACCATGGAAATGGCAATGCCCTCGAACGGCGCGTCGAGCGGGGAGGGGGCCGAAAACCCCTGCCAGGCCTGATAAAAGATCAAGAGCGCCGCAACGACGATGAATACGCCCTCCAGCACCGCCGAAAAATACTCGGCCTTGTAATAGCCGAACGGCATCTTGGAATCGGCGGGCCGGGCCGCCAGTTGCACGGCGATCAGCGCCGCCACCGCCGTCGCCAGATTGACGATCGATTCCAGGGCATCCGAGAGCAGAGCCACCGATCCGGTAATCTGCGCCGCCCACAATTTCAGCGCCAGAACGCCGAGAGCGACAATGATACTGCCGATGGCGAGTTTGAGGACCTGGGTCATGGCGGACATCCGGGTGGTGGGGAGCGCGGTTGGCAATGCCCCTGGCGCGTGTCCGGCAAAAGTGGAACCGGTTTTGCGGTTCGGACACGCGACAAACAAGGGCTTAGAGCCAAGGATTTGATTCAATCAAATCCTGAACGGCTCTAGCTCAACCTGAGCGCCGTGTCTATCCCCTTGATTTTACTTGCAAATGCTCTTGCAACCCATTTGCAGACCGCGGTGCGGAGACCAGATGCTCATGAGCATGGGCCATGCTTTCGAGCACCGCCACGCACAGCGCCGCGATATCGTCGGACGGTGCAACCAGATCGGGCACCATCACGGTGCGCATTCCTGCCGCATGGGCCGCCCTGACCCCGGAAACCGAATCCTCGAACGCCACGCAATGGACCGGATCGACGTTCAGCCGCCGCGCCGCCGTCAGATACGGCTCGGGATGGGGTTTTGGATTGATGACGTCGTCGCGGGTGACGATGGTATCGAAAAACCCGATAACACCCGCCGCTTCGAGATGGCCCAGCGCGTGATTGGCCCGCGAGGATGTCGCCACCGCCAGCGGAATATCGAGTTCGCGCAGCGCCGTGACCAGTTCCACGGCGCCCGGCTTGACCGGCACGGCATCGGCCATGCGGATCTTCATGGAGGCCCGGCATTTGTCGTCGAACATTTCATAGGGGAAATGGGTGCCGAAACTGTCCACCAGCAGCGCCGCGGTCGCTTCGTGCGACGAGCCGACCATCCGTCCATGTACGAGATCGGTCATTTCAAACCCCATCTCCGTGCACACTTCATAGACGATGACCTTGAACACCGCTTCGGTATCGAGCAGCGTTCCGTCCATATCGAAAATGACGGCGTCGAAGGGATGGGCGAGTGGGGACATGTCAGGCTTTTGGCTTCTTTCCGAAAGCATAGCCCCCTAACACGATCATCACGGCGATAAAAGTAGTCATCATGGTCTCCTTGTGCCCTCAGGTCTCGTCATCGGGCCCTTCGTCCACATCGGGCATGTCCTTGCCCGCGATTTCGGTTTCGCCCTTGCGTTGCCGCCGGCGCCTGGGCTTGGCCTCCAGCGTTCGAGTCGGCGCGTCCGGGGTGTCCCCGCCCGCAGCGTCGTCCTCGCGCACCATATGCATGGGCGGGGCCTTGCCGTCCTTGCCCACCCCGAAATAGAGCGTCTGGTGGGGGAAGGGGATTTCGATGTCGCGCTCGTCGAAAATGCGTTTGACGATGGCATTGTAGGCCCGCTTGATGCCCCATTGCTTGCCGGGCAGCGTCTTGATGCGGGCCCGCAGCACCACTTCGCTCGCCCCGAACGCATTGACGCCCATCCATTCGAAATCGTCGATGATCGCGCTCTGGTGTTCGGGATCGGCCCGCAATTGCTCGAACGCCTCGAGCATGGCCTGCCGGGCCTCCTCGACATTTTCGCGATAGCCCACCCCCATGTCGATGACGGCATAGGAAAAGCCGCGCATGAAATTGGTGACCGTATCGACCGAGGAAAACGGGATGATGTGAAAGGAGCCCTCGAGGTCGCGCAGCGAGACCGAGCGGATGGTCAGCCGCTCGACCACCCCCGAAATCCCGGCCAACGACACCACGTCCCCCACATCGATCGCCCCTTCGAGCTGGATGAAGATGCCGGTGATGATGTCCTGGACAAGTTTTTGCGCCCCGAACCCGATGGCCAGGCCCAGAACACCGGCCGAGGCCAGCAGCGGGGCGATATTGATGCCGATTTCAGACAGCACGAACATCAGCGTGATGACGATCAGCGCGATGGTCAGCGCATTGCGCAACAGCGCGAACAGCGTCCGCTTGCGCGCCGTGGCGCCCGGAGCGAGGTCCGGATTGACCTGGCTGTCCATCCAGGTGTTGAGCCCCACCCAGGCAAGGATCGCAACGCCGAGGATGACAAGGATCGTCACCGCCGATCCGGCCACCCGCGCCCCGAACTCGCTTTCGACGAAATCGACGAAGTTGAAGAACCCCAGTTTGTGCAGGCAGAACACCAGTATGGCGCCAATCACGATGAACCGCACCACCTTGAGCACGGCGGGCACGATCTTGTGCAACTGGCGCTGCAATTCGGGCGAGCGTTGGCGCAGGCGTTCGGGCAGGTTGAACCCGTTGCGGGCGCTGCGCTTGATGAGATTGAGGATCACCACCCCGATCATGATGGCGATCACCACCTGCACATTGTCCCACACATAAGCCTGAAACTGGACGCTGGTGCGCGTGAGAGCGATCACCGCCAGAACGGCGAGGTAGATCAGCGCAAAGACGTGCCAGTTGCGGATCGGCAGGCCCAGCCCGCGCTGCGCCTCCCTGGTCTCGATCATCGCCATCAGCTTTTGCTTGACCGGCTGGCGCGCCACCAGCACGGCCACCGCCATGGCAATCAGCGTCAGCAGCAGGAGAACGACCGAGATGGCCCGCCCCGCCGCAAACGAAACGCTTGCGGTGATCAGCGGCAGCACCATCATCTGCCCGAAGACAAACAGCGAGATGATGAAACGCGACCACCCCATCACCGATTTCGCTTCGCTGTCGGACAAATGCACAAGCCGCTGCTCGGGCAGGTTTGGCGACACGATACTCAAGATGATCGCCATGACGATCTCGACCATCACGAACGCGTTGAGATAGAGCGCGTGCTCGAGCTGGATCACCCCGGCCTCGCCCAGAAGGGCCGCCGCGATGCCATAGCCCACCGCATAGGGAATGGCCGCGGCCAGCACGTCGAGAATGAATTCGAGCACCAGCGCCACCGGCTTGGCGACCCAGCCCCCTGAATCGAACACCGCCCGCAACCGCTCGCGCGGAACGCGCACGATGCGCCGCATCAAAAACAGCCCGCCATAGGTCACAACCACCAGAATGGCGACATTGGCCAGAATGGCGCCCAGCGCGTTGAGCTCGGAGATCGAGAGCGCCGAAAAGATTTCCGGCGTCGCGGCCAGTTGCCGCCCCAGCTGGCCCAGCGAGGCCATGGTGCTGCCCACCGCCGACCGCGTCACCTCCGAAATCTGCGCGCCGATCGAGCGCAACTCATCGCCCTCGCCGCTTGCCGCCGGTTCCTCGGCCGTGCCCTCGGTCTGCGCGCTGCCCTCAAGCCCCGCTTCAAGCTCGGCGATCAACGCATCGCGCGCCGCATCGTCGCGCAGCACCTCGATCAACTGGCTCAGCGCCTGTTGCGGGTCTTCGCTCGCGGCATCGCCGCTTTCCGATTGCGCCATGGCTGGCACGGCCAGCCCGGCGCAAACAACGAGTATGGCGAAAAACTGAAAAAGGCGGGAGAGGATGGAAAGCGGCATGGACCTGCAGATGGGCTGATGAAATATGCGCCGCAGGCTACCCGCCTTGGCGCTCCGATTGAACCCCCCGCCGCCCATTCGGTTGCCCCCGGGCGCAGATTTTTTCCTCCCGTGGGCAAATCCGGGCTGTCGCCAAACCGGCGCAATGATAATGTCGCCGCCAACACCGGATGGAGGCGATAATGGCAATGGGCAGGATTTTCATCGGCGTGGGCGGCTGGACCTTCGAGCCCTGGCGCGGCACCTATTACCCGCAAAAACTCACGCAAAAGCGCGAGCTCGAACACATGGGCACAACCATGACCGGGGTCGAGGTCAACGGCACCTTCTACGGCTCCCAAAAGCCCGAAAGCTTCAGAAAATGGCACGACGAAGTGCCGGCCGATTTCATGTTCACATTGAAGGGCACCCGCTACGCCACCAACAAGAAGGTGCTGGCCGACGCCTCCGAATCGGTTCTCCGCTTCACTTCCTCGGGCATCGTTGAACTCAAAGACAAGCTCGGCCCCATCAACTGGCAGCTCGCCGCCACCAAGAAATTCGATCCCGCCGATTTCGCGGCCTTCCTCAAACTCCTCCCCGCCACCCAGGACAACAAAACCCTCCGCCACGCCCTCGAAGCCCGCCATGAAAGCTTTGCCAACGCCGAAGCCGTCGCCCTGGCCCGCGAGAACGGCGTGGCGCTGATTACCGGCGCCGACGCCCAATATTCCGTCATCGCCGACCCCACCGCCGATTTCGTCTATCTGCGCCTCCAGGGCACCTCCGAGGACAACGAAAAAGGCTATTCGGAAAAAGACCTCGACGCCTGGGCCGACCGCATCGTGACCTACGCCAAAGGCGGCGTCCCTGCCGATCTCCCCAGCTTTGCCCCCGCCCCCGCCGAAACCCCCCGCGACGTCTTCGCCTTCGTCATTTCCGGTTTTAAGGAAAAAAACCCCGCCGCCGCCATGGCGCTGATCGAAAGGGTCAAAAAGCTGGCGAGCTGACCCCGCTCAGCACCGCTCACGCAAACCGCCGCGCCGCGTCCACCGCCAGCCCCAGCCCCACGGCCCCGAACCGGTCCGATTGGGCGATCCGCGCATGGGCAAAGCGCGCATCGACCAGCGCCCGCACCTGCCGCACCTGCGCGCCGCCCCCGGTCAGGATCACCGTTTCGATCGCCGAAGCGCTCACCCCCGCTGCAGCCAGCGCATCGTCGAGCGCCGCCCCGATCTTGCCGGTCAGCCCCGCGCTCGCCGCCTCGAACTCGGCCCGCGTTGTGGGAATGGCCAGCGACAGCCCCGGCTCTTCGAGCGTGATGGCGACCATCGGCGTATCGGTCAAAGCGATCTTTGCCGCCTCCACCTGCCCGGCCAGCCGGTGTCCCGAGCGGTGGGCGAGAAGGTGCCGAAACCGCTCGAGCTTGTCCGGTTCGGCCGCCTCGCGCTGCAATTCGCGCATGTCGCGCAAGATTTCGGGGCGATAGAGCTGGTTGATCCTGTGCCAGGTCGCCATATCGTGAAAATACCAGCGCGGCATCTCCCGCTTGCCATCGCGCGTTAAGGTGCCCAGCCCCATTTCGGGCATCACCTTGAAAATGTTGAGCTGCCGGTCGAAATCGGTCCCGCCCACATGCACGCCCGTCGTGCTCAAGATGTCTTCGCGCCGGTCGGTGCTGGCCCGGCGTTGCGGCGATAGTTTCAGCACCGAAAAGTCCGATGTGCCGCCCCCGATATCGACAACCAGCGCCAGCGCTTCGGCCTCCAGCGTGCGCTCGAAATGCAGCGCCGCCGCCACCGGCTCGAACTGAAATTCGACATGGGAAAATCCAACGCTGCGCGCCGCCGCTTCCAGCTGGTTTTGCGCCGTCCTGTCGGCGCCTTGGTCCCCGTCGACGAAATAAACCGGCCGCCCCAAAACCACATGCTCGGGCATCGCCCCGGTGTGCGCGGTCAGCCTGTCGCGCAAATGGCTCAAAAACCGCCCGATCAACCCCTCAAACCCGATCCGCTCGCGCCCGATCTGGGTCGTCTCCTCCATCAGGGCCGTCCCCAGCACCGATTTGAGCGCCCGCATGAACCGCCCCTCGGCCCCGTCCATATATTCATGCACCGCCGACCGCCCGAAATGGGTGCTCTGATCCTCGAAACTGAAAAACAGCGCCGAAGGCAACGTCACCGCGTCCCCTTCAACCGGGATCAACACCGGCGCGCCATCGGGCCCAACGACCCCGATGGTGGAATTGGTGGTGCCGAAATCGACCCCACAATAAAGCGATGCCATGAGAAAACCCGACCCAAACCACCCCCGCCCGCAAACCCGCGCCGCCGAGGCAAAAACAAAAAGGGGCGCCGATCTAGCCTATCCGCCCGGCCGTGGCAACTGTGGGGGTGGGAGCAGCGCTTCCCGATCGTGATCCTGGCCCCGAGTCCGGAACCAGTACCCGGTCGCGCCAATATCAGGTGACCAGCGGAACGGCGGCGGAGTTGGAAAAGCGGCCATTCAAGTGGTCGCTGCCCTTCGACAAGCCCGATCTCTCGTCGTTCGCTCAATACTCGTGAGCTCCCAGCCCGCAACTACTGCGCGTGTCAATTTAAGTCCGACTATGCATGGCCGGGTTTACGGCTTGAACTGGCGGCGCTGAAATGTCATGAGCAATATGAAGAATGGTCGTTGTATGCTCACTTCGGGCTTGGCTCGCCTATGTGCGTTAGTCAAACGGCAGGATGCTGAAGTGAGCATTTGGGGGAAGTAAATGGCTGGAAAGAAGAAAGGGGACTCACCGGTGTGGGATTCTTCGTCGCTCACCGATGCTATTGTGGAGATTCTACGTGAAGCTGACGGCGCGCCAATTTATCTCTCTCAAATTGGCGGGAAGCTAGCTCGCAAGCTGGGTGAACCGGTCAAGGAGATAACAGAGGGAAAGCGTCTCAGCGAGATCATCCGAGAGCACCTCGCGGAGCAGGTTACCTTTACGGGAAGCGGAGCAACTCTAGCGGTCGGGCTCAACAGCATTGAACTGTCCAAGCCACAAGCTATTCGGTTCGATAAAGTGTTTTGGACAGCCTTCTCCAAACCCATTCGTGAAGGCTTCAGACGGTTCATACAAACGGATAGCCCTTATAACTTCGTAGATGTTCAAGGCGAGCAGCAGGAAACCTCGAAGGGAATTGAGATTGAGCCTGCATTTGTTCCCGACTCGCATCTCCCCAAAAATATTCGAGATGAAGAGATATCGAATTCGATCAACCAGTGGTGTATCGAGAATGGACTAAAGCCGATCGATTTTGCGCGCAGCGAGGCCGGTAGCCGAAAGGCGGGGGCCCCTTCCGGCAAAGATAGTTCCGGCATCAGAGCTCTGCGGAATCTCATAGACGAGATACCAGCGAACGAGCGACACGGATATTCGTTACCGCTCGACCTACTAGGGCGCCTTTTGTCGTAGAAGGTGGTAGATGCGGTACGCGATCGTATTGGCTGGCATTCCAGGAACAATCGTAAATGGAGTGCTTGCAGATCTCAGGAAGCGATATCCTGATAATTACGTATTTAGAGGCACCGGTGCTCGTCTTAGATCATCCAAGGGCATGCTTTACCGCCGATCGGATGTTGATGATGCTCTGAACGCGGCGTTAGATGCCGTATTTGGTACGACTAAACGGCCCAATGGTTTTTGCCAGAACGCTTCCCGTGGGTGCGGTTTAGCTCATGGAAAGGGGGTGAGCTGTCGCAAAACCAACGGCCACTCGTGCACCTTAACCAAGCCTGATTTTCTAATACTAATCCACCAAAATGGTCAGTGTGTCAGTGATCTTCTGAATCGCTTTCACCACTCCGCACTGGCTATGGGACTATCGATATCCACCTATAACAATAGGAATAAAACGGTCGCAGAAATTCTTGCGAAGATTGAAGATGCACGGCTTTCTCTTGGAATTTTGCGTGAGACAATGAGCTCGTATCGGTCCCCGCTTTTTCTGCCGCCTATCAACTACAATGCGCGGCCGCTGATGGACCTTCTCAGAAACGCCGCCACTGAGTTCAATAAAGGCGACGTTACCCAGTTTAAGCGCACGAACTTCTCACGCTCCCGTAATGCTTACATTTCGCCGAAGGGCTTACGTTTTCAGCCTGCGGAGGCGTCAGGCGGCAGGCATGGTAGTTCAGATGCATATTCTGACCCCGCCATAGCATTGACTAGGTTCTATCGGCTGGGCTGTCCCTATGCTGACGACTTTCATTTCGATCTCACCAGAGAAGGCAACGGGAAGAAGCTTTCAGACGTAACGATCACATGCCGCCAACGAGGCCAATTCCAGCCCAAGAGCGAGCGCATCAACATGCTAGTGGACGATTGCATCAGGTAGGAATGATAGAAGGCCTCCCGCGTTTTCGCAGAGAGGCCTTCTGGGCATTCATATGAGAGCGTTTAAATGGCGATATCAGAAGCGTGGCTTCTGTGCGCTTTCATCCTTGAATCTTTGGTACCATTCGAAACAAGAACTACAGTAAAGGCGTCCCGTACCAGCGTACTCTCGGAAAGGGCTCTTATCAGAGATAGGCCCACTTCACGCTGGGACGTTAAGCCCGCTTCGCCTGAACGTACGTAAATAGCAGAAATATTCCCGTGTCAACTGGTTCCGATATCGTCTCTCGGCAAATTGGGCGTAAAGCGGTAGACGGTTACTAATTCATAAGTGCAATCATTCGCTCCGAGCGTAGCGATAAAAGAACCGCGAGAAGGAAAGACGCAAGCGCTGGCCCCAGAGGGACTAAAACGGATCAAAGAACGTATGAACAGGCGGTGGCTTTGGGCGCGATGATCACACGTCGCATGGTCTAGATCGACGCGCCAACCTGTCAATAGGTTGGCGCAACAGTTCGTCTGCTTTCAGGCAACGGGGATGAACGTTGTAACGACCGAAATGGGGTCGCAAGTTCACGCCAAGCCGCTGGTCATGTCGGAATCGCCTGCCCACTTTGACACCCCCACCAAACCGCCACACATAAAGTTACATGAAAACCCCCAACCCCACAGCCTCCGCTTTCGGCGCCGGCCACGCCAGCACTTATGCCGCCGGTACGCCGCGCAAGGTGCCCGGATTCGATGGTCTGCACGCCATGACGTCCCAGCTTCTGGCCGAGCGCGTGCGGGGGAATGGGAAAATCCTGGTGCTTGGGGCCGGTGGCGGACTCGAGCTCAAATCGCTGGCCGAAAAACATCCCGGCTGGACTTTTGACGGCGTCGATCCCTCAGCCGATATGCTCGCGGCGGCCAAAGAGACCATCGGCCCCCACGCCGCCCGCATCCGCCTCCATCACGGATATATCGCGGACGCCCCCGATGGCCCCTTCGATGGCGCGGTGTGCCTTTTGACGTTCCATTTCATCGCGCGCGAACACCGGCTCGAAACGCTCCGCCACATCCGCCGCCGCCTTGCCCCCGGCGCGCCCTTTGTCCTCGCCCATATCAGCTTTGCCCAGACCGAGCCCGAGCGCAGCCAATCGATCGCCCGCCACATCGCCTTCGGCGGCGGCGATCCACAAAACCAGGCCGCCCGCACCGCCATCGCCACAAACCTCACCATCCTCGCCCCCGAGGAGGAAGAAGCGATGCTCAAAGAGGCCGGATTTACCGATATTACCCTGTTCTACGCCGGCCTGAGCTTCCGCGGCTGGGTGTGCTACGCCTGATCTCCGCCACCTTGCGCGCCGCCTGATCCGCACCAAACGCCCGCCCGAACCGGTTGCCCAGGAACGCATCAAGGTCGATCTCTTCCTGCGCCACGAACCCCTGTTGCGCCAGATCGCCCGCCGCCAGCATGTCGAGCACCGTCAGGATGCCCGCCGCCGTCGTGATCTGGATGGCCGAGCGTTCCTTCTTGCCCACGAACCCCGAGAGCACAGTGCGCTCGAAAATCTCGTGCGCCGGCTTACCGTCCTTGGTGCCGGTCACATCGACCCGGATCACCACCATGTCCTGCCGGGTCGTGGTCAGCGCATGCCGGAAAATGTCCAGCGCCAGGTCGCGCCGGTCTTTAAGGTTCAGATCGTTGAGCAGCAGCTTCATGATCCGCGCATGGCCGGGATAGCGGATGGTGCGATAGTTGAGGGTTTTGACCTTGCCCAAGAGCTTTTCCGGGGTCGAGCCCAGCCCGCCCGACGTGTTGAACGCTTCGTAAGCCACCCCGTCGATGGTCAAGTCCTCGATATCCTCGAGCGGCGCGATTTCCGCCATCTTCCCATTAACGATCGCCTCGCACGGCTCGCAATATTCGTTGATTACCCCCTCGGGCGACCAGGTCAGCGCGTAATTGAGCACATTGGTGGGAAACTGCGGCAGCGCCCCCACCTTCATCGCCACGCTGTCCAGCGTATCGAACTGTTTGGCCAGACTCATCGCCGCAATGGCGATGAACCCCGGCGCCAGCCCGCATTGGGGGATAAAGGCGGTCTCGGCCTTTGCGGCGATCTCTTTCACCCGCCGCGTCGATTTCACGTCCTCGGTCAGATCGAGATAATGAACCTTTGCCGCCGCCGTCGCTTCGGCGATCCGCGTGGTCAGCGAATAGGGCGCCGCAGACAAAACGGCAAATTTCCCAGAAAGGATTGTTTCCAGTTCTCCCGGCTCGGCCACTTCACACCGCGCCGTCTTCACCTTCGCGTCGATATCGAGCGCGGCCAGCGCTTCGGCCGATCGGTCCACCACCGTCACCGCGAAATCGCCGCTCTGGCTGGCCATGTCCGCGATGGTTGCACCGATCCGTCCGGCGCCGATCACAACGATCTCTTTCATCCCAAAACCCCTCTTGGTCAAAGATCACAAATGTTGTGGCACCGAACGCTCAACTCCATAGCTTTTGGCGCCAATGTTTTTCATGATGACACACAGTTTCGTTGATTTGCAGCCCGCAATCAGACAGAATAACGGCGCGAAAAGCGCAAATAGACGAAAATTTACGCCACAATGACGAAAATTAACGCCGACCGCCAACTGATCGCCCTGCTGCGCGAAAACGCCCGCATGCCGGTTGCCGAAATTGCAAGAAAGCTAGGAATTTCAAGGAGTACGGCCCAGTCGCGCCTCGAAAGGCTCGAGCGCAACGGCACCATTGCCGGCTATGTCGTAAAGCTCTCCTACGACTATCTCGCCGGCCAGATCCGGGCCCATCTGATGGTCACGGTCTCCCCCAAGCTCGCGCCTAAGGTCTTCAGATTCTTAGATGATTTGATAGAAGTCCGCGCTGTCCACTCGGTCTCGGGCAGTTTCGACATGATCGTCATCGTCGAAGCCCCCTCCGTCGCCGAACTCGACTCCGTCATCGACAAAATCGGTGCGCTCGACGGAGTCGAGCGCACCATGTCATCAATCATTCTCTCAACGCGGATCGACCGTTAAGAGCCGGATTTGCCTTGGAATTCCGCCACGGTATCCGCGGCAATCTGCTGCAGAAAAGCGGCGGTTTCACCATCCAGCCGGCCGAAATAATCATACTCCAGCCCCACCGGCGAAGCGTCATAAAGCGTCGCATACGTCGTCGCCGCCGCCAGATAGGTGCCGGCCAGACTGGGGTGGCTATGGTCGAACTCCATATGCAGTTCGAGGTCCGGCCGCTCCTCATAGGCCCTGGCAAACGCCAGCCCCACAGGGATCACCAGCGCGTCCACTTCTGCCCCGACATCGGTATAAAGCGCGGCCAGATTTGCCGTCATTTCCGGGTCGTGGCTGTTGTGCCCTTCGGCATAGGCGTGGCTCATGTAAAGCACTGTTTGTGCACCGCTTTCATCGATCAGCGCATCGGCGGCAACCACCGCGTCCCGGAAGCGTGCACTGCGCGATTCCGAATTGGCCGCCGCGCTGTGACCCTGCAGAATCACCACATCGAAAGGTTCCTCATACCCGATCGCATCGGGCGTGAGGTAGTGCGCGAAGGGGTGCATGTCGAGCGAACCGCCCGAAATGGTGATCGAGCGATAGGCCAGATCTTCGATCCCCTCGCCTTCGCCAACCATGCGGCTGGTGTGATTGTGCAGACTGTCATTGTAATAGAAATACGAATTGCCAACGAACAGGATTTGCCTGGGGGCATCCAACCCGACATCGGAAGCGCCCGGCTGAGCGGCCATATCCTGGCCGAATGCTGAAGTCGAGGCGAGCAGAACCATGGCTCCAACAAGGGAGCGGGTAGCAATAGTCATTTGATTTTCCTCCATAATCCACACGCCTGTGCACTGAGAGGTCACACAGGGATGGACGTTGATGGCTAGTCCTGCATCGGGACGGCAGCAACCGGCGGACGAAGAAATATCGCGTCTTTTTCGCGCACGACCTGGCCAATGGGTGGAAACGGGAACATTATCCCCGCCTTCGTGTAGCGTGTTACACCCATCTTCGTGATCGGCTATTTGCGGATCTCATAAAGCCGGAAGCGGTTTGCGTTTGGCGCGAATGCCATTAGGAAGTGATTTTCGCCGATTTTGTAGATTTCAGCCACGGCATCGAACTCGCGTTGCTCATCGGTGACCTCGCCCGGGGTCATCGCTGAATAAATCCTCGGACCCTCATAGCCGTAATAGAGGGCGCCGACAAAGAACACGCTTTCGGCGTCAAGCTGAGCCATCAGGCCCCGATGCCGCTGACTGCCCGAGTCCTTATCAAGGACCATGGCCTGACCCTCAGGATAAATCCGGGCGGGAAAATACTGATAGATGAAGGCCCCGTAATCGGTCGCCTGCAGCGAACGCATCCGCCAGGCCCCTTCAAGTTCGCCAATCGAGAATGGCAGATGCGCCGCCTCGACCAGACGTTGAAAGTCCGGAATGGAATCAAGAGTTTCCTGATCCTCGGAGCTGTGTTTGAGCTGGTCGAGCAACCCCTCGAGCCCGGCCGCCCAGCCTTGGGCCAGCGATTGGTCCGCAGGATAGAGCTGGCCGAACAGTGTTTTTGCGTAGTCGCTGGTATCCGGAGCTTGACCAAGCGCGGGAACGCCGAGCATCGCTGCAATCAGAATGGTCACAAGGCGCGTCACTGTCGTCCTCCGATAAGCCCCTGGCCGATTGGGTCGCATCTGGAACAGTGAACGCGCTCTGCGGCACGATTCTGGCAAAGCCCTTTTAGCGCACGATTTTCCGCCCGGTGCCCGCGTCAAAGCAATGCAGATGCGCGTATTGGACAAAGAGCGGCAGCCTGTCGTCATGCTCACCGGGGTGAATGCCCTGTGTACGCAGCACCAGTTCCTTGGCGATCCCCTCCGCATGGGCATAGACCAGACTTTCCGATCCAACCAGCTCGACGGCGTCCACTATGACATCGAGCTTGAGATGGGGCTCGGCCGGCGGCATCAGCGTTATGTCTTCGGGCCGGATGCCGATGGTGCCACACTGGGGTGAAACGAAGTCGGGCAGAGCGCCCGCCACCCGTGCAAGCGCCTGGGTATCGAGTAGGTTCATGCCCGGTGACCCCATGAAGCCGGCGACAAACACGGATTCGGGATTGGTGTAGATGTCGAGCGGCTTGCCGACCTGTTCGATTTTTCCGCCATTCATCACCACCAGCTTGTCGGCCAGCGTCATGGCTTCGAGCTGATCGTGGGTCACATAGACCGACGTTGTGCCCAAGGTGCGCTGCAGCCTGCGAATTTCAACCCGCATTTGCCCACGCAGCTTGGCATCGAGATTGGACAGCGGCTCGTCGAACAAGAATGCCTTGGGCTTGCGCACGATGGCCCGGCCCATGGCCACGCGCTGGCGCTGACCGCCCGAAAGCTGACGCGGCTTTCGGTCGAGAAAGGCCTCGATTTCGAGAATGCGCGCCGCTTCATTGACGCGCTCTTCGATCTCGGCCTTCGGCGTCTTGCGGTTTTTCAGCCCGTATTCGAGATTGCCGCGCACGCTCATATGTGGATAGAGCGCATAGTTCTGGAACACCATGGCGATGTCGCGTTCGGCCGGTTCGAGCTTGTTGACGAGTTTTTCGCCGATCCGAACCTCGCCCGACGTGATGGTTTCCAGCCCGGCCAGCATGCGCAAAAGGGTCGATTTTCCGCAGCCCGAGGGGCCGACGAGAACGACCAGGTCGCCATCCTCGATCGACAGGTCGATGCCTTTGATCGCCTCGACATTGCCGGGATAGATCTTGCGGACGTCGGAGATTTCGATTGTAGCCATTGGTGTTATTTCTCGGTTTCAACCAGGCCCTTGATAAACAGGCGCTGCAAGAGGAGGACGACGAGCACGGGCGGGACCATGGCCAGCATCACGGTCGCCATGACAAGGTTCCAGGCCGGCTCCCGATCGGTATTGGCCATCAGCCGCTTGATACCCATCACGATTGTATAGAACTGCTCCTGGGTCGTGATGAGCAGCGGCCAGAGATATTGCACCCAGCCATAGATGAACATGATCACGAACAGCGCGGCGATGTTGGTGATAGAAACGGGGATCAGGATGTCCTTGAAGAACTTCATCGGACCCGCCCCATCGACGCGTGCAGCCTCCATCAGCTCTTCGGGCACTGTCATGAAGAACTGCCGGAACAGGAACGTGGCGGTCGCCGAGGCGATCAGCGGAAGGGTGAGCCCGGCATAGGAATTGAGCATTCCAAGATTGGCGACGACGGCAAAGGTCGGAATGATGCGCACCTCGACGGGCAGCATCAGCGTAACAAAGATCATCCAGAACGCCAGCATCCGGAAGGGAAAGCGGAAATAGACGATGGCGAACGCCGAGGTGATCGAAATGGCGATCTTGCCCACGGCAATGATCATGGCCATCCAGAACGAATTGCCCAGCATCAGCCACACTGGCGGCGTACCCGCAACCTCGAGACCCGAACCCAGCATCTGCGAATAGGTGGCGCCCATGTTGTCGCCCGGCAGAAGCGGCATCACGCCGCGCACGAAAGCCGAAGGTTCGTGGGTGGAAGCGATGAACGCGACATAGACCGGAAAGGCGACGATCAGAACGCCGACGATCAGGATCAGATGGGTGAGGAAATCGAGCCAGGGCCTGTTTTCAACCATGTCTGAGGCCTTCCTAGTAATTGACCCGACGTTCCACGTAGCGGAACTGGATGAAGGTGAGGATGATCACAATGCCCATCAAAAGAACCGATTGGGCCGATGAAGAGCCGATGTTGAGCCCTGCCACGCCGTCAGTATAGACCTTGTAGACCAGCGTCATCGTTGACTGGCCCGGTCCACCTCCGGTCGTGGCGTCGATCACCCCGAAGGTCTCGAACATCACGTAATTGATGTTGATGATCAGAAGGAAAAACGTCGTCGGAGAGAGCAGCGGAAAAACGATGGTCCAGAACCGTTTGAACGGTCCGGCGCCATCGATTGAAGCGGCTTCGGACAGCGAGGCGGGGATTGATTGCAGTCCGGCGACAAAAAACAGGAAATTATAGGAAATCTGCTTCCACGCGGCGGCGATGGTGATCAGCGTCATCGCTTGTGTGCCGTCGACGCGATGGTTCCAGTCGATGCCAAACCACTCGAGCACATAGGGCAAAAGCCCGATCGTGGGGTTGAACAGGAACCACCAGAGCACGCCTGCCACAACCGGCGCTACCGCATAGGGCCAGACCAGAAGGGTGGTATAGACTTTCGCGGTGCGCAGGATCCTGTCGACGCAGACGGCCAGGAGCAGCGCAAACCCCATCGAAAGCACAGTGACCGAAACGGCAAACACCGCAGTTCGGCCAAGCGCATTGAGATAGCTCGGATCAGAAAGGATGCGGGTGTAATTTTCGAACCAGACGAATGTGGTCCTAAAGCCGAACGGATCTTCGCGCTCGAAGCTCGATTTGACGGCCTGGCTGGCTGGCCAAAGAAAAAAGATTGCAGTGATCACCAGCTGCGGCGCCAAAAGCGCGTAGGGAAGCCAGCGATTGGTGAAGATCGACCGTTTGGTCTGCATTGAGCGCCCCTGGGTAGCGTCTCATCCACCGGTCTTCTTGTGTCGGACCGGTTTGATGGACGAGACCCCGGCCCAATAAGCCGGGGTCCCATTGATGTTTCTCGGATCCGCTTAGGAGTTGGCGGCCTGGAAATCACGCAGGATCTGGTTGCCGCGTTCGACGGCAGAGTCCAGAGCTTCCTGGCCGGTCTTTTCGCCAGCCAGAACCGACTGCAGCTCCTCGTCCATGACCATGCGGAACTGCGGCATGTTGCCAAAGCGCAGGCCCTTGGAGTTTTCGGTCGGGGCGTTGAGGTTGATCTGCTCGATGGCGATATCGGCACCGGGGTTTTCGTCGTAATAGCCCTGTTCCTGGCTCAGCTCGAAAGCAGCCTGGGTGATCGGCAGATAGCCGGTGCCCTGGTGCCATTCGGCCTGAACCTCGGCCGAGGACAGGTAGTCGAGGAAGGCGGCTGTCGCCTGGTACTCGGCTTCGTCATGGCCCGAAAGAACCCACAGGGTCGCGCCACCGATGATCGAGTTCTGCGGAGCGCCTTCGATGTCGTCATAGATCGGCAGCATGCCATAGCCAACTTCGAAATCGGCATTGGCGATAACGCCGGCGCGCGAGGCGGACGAACCCATATAGATGGCGCACTCGCTCGAATAGAAGGCCGGAGCATTGTCCGAACCACCGGCCGGGCCGCCATAAACAAAGATGCCTTCATCCTGCCAACGGGCCAGATCGTCCCAGAAGCGGGCGAGTTCGGGGCTGTTGAAGGTGTATTCGGTATCAAGGCCACCAAAGCCGTTTTCGAGCGAGCCGTAAGGCAGGTTGTGGAGCGCGGAGAAATTTTCCGAGCCGATCCACGTGGCGGTGTAAGTGATCGCCATGCCGCAGCTTGCAGCGCCCGATTCAATGATCTGGCGCGAGAATTCTTCGGCCTGCGCCCAGGTGGAGGGCGCAACTTCGGGATCAAGACCGGCTGCTTCGAACACGTCCTTGTTGTAGTAAAGGATGGGGGTCGAAGAGTTGAACGGCATCGAGAGCATGTTGCCGTTGGTGTCGGTGTAATAGCCGGTAACGACCGGGAGATACACGGACGGGTCGAAGTCGTTGCCGTGTTCTTCCATCAGCTCGTAAACCGGATAGACGGCGCCTTCGGCAGCCATCATGGTGCCGGTGCCGACTTCGTAGATCTGGACGATGGTGGGCTGCTCACCGGCGCGGAAAGCGGCGATCGCGTTGACCATGGTCTCTTCATATTCGCCGCGATACGAGGCGTTTACGACGTAGTCTTCCTGAGAGGCGTTGAAATCCTCGGCGATGGCGGCGACGCGCTCGCCCAGTTCGCCACCCATCGAGTGCCAGAAAGAAATTTCGGTCTGGGCAAACGCCGAGGAGGCGCCGGCCAGAAGCGCTATGCCAGCCGTGGAGCTGACGAGCAATGTCTTGAGCATGATTAGGTCCAAACCCTGATTGATCTGTCGGCACCAAGCCAAATGCGATGCCGTTGCCAGCGCAGACCTAGGCCCAAGCGATAAAACTGGCATGACGGATCGACGACGGTTTTGTGACTGTGGAGAACCCAACGGAACGGGCGGCTCCGCCAGATTGCCCCACGCTGCTGGGCCGCCGGAACAGCGACAATGCGACATCGCTTGCAGCCGCCTGCCGCCGTCAGGTTCGAGTGAACGCGGCGAACACTTCGGTGTGTGTTGAAAAAGCGAACTGGTCGACCGGCGTTACCTTGCCGATGCGATAACCACCAGCGATCAGAATTGCAGCATCCCGGGCAAAGCTCTGAGGGTCGCAACTGACATAGGCTATGGTTTTGACTTTCGATTGCGTCAGTTCTTTCACCTGGGCTTGCGCCCCGGCGCGGGGCGGATCGAGTACGACAGCGTCGAAGCGGTTGAGTTCGAAAACGCCGAGCGGTTCGCGAAACAGGTCGCGGCGTTCTGCAGTTATGGGTTTGAGCCCTTTGGTCTTGCGCTTTGCTGTATCGAGCGCGCCGATCGCTGCGGCATCGGAATCGGCGGCAAACACCGGGGCTATTGCCGCGAGCCGCAGGGCAAAGGGACCGATGCCGCAAAAAAGATCTGCGACCTGCTTGGCGCCCTCGACCGCCTCGATAACCAGCGACGCGAGAACATCTTCGGCATCCGCCGTTGCTTGCAAAAAACTCGATACGGGCAGGGCCACACTCGATTGGCCCATCGCCATCGTGGGCGCACGCAAAAGGATCAAAGGTTCACCGTTGAGGGAGAGCCGGGCAAGGTCGAACTTTTGAGCGATCGCCGACAGCCTTGCGCTGGGCTTGGCGTTCTTGGCGCGGATGGAGACATCGAGTCCCATGTCGCTGGCGGTAAAGCTGATGTCACATGGTCCCGCCACCGCGGCAATGGCGCGCGCGATTTCCGGCGCGCGGACCAGGGCGGGCACGAGAATGGGGCAGATATCGAGATCGTGGATCGCATGGCTGCGCAGCGCCATGAACCCGGCCTCCGATTTCGTGGCATGTAACGTGGCCCGGCGACGGCCCGCACCATGAGCGACGATCGGGTCTGCCACATCGGCTTGAACCGCGGCGCGTGACAGGGCATCGACGACGAGGCCACGCTTGAACTGCCGATAGGCCCCCGCTTCGAGATGCTGTAGCTGGCACCCCCCGCATGCACCAAAATGGGGGCAGAAGGGTTCTCCCCGCGCGGGACTGGGGTCGATGATATCGACAAGGCGGCCGCGATTGCCGTCAATCTGGGCAGTGACAGTTTCCCCTTCCAGCGTCAGGGCGACAAAGACCGGTTTACCATCGAGCGTGGCAACGCCCTCGCCCCGATGGCCGAGACGGTCGATGGCCAGGGTTTCGATACGGGTCATCGTGCTCCGGCTTCGACATCCGCTGCGATACGGTTTTCCACAGCCAGGCGTTCGGGAATGGATGGCTGGGCGCCTGGCGTCAGGCACGCCAGGCCGGCCGCAACCGAAGCCCGCTTCATTGCCGGGGACAGCTCGGTTCCTTCCGCCAGGCCGGCAGCCAGATAGCCTACGAACGTATCGCCGGCACCGACGGTATCGACCGGTTTGATCTTGAGCGATGGAACAGTGGTGACCGCCCCTTCAGCCACCGCAACGGCGCCGCGCGAACCGAGCGTTGCCACGACAGTATTACCAAATTTTTCCGAGAGCCAGACAACGGCTTCGGTCTCGTCAAGCTTGGGAGCGTCCAGCATTTTGAGCACCCCGGCCAATTCGGTCTCATTGACTACGAGGACGTCGACATTGTCCAGAAGTGCCAGATCAAAGTCCATGAACGGCGCAAGATTGAGAACGACTTTGGCGCCATTTTCGCGAGCCAGCGCTGCGGCGCCCAGCACCCCCTCCATCGGTGTTTCCAACTGCAGCAGGAGATAGTCTCCATCCACAATGCCGGCGTGCTCGAGCGTCGCTGCCGTCAGTCGCGAATTGGCGCCGGGCAACACGGTAATCATGTTCTCCCCCGCGTCATCGACGATGATAAGGGCAGTCCCCGTGTGCCGGTCCATCCGACGCACTCCTGACAGATCGATCTCGGCCTCGCTCAGAAGGGCAAGGGCGCGTGTCGCAAAATCATCACCTCCGACGCACCCGACCATTTTGACCTCCGCGCCAGCCCGGCTCGCGGCAAGTGCCTGATTGCCACCTTTCCCGCCGGGCGAAAATTCGAGGCTGGTGCCCAGCACGGTTTCGCCTGGCCGCATCAGGGTGGGTGCGTGACCAATCAGATCGATATTGATGGAGCCGAACACAACGATCACGGCATTTGTCCTCCCGATATGTTTTTCTTCTTGTGCCAGAGGAAAAGCATTCAACTCAAATGATTTTCCTTGCGGCACGGCAGAGATTGCCGTCGGCCGATGGCCGGGCACCGGATCTAAGCAGGTTCACCTACCGGCCACCTCAAGAAAACGTCATGCGCAAGATCGTCCTATGACACCGAACAAAGGCGGTTCATTCGAATTGGCTGGGGGTGCACCATGGGTCAAGGCGCCGATGTTGGCGCGACTTTGCGCGGCTATCGCGCCCGGTTTTCCATCAAACAGGACGCCTTGGCTCGCGCTCTGGGCGTAAGCCAGGGTCAGCTCTCGCGTTGGGAAAGCGGGCGGGAGAGGCCAGGGGCCCGCAATCGCGATGTCATTGATGCTTTGATTCATGGTCGGGCCGATCCCCTGCTCGCAGGATTGATCCATTACGTCCGGGGCGCCCGCGCGCCATTGGCGCTCTTCGACGCCCGGCTGGCCATCGTCGCCGCCAGCCCGACCCTGACCGGCATGGGCGCTCCGCTTGCGCGTTTGGCTGGCTGTTCGATCCGGATATCAACCCCGCACTGGATACATTGCAAAAACGCTTTGTTGCCATGTCGAAATCGGGGAAGGTTCTTGTGCTCGAAGTCCCGTTTTCCCATGAGGCTCTGCCGTGGGCCTGCTACGGTCGGTTGACTGTCAGTCGTATCGGTTCCGATATCACCGCCATTGCTGAAATGGTCTTCACGCCGGATGAAAGACAGACGGTGCGTCAGGTTTCCCTGCGAGCTGCGCCAGGTCCGGCGCGTTAGCTGGAAAGAGCTCGCTGCCAAGGGGACTGGCCCAACAATCCACCTGCGCGCATCCGTTCAGCCTCTGTTCAGCGCACGGAACCCACAAGGTTGGCCATTCATTTATTGCTCGAAAGATCAGAAAGACTTTAGCCATGAGATCCGTCGCAAAACCCATCGGCCTTTCGGCGCTCGCAGCGATCACGATGGCCGGCTCGGCCTTTGCGGATACGCTGACCATCACCGGCGACATCGCGTATCGTGAACGCATGGCGCTGCCTTTAAATGCGGTAGCCACGGTGTCGCTCATCGACGTGTCACTGGCCGATGCGCCATCCACAACAATAGCCGAAGACGTCATTGACCCCGCCGGCCAGGTCCCGATCGGCTTTGTCATCGATTTTGACCCCGATGCTATCGCCGAGGGCCATTCCTACGCTATCGCGGCGCGGATAGAAGTCGATGGCGAACTCTGGTTCATCAATGATACCACCATTCCGGTCGAGCCGCTGACCCGGACCGAACTGGTGTCAGTGCCGCTGGTCAATGCGCGTGGCACCGAGCCTGCGCCTCAAACCGGTGATGGGAAAAAAGCCGGTGCGGACCTCCCCGCCGATCTGGCCGGTACAGGCTGGGTGTTGACCACGCTCGGTGCCTCTCCCTCGGCCAAGGGCGTGGAAACGACGCTCGTTTTCGGAGAAACCGATCCGTCTTTGGGCGGCATTGGTGGTTGCAATACTTACGGCGGGTCCGTCACCGTCCAAGACGATGGGAACCTCTCGATTTCAGATATCTTTTCAACGATGATGGCTTGCGAAGAACCCGAAATGGATCAGGAACACGCCTTCTTTGACGCTTTGGGCGCGACATCGAACTACAGCATCAACGATGAGACGCTCACGCTCCTCGATGGAGAGGGAAATACTGTCGCAACGCTTGCGCCGCACGCCTCAGAATAGGCCTTCCTTGTGGGTCTCGGGGTCCATCAGTGCGTGGACCCTGTCGGCCCCCAACCTGGCGAGCTTTAAAAGCATGGCCTTGCGCCGCGCCCCGGGGAGAGGATCGTGCTGTGCGTGGCGCAGGATGTCCCCCCAATGGCCATCAGCCACCATCAGCCCTTCTTCTGCGGGAAAGATTTCCGCATCGAGCTCCGGCGGCTTGCAGAAAAAGAACCGGTCGCAGAAATCCTTGTAGTTTGGCCATTTGGTATCGACCTTATAGTCCATAAGGCTCGATTTGATTTCCACGATCCAGATTTCGCCCTTTCCACCAAGAGCGATCACGTCGGCGCGCCGTCCGTTGGAAAGCGGCACTTCGGCAAAGCACGTCATGTCATGAACCGAGCGTAGAAAGCGCATCACACCCCGCTGCACGCGCAGCGCGGTGGGTGACTGACGCCCGTCGACAATTTGCGGTTCGGTACCGGATTCGGTTTGGCTCATGTTCCCATTTTATTCTTTCTGAGCGGGAGTGGCCAGACACTCGGTGTTTCATAAATGAAATGAACATTGCGAACACATCCGTAGCGCCCGCGGGGCATCTGGGCGCACAGTCGACCTACTCGGCGAATTCCTTTCGCCCTCCGCCATCCATCTTTCAAATGAAGGAAAAGGCGCGCGGCGCGCGCCTGAAAGGCTGCTCCATGTTCCGATCTTTCTCCTTGATGCTGCGCGATTGGGTCGCTTTCCACCAGACCTATGGCGCGCTGAGACGGCTCGATTCCCATCTGAGGCGCGATCTCGGGCTAGCCGACGCGGATCTGCGGCGCATCAGCCGTAAGGTCATGCACGAAAATGGCCCCATCAGCCTGCTTGCGCTGCGTGAGGAAGATGAAGACTCGCAACCGGACGTCAGGGGCCCTGCTGCCCCTAAAGCGCAATTTGCGTGCGGGCCAGCCCGCCGTGACGCTCAAGAAACGCAACGATTTCATCGACCCCCTTACCCCGCTTGAGGTCGGTGAACACGTGGGGCTGGCCGTTGCGCATCCGGAGGGCATCGGCCTCCATCACGCCCAGATCCACTTCGACATAAGGGGCCAGATCGGCCTTGTTGATGACCAGCATGTCCGAGCGCGTAATGCCCGGTCCGCCCTTGCGCGGGATTTCCTCTCCCTGGCAGACCGAGATGACATAGAGCGTGATGTCGGCGAGGTCGGGAGAAAATGTGGCTGCCAGATTGTCGCCGCCCGATTCGATAAAGACGATATCGAGGTCGGGGATGCGCCCATTGAGCTCGGCGATGGCCCGCAGATTGATCGAGGCATCTTCGCGGATCGCCGTATGCGGGCAGCCGCCGGTTTCGATCCCCAGGATCCGCTCTTCGGGGAGGGCCTGCAGGCGCGCCAGCATCATGGCGTCTTCCTTGGTGTAGATGTCGTTGGTGACCACCCCCACCGAATAATCCTCGCGCAGCGCCTTGCAGAGTTTTTCGGTGAGCGTGGTCTTGCCCGATCCCACCGGTCCCCCGATCCCGATACGGAGCGGGCCGTTTCTTGAACTCATGATCGAAAAATCCTTACCCTGAGGTCTTCATGCTTCTGGCTTGCAATATCGGTGCCATAGGACAAGCCCGAAATGTCGGTCAATTGGGCCGAGAGCGCCTCTGTGCTCAGCTGCGCGATTTTTGCTTCCAGGCCCGCCTGAACGGCAAGGCCCGCCGTTTGCCCCAGTGGAATGAGCCGGACACCGACCGAAATCTGTTGCGCCACCGCGCTGTTGGCAAAACCAGCGATTGCCGCTCCCGGTGAAACGCGGTGCAGGCCAGCAGTTGCGCCAAAGGCGATCGGCAGGGCCATGGGTCGCTCGAAAACGGCGCTGAGCTCTTTTGGTGTGGACGTTGGCCATGCGGAAGCCGCGTCGAGAAAAGATTGCGCCTGTTCGCGTGTTTCCTTGTCACGCTCGGCCGATATTTGCAGGGCGAGACACAGTTGATTGGCCTCGGCAAGCGCCGTCCAGTCGCATGTGGTCACCGCGCGGGCAGCGATGGCGAGAAAATAGGCATCGGTGCGCAGGCTGCCGCGATGCAACTGACCGCCGATCCAATCGGAAAGTTGACCGCCATCGCCGACGCGCCCATCGGCAACGGCCGTTTCAAGGCCCTGGCTATAGGCAAACCCGCCGATGGGAAACGCCGGTGAGAGCCAGGAAAACAGCCGGATCAGCGCGGTCTGCTCATCCATGGTGATGATGCGCGTTCCCGTTCTCATGGCCCCAATAGGCACCGCGCAGCGGCGAAAACGGCGCGTTGATCTCCGCGACTTTTGCCCCCAGCCCTTCCAGCATGTCCTTGATGACGTGGTCGCGTCCGATCAGAAGTCGTTGGGGTACGCCGGATTTCGCTTCAATCTGGCAGGGCAGGTGCCGGTTGCCGATATGCCAGCACAATTGGGAAAGGTGGGTCGTGCTGTTGCCGGTGATCGCATAGAGCGGTTCTTTGGCCGCGACGATTTCGGCGAAACGCCCGTCCTCGAGCTTCAATGCATCGCCGGTTTCCAGCGCCACGGTTTGGGGCAGGTCGACAAGAACATCGAGCCCGTTATCGAGTGTCACCAGCTTACGGCGCAGCGCACGCTGGTCGTGCGCCAGCTCAACGCGCCCGGCAAGAGCCCCTTGCCATTTGCCTTTCGTTTCAACGCCTGTCGCGCGCATGCCATCCTCTTTGCAAGCCTTTTTCGGTCATGGCATCCGATGCAAGAAACACGCCAGAGATCACGGAATGTCCTGAGCCGCGTGACAGGTCACCGGTTCGGCCTCGGCCTCCTCGGTGCCCTCCATGATGTCGGTGAACATTGCCTCATTGCCGCGCGACCACCATTCGTATTGCCCTGAAACATAACGCGCACCCGAGGCGGAGATGACGTTGACGAAAATCATGTCCTCGCCCTCGATCGGCACAATGGCAAGAAAGGTCGGATGGGCATTGATGTATTGCACACTCATCGGTTCATCGATCCCGTCGCACTGATAGGTCATCACATCGCGTTGCGCGTTGCCCTCGAATTCGAGAACGAACTGCATTGAGGTTTCCACGGCACTGGCGGGCAACGCGGCAAGAGCCAGACAAGCGGCGAATACAAAGGACTTCATGGGCGGCCTCCTCTAAGATTTAGCGGATCAAACCTAACATCGGATTCCGGGCAGCACCATGACCGGTCCGGTCACACTATGGCAAAGACCAGCCCATAGACGATGGCTCCACCAAGCGTTGCCAGCGAAACATCGCGACACCAGAAATAGATGGCAATCACCGCCCCCGAGCCCCCAACGAGCGGTGCAATGGCGTGCAGATCGGGCGAGAGCATGGGTAGGATCGCGCCGACATAAAGCGCAGCGATAGCCGCCGGTCCGGTTGCCGACAAGAACCGGCTCAGTGGCGCATCGGGATCACCCGTGCCACGCATGAACCGCGTCGGCAAAAAACGCAGCATCCAGGTCCCCAGCCCGACCAGCAATGTGATGATCAAAAACTCGGTGTTCATGTCCGTCTCCGGATCACAAGACTCGACAAGGCGCCAAAGATCATCCCACCCAATATTCCGACGGTGGGTGAAATCAGGACAATCAGCGGAAGCGTGACGCACGCGGTAACGATCACCACGGGGATGTGCTCTTTGGTGAGAAGCGAAAGCACCATGGCCAGAAACAGCGCCGGCATCAGAAAGCCCATGGCTGCATCGACCGCTGGCCAGGCCGCAAGCGATGTGCCCAGCAGGGCTCCGATCGCTGTCCCGGTCACCCAGGAAAGATAGGGGCCCGCGGCGATGCCGAACATGAAGCGCGGCGAAAAGTGATCCTTTGTTCGATTGAGCGCAATAATTGCCGACCCGAACGCGCCGTCGGAAAGGAAAAAGCTCCACGCCCAGGCATGACGCCGGGTTGCTCGGTCCCGAGCCGCTTCAAGGATGGCCGGACCGTAAAAGACATGCCGCAGATTGGTGGCGATGATCGAAAGTGCGGTGATCAGGATCGGCGCGCCCGCACCGACAAGCGCCAGAACCAGAAACTGGCTCGCCCCCGCATAGACGATCGCCGAGAGCATGATGGCCTCGAGCGCAGAAAACCCAGCCTTGATCGCGGCGATGCCGAACGCAATGCCGACCAGCACATAACCGATGGCTATGGGCGTTGACGCGCGGGCGCCGGAGCGGAAGCTGGCAAGGGGAGAGGACATCAGAAAGTCATAGACGATGGACAGTGCCACCCTCTATAGGACCGATCCTGTTGGAAGGCCAGATGCCTTCCGACGCGCCCTAGAACAGGAAATACCTCTGTGCCATGGGCAAGACATCGGCGGGTTCGCAGGTCAGCAATTCCCCATCGGCCCGCACTTCGTAGGTTTCCGGATCGACGGTGACGTCAGGCGTGGCGCTATTATGGATCATGGCCGATTTGCCGATACCGCCGCGAGTGTTGTCCACCGCCAGCATGGACTTGTTGACGCCCAGATCGTCCTTGAGCCCGCTATCGAGCGCCGCCTTTGAAACAAAAGTCACTGACGTGTTTGCGATAGCTTTGCCGTATGCGCCGAACATAGGGCGGTAGTGCATGGGCTGCGGCGTCGGAATCGAGGCGTTGGGGTCGCCCATCGGCGCGGTGGCGATCATTCCGCCCATAAGCACCAGTTCGGGCTTAACGCCGAAAAAAGCCGGGCTCCAAACCACCAGATCGGCGCGTTTACTCACTTCGATAGACCCGATATGGGTCGAAATGCCGTGAGCGATGGCCGGGTTGATCGTGTATTTGGCAATGTATCGCTTGACCCGGAAATTATCGTTATCCTCGTTCTCCTCGGGCAGGGGGCCGCGCTGGCGCTTCATCTTGTCGGCGGTCTGCCAGGTGCGGATGATCACTTCGCCCACCCGGCCCATGGCCTGGCTGTCCGAGGCGATGATCGAAAACGCGCCGATATCGTGAAGGATGTCCTCGGCGGCGATGGTTTCCTTGCGGATGCGGCTTTCTGCAAAGGCCACGTCTTCGGCAATGGAAGGGTCGAGATGGTGGCAGACCATGAGCATGTCGAGGTGCTCGGCCAGCGTGTTGCGCGTATAGGGGCGCGTCGGATTGGTCGATGAAGGGATGACGTTTTCCAGCCCACACACCTTGATGATGTCGGGGGCGTGTCCGCCGCCGGCGCCCTCGGTGTGGAAGGCGTGGATGGTGCGTCCCTTGAAGGCGTTTATCGTGTCTTCGACAAAGCCCGATTCGTTGAGCGTGTCGGTGTGGATCATCACCTGCACGTCATAGGCATCGGCCACCGATAGGCAGTTGTCGATGGCGGCAGGCGTCGTCCCCCAGTCTTCATGCAGCTTGAGAGCGGCCGCGCCACCCATGATCATTTCCATCAGTGCCTCGGGCTTTGAGGCATTGCCTTTTCCGGCCAGCGCGATGTTCATGGGAAATGCATCAAGCGATTGGATCATCCGGCCCAGATGCCAGGCGCCGGGCGTGCATGTCGTGGCCATGGTTCCATGCGCAGGGCCGGTGCCGCCACCCAGCATGGTTGTCACCCCCGAGGTCAACGCTTCCTCGATCTGCTGGGGACAGACAAAATGGATGTGGGAGTCGAACCCGCCGGCGGTTACGATCTTGCCTTCTGCGGCAATGGCTTCGGTGCCCGGCCCCACGATGATGTTGACCCCCGGTTGGGTATCTGGATTGCCCGCCTTGCCGATCGCGGCGATCATACCGTCCTTGAGCCCGATATCGGCCTTGTAGATTCCCGTGTGATCGACGATCAGCGCGTTGGTGATCACCGTATCGACGGCGCCTGCGGCACGAGTAACCTGTGATTGCCCCATGCCGTCACGGATCACCTTGCCGCCGCCAAACTTTATTTCCTCGCCATAGAGCGTGAAGTCCTTTTCCACCTCGATGAACAGCTCGGTATCGGCCAGCCGCACCTTGTCGCCGGTCGTTGGGCCATACATGTCGGCGTAGAGCGCGCGGGAAATTCTGGCAGCCATTATCTGCTCCTCGTCAAAGGTAAAGTTCAGCCTCTTGGTCAGGCGTGGTCCAATTTGAATGCGTCCGATTGCCTCTAAACAAAATGCAACCGCCAGCCCGTTTGCTCGTTTGTAGGCTCCAGAGGGGCGGTAAAACCGAACTCAAACGGAGAATGAAAATGAATAAGCTCTCTGCTCTTGCTCTTGGCACGGCTCTGACTCTGTCGATGCCGCTTGCAGCCATGGCCCAGGACGCTGACGCTGGTGTCACCCTTGACGGTGGCGTCCAGACCGAACTGGGTGGCGAAGACGCTAACGCCGATGTTGGAGCCGATGCCGGCGTTGATGTTGGCGTGGACGCCGGCATGCCTGCTGAAGGCGCCGGTGAAACAAGCGTTGGCGTGGATGCCGATGCTTCGGCTGGTGCTTACACCTACGCCGATCTCGACGATGCGATCCATGGCGCCGGCACTGCCGACTTCTCGGCTGTGACTGCGGATACCGATATCGAAATCGTTGAAATCTCCTCGCTCGGCGAGGACGGTGAATTTACCGCCGACGCTTTCGCGGAGTCGCGTGCCGACTTCGAGGCCGATATCGACCTTCTGCAGTCCAATATCTCGGGTAATGCCGACATCACGGCTGCTCTCGAAGCCGAAGGCTATACCGAAAGCGAAGTTCTCGCCGTCTGGACCCAGGCCGATGGTTCGCTGACGGTCTTTGTCGACAGCCAGAGTTCGGCTGAAGCCGAAGCGGCTGAAGACGCCGGACTTGCCGACGATGCCATGGAATCTGACATGAGCGTTGAAGGGGAGGCCGAAGCGGATGCCTCTGTCGAAGGTGAAGCGGCGCAATAAGCGTCGACTTGAAAATGTTAGGGGGCGGGGTGCCAAGGCACCTCGCCTCTTTTTTTGCCCGCAATGGAAAATGCCGGCCGCAGTCATATCATCTGTCCAGCGAACCCATGACCATCTGGCGAAATCCGAAGATCCGGCGGTCGCCGTCCAGCGCGACAAGGGTCACCTCACGGGTTTGACCCGGCTCGAACCGCACGGCCGTACCCGCCGCAATATCGAGCCGCATGCCGCGTGTGCGCTCTCTTTCGAAGGCCAGCCCGGCGTTGGTTTCAAAAAAATGGTAGTGGCTACCCACCTGGATGGGTCGGTCTCCGGTGTTGGCAACCTCGAGCGTCACGGTCTCGCGTCCCGCATTGAGTTCGATGTCGCCGGGTTTGGGGATGATTTCGCCTGGGATCATGTCGCTGTCCTTAACCTGCGATAACCAGCCATAGCCCGCCAAGCGCCGTCAAACCGCCTGCGATCCGTGTACCGATGGCACCGCGCGTCGTCGCCAGAGCCCGGCCAAGACCGACGCCCAGCGCAACGCCAACCGCGTGAAGCAACGCCGTGGCGACAAGAAAGCCGCCAGCATAACCGAATGCGCCAGCCTCACCCATTTCCCCACCATGCGCGTGGCCGTGAAACAGTGCAAAGAAGGCAACAACGGCGCCGACGCCAATTGCCGGCAACGGCAGGGCGAGGGCCACCATGATGCCGATAAAAATTACCGAAGCCAGAATGACCGGCTCGACGAACGGGAGCGGCATTCCAACCAGTGCCGCGCCGAACCCGACCGCCATTGTGCCGACAAAGGCGGCCGGTACCGCCCACAACGCCTTGCCGCCAACCGAGGCGGCCCATAGGCCCACGGCGACCATGGCCAGGATATGATCGAGTCCAAACAGGGGGTGGGTAAACCCGGCTGCAAACGAGCCGTGTTCAAGAGGATCGAGATGGGCAAAGGCGGGCGCCGTGCCGGCAACAATAAGCACGAGGGCCGTAAAAAGACGTCTGAGCATGAGGTGGGCTCCTTAGCGAATGGGAGAATGGACGGTGACCAGTTTGGTCCCGTCCGGAAAAGTTGCTTCGACCTGGATGTCATTGATCATCTCGGCAATGCCCTCCATCACCTGATCGCGCGAAATGACATGCGCGCCCGCTTCCATCAGTTCAGAGACCGGACGACCGTCGCGGGCGCCCTCGACAACGAAATCGGTAATCAGTGCGATCGCCTCAGGATGGTTGAGCTTGACGCCGCGCTCGAGCCGTCGCCGCGCCACCATGGCGGCCATCGAGACCAGCAGCTTGTCTTTTTCCCGCGGTGTGAGGTTCATGTTGCCGCCCCTTTTAGAGTGACCAGAGCTTGGGAACGGCCCCGGCTCCTGAAAGCGCCGCGATTGCCGGCATGATGATTTTGCGCAGATGATAGCCTGACCGACCCGTCGCGCGCAGCACGATTTTCTCCCCGATACGCGATACCCCGGCAGTGGGGTGATCGGCGATCAGGGCCTTGAGATGTTCAACCCGCCGCTCTGCATCCTTTGCGATATAGCACAGCGTTCCATAAGCCCGTGCGCCCTGCAGAAGAGCGCTGTTGGCCCGTGCCGGCATATCGTGCGCATCGAGCCGGGCAGCCTCGGCGTGGATGAGTTCGCCATCACGCCGCACGCGCCAACGATCCGAAATCATTGCCGAAACGGCATCTTCCCCATGTGCCTCGCGACCGAGAATGACCACTTCAAGCCCGAGGAATGTCGCATCTCTTGCCATATCGACGTCAATTGTCCGCTCCAGCTCCGAGCCGTCGAACACAATCGTTTCCTGCGGCAGCCAGTCGAGCCGGGCTCCCGGCTCAACAGACAGCGTGGTGGTAACGCGCGCCGCTCCGCCGGTCGAACGATAGATGCGCTCGCACGCCTGCGTGGTGATGGCCAGATGGGTGTTTGCGGCAGCCGTCGCCGACCAGGCCATCCTGTCGCCGCCGGTCAAGCCCCCGGATGTATTGATCAGCACGGCTTCAAGCCAGTTGCCGTAGGCCTTGGGTATTCGGATCTTGCCGCAGCCGTACTGATAAAGCGTATCGAGTACCGACAAGCCGTCGCGCGCCTTGATCGTGACGCGGCCCTCGCCTTCGGCGCGTTGCAACCGGGGCGTACCACCCTGGAAAACCGGACTTTCGAGCATCAGACCATCAAATGCCGTTTGACGTTGGGATCGTCGAGATCGGAGGCGGGGCCCTCGTGCATGATCTCTCCTCGATCCATGACATAGATATGGTCACTCAATTCGCGGCAGAAATCGAGATACTGTTCGACCAAAAGGATGGTCATGCCCATCTCATCGCGCAAAAACTGCAATGCCCGCCCGATATCCTTGATGATCGAGGGCTGTATCCCTTCGGTGGGCTCATCGAGGACCAGAAGGCTGGGGCGGGTCACCAGCGCCCGCCCTATGGCCAATTGCTGCTGCTGCCCGCCCGAAAGGTCGCCCCCCCTTCGGCTCAGCATGGTTTTGAGCACGGGAAAGAGCTCAAAGATCGTGTCGGGAATCGAACGATCCTTGGGCTTGAGCGGCGCGTAGCCTGTAAGCAGGTTTTCCTTGACGGTAAGCAGCGGAAAGATCTCGCGCCCCTGCGGTACATAGCCGATGCCCATTCGGGCCCGCGTATAGGGCGGAATTTTCTTGAGTTCGAATTCTTCGAACCGGATCGTGCCGCCAGTAATCGGGTGTGTTCCCGTGATCGCGCGCAACAGCGAGGATTTTCCCACCCCGTTGCGCCCCAGGACAGAGGTGATCTTGTTGGGCTGGGCGGTGATCGAAACTGTCTTGAGCGCCTGCGCGGCGCCATAATGCAGATCGACATCGGTAACGGTCAGTGTCGTCATTTCAGCGTCCCAGGTAGCGTTCGATGACCAGCGGATCGGCCGAGACATGTTCGAGCGAACCCTGCGCAAGCACGGAGCCTTCGGCAAGACACGTCACCCTGCAGTCGAGATCGCGCACAAAGCTCATGTCGTGTTCCACCACCACCACAGAGTGATGTTTGGAAATCGACTTCAGCAATTTCGAGGTTTCCTCGGTTTCCGAGTCGGTCATGCCGGCCACCGGCTCATCGACCAGCAGCAGCTTGGGATCCTGGGCGAGCAGCATGCCGATCTCAAGCCATTGTTTTTGACCGTGAGAAAGGTTGGCAGCGTATTCATCCTTCCGGTGAGTGAGCCGCACAGTGTCCAGTATCTCCGCTATATGGTTCGTGTCCGTCGCATCGCGAGTGTAGAGCCAGGACGAAAACACCCCGCGCGGCTTTTTGAGTGCCAGTTCGATATTGTCCCAGACCGTATGGCTCTCAAACACCGTCGGCTTCTGAAATTTGCGTCCGATCCCCAGATTGGCGATTTCGGTTTCATCCTTTTTGGTTAGGTCAACCGATCCCTCGAAAAACACTTCCCCGGTATCGGGGCGCGTCTTGCCGGTAATTATGTCCATCATCGTCGTCTTGCCCGCACCATTGGGGCCGATAATGGCCTGCAAATCGTCGCGCTTGACGAGCAGCGAGAGCGAGTTGAGCGCCTTGAACCCGTCAAAGGAAACGGTGACGCCGTCGAGATAAAGGAGCGATCCTTCGCGCAGTGTATCAACCATTTGCTTACTCCGCCGGAGAGGGTCTTGCGCCGTGGGGCGTCTGGTCGTGTTCATGGCTTTCGACAGGTGCATCGTCCAATACCGGTCCCGGTGCGGGCCCGGCGCCTTTTTCGAAAGTATCGGAGGCACGGCGCTGCTTGAGTGCCGTCCAGACCGATGTGCAGATCCCCACGATCCCCTTTGGCATGAACAGCGTCACGAACACGAACATGCCGCCCAGGATAAACAGCCACAAATCGGCGAACGTGCCGGTGAAGTAGGACTTTGCGGCATTGACGATCACCGCGCCGATGATCGGTCCGACAAGCGTCCCGCGCCCGCCCACAGCCGTCCAGATCACCACTTCGATGGAGTTGGCCGGTGCAAATTCTCCAGGATTGATGATCCCCACCTGCGGCACATAGAGGGCCCCGGCAAGCCCGGCCATCACCGCCGAGACGGTAAAGGCGAAGAGTTTGACGTTTTCCACCCGGTACCCGATGAACCGCGTCCGGCTTTCCGCATCGCGCACCGCAACCATGACCTTGCCGAGCTTTGAGCGAACAATCAGCGAGCACAGGGTAAAGCACAGCGCCAGAAGGATCGCAGAGGCAGCGAAAAGGCTGGCGCGCGTGCCGGCCGCCGAGATCGGCGCGCCCAGTATTTCGCGGAAGTCGGTGAGCCCGTTGTTGCCGCCAAATCCCATGTCGTTGCGGAAAAACGCCAGCATCAACGCGTAGGTCAGTGCCTGGGTGATGATCGAAAGATAGACCCCCGTCACCCGGCTGCGAAACGCGAACCAGCCAAAGACGAACCCCAAAAGTCCCGGCACGAACGCCATCATGACAAGGGCGAACCAGAACATATCGAACCCCTGCCAGTACCAGGGCAACTCGGAATAGTTCAGAAACACCATGAAGTCGGGCAGCACAGGATTGCCATAGACACCCCGGTCGCCGATCTGGCGCATCAGGTACATGCCCATGGCATAGCCGCCCAGCCCAAAGAATGCACCGTGTCCGAGAGAAAGAATGCCGCAATAGCCCCAGACCAGATCGAGCGCCAGCGCGAGCGTTGCATAGGTCAGGTATTTGCCCATCAAGGGCACGAGATAATTGGGTACCCGCAAGGGATGACCGGTCTGGAGCATCAGGTTGGAAAGGGGAACTGCGATGGCTACGACCAGCAATATGGCGACCACCCAGACGGCCTTCGCTCCGAGCTTTTCAAAGATCTTGCCGGTTATCATGGCGCGGTCCTTCGCTGGGCAAGCCGGCCGGTGTCGTCGCGACCATCCTTTTGTTCTGTGACGGGCCGCGCCATCGTGCCAAGAGCGCGAAAAATAGCGGTATCCACGGTCAGCCTCATGCCTCCACCGCCCTTCCCTTGAGCGCGAACAGGCCCCGTGGGCGGCGCTGGATGAACAGGATGATAAGAACAAGGATCAGGATCTTGGCCAGCACCGCTCCGGCATAGGGCTCAAGGAATTTGTTGGCGATGCCCAACGTCAGAGCGCCGACCAGTGTCCCCCACAGATTGCCGACCCCGCCGAACACAACAACCATGAAACTGTCGATGATGTAGCCCTGTCCGAGATTGGGCGAGACGTTGTCGATCTGGCTCAACGCGACCCCGGCCAACCCCGCAACCCCCGAGCCGAGCCCGAATGTCATGGCATCCACCCATGGGGTTCGAATGCCCATGGCCGATGCCATGCGACGGTTCTGGGTCACCGCCCGCATCTGCAGACCGAGCGGGGTTCGATTGAGGACCAACAGCAGCAAGGAAAACACAACGATCGCAAACACCACGATCCACATGCGGTTCCAGGTGATTGCCAGCCCCCCCAGCTCGAACGCCCCCGACATCCAGGAGGGATTGCCCACGTCGCGGTTTGTAGCGCCGAAAATCGTGCGCACGCTCTGCTGGATGATCAGTGAAAGCCCCCATGTGGCCAGAAGCGTTTCCAGCGGTCGGCCATAGAGCCAGCGGATAACGCCACGCTCGATGGCGATGCCGATCATCGCCGTGACCAGGAAGGCCATCGGTATGGCGATGGCGAGCGAATAGTCGAACAGGCCCGGGCTGGTCGTACGAATGATTTCCTGGATGACGAAGGTGACATAGGCCCCCAGCATGACCATCTCGCCATGCGCCATATTGATGACCCCCATCACCCCGAACGTAATGGCAAGTCCGATCGCGGCCAGAAGCAGCACTGAGCCGAGCGAGATGCCATACCAGACGTTCTGGCCAACGCCCCACAGCGCCAACGCCTGATTGATCTGGGCCATGCCCGCCTCGATGGCTGGCCGCTGGTCATCGCTGGCGCCAGCGAGGCTGGAATTGAGAATGGCCAGGGCCTGCCGATCGCCGCGGGCCGAAATGACCGCAACGGCATCAGCGATCTCTTCCTCGCTGGCGTCGGTGTTGAGCATGGCGGCGGCCCGTGCCTGCTCCATGACTCTGAGAACCGAAGAGTCGGTTTCCTGGGCAATCGCCTCGTCCAGCATCGGAATGGCGTCGGGCTCGGCCGTGGAAAACATTTCCCGCGCTGCGGCCAGTCTGGCGCCGGGATTGTCGCTCATCAGCGTCAGGCTGCCCACGGCGGCCGCAATATCGCGGCGCAGGGAATTGTTGATCCGGATGACGCTCATTTCTCCCGTCGTATCGAGATCGGCCGCCTCGCCGGTCAGGGCATCGGCATAGGCGTTGCGCCCTGTTTCGATGAAGATGCCGCCGGTGTCGGATTCGTAGAGTTCGCCCTCGCCAAGTGCTTGCAGGATCGGCAGCGCCGCGTCCTCGCCGCTGGCGACAAGCGCCGCAACGGCATCTTCGAGTTCGCCAAGGCTGGCGTCATACATTGTGGGCAAGATTTCGGAAACGCCTTGGGCCCGCGCGCTACCAGCCGCAAGAACGGCGAGCGCGAGAAAAACCATTAGAGAAAGATATCTGGTGAGCCGATTGAGACTGCGCATGATCGCGATCCCCTTTCACAATCGAGCCGGTCGGAAGGATTTCTGGTCAATGTTGACAGCAGAGCCGGGGGCGGGACGACCCGTCCCCGGCAAAAGCGAAATGTTCGGCCTATTCGGCTGAGCCGCCGCCGCAGGTTTCGGTTTCGGTGTTGTAGTTGCCGCACATGATCGGGTCGGTCCAATCGGCTTCGAGCATTGCGGACTCGGGCAGATAGTCGGACCAGGCATCGCCCGGCACCAGATCGTCGGTTTCAGAGACCACGAAGAACTGGCCGTCATCCTGAATTTCACCGATCAGCACCGGCTTGGTGATGTGGTGGTTGGGCAGCATCTCGGCCATGCCACCGGTCAGGTTCGGCGTTTCCAGCCCGACAATCGCTTCGATCACCGCGTCGGCATCGGTGGTTCCTGCCGCCTCGACGGCATCGACCCAGAGATTGAAGCCGATGTAATGGGCCTCCATCGGGTCGTTGGTCACACGATCTTCCGAGCCGATGAAGTCCTGCCATGAGGCAATGAATTCTTCGTTCTCGGGCGTTTCAACGCTCATGAAGTAGTTCCAGGCGGCAAGGTGGCCCACAAGCGGTGCGGTGTCGAATCCCGAAAGCTCTTCTTCGCCCACCGAGAACGCGACGACCGGAATGTCTTCGGCTGCGACGCCCTGATTGGCCAGCTCGCGGTAGAACGGCACATTGGCATCGCCATTGATGGTCGAGACCACTGCTGTCTTCATGCCTTCCGAGCCGAAGGCCACGATGTCGGATACGATCGTCTGCCAGTCCGAATGCCCGAACGGGGTATAGTTGATCATGATGTCTTCCGAAGCCACACCGCTATCGAGAAGATACTGCTCGAGGATTTTGTTGGTGGTCTGGGGATAGACATAGTCTGTGCCGGCCAGCACCCAGCGCTCGACGCCTTCTTCGTTCATCAGATAATCGACAGCGGGAATCGCTTGCTGGTTGGGCGAGGCGCCGGTGTAAAACACATTGCGCTGGGATTCTTCGCCTTCGTACTGGACCGGATAGAACAGCAGCGAGTTCAGCTCTTCAAATACCGGAAGCACCGATTTGCGGCACACCGATGTCCAGCAGCCAAAGACCGCGTCGACTTCGTCGACTTCGATCAGCCGGCGCGCCAATTCCGCAGCGAGCGGCCAATCCGAAGCGATATCCACGACAACGGGTTCGAGCTGGCGGCCCATCACGCCACCGGCCTCATTCTGTTGCTCGATGAGCATCAGCATGACGTCTTTGAGCGTGGTTTCCGAAATCGCCATCGTGCCCGACAGCGAATGCAGAATCCCGACCTTGATCGGCCCCTCGTCCTGCGCAATGGCCGGCGCCATCGGCAGGCTCATGCCACCGGCCAGAACCGTGGCAAGCAAAGCGCGCGATGCGCTGAATTTCTTCATGGTGATGTCCCTCAGTTTGGTTCCCCAAGGCGTCATTGACTGACGCCCTTGCCGGACTTTGGGACACTTCGTTGAGCTGACCCTATACGTCGATTGACGTAATCAGGAAGCCATTGCAGGAGCCAACTCTTGCGCCGGGGCATGAAAAGCCGCGTGATTCCAATGCAATCCATGCTATGGAGAGGTTGGAAAATTTTTGTGCAGCCAAATAAAATGGCTAAAAACTAGACGATTCATGGCGCGACAAAGAATCATCCCCATCCGGCGCGAATACAACCGCTGGGTGGCCAACGAAACGCTGGAAGACTACGCCCTGCGCTTCACCGCCAAGTCGGCGCGGCGCTTTTCCAACGACCGCATTTCCCAGACGGCAATCGGTGCAATTTCGTTTCTGGCGCTCGAAGCCATCGGTGGCGCCATCACTCTGAGCTATGGCACGACCAACGCGATGATCGCCATCGCGGTCGCCTCCATAGCGATCCTGTTTGTGGGAGTGCCCATTGCCCGCTATGCGGCGCGCCATGGCGTCGATGTGGATCTTTTGACCCGCGGGGCCAGCTTTGGCTACATCGGGTCGACCATCACCTCGCTGATCTATGCGGGCTTCACCTTCATTCTCTTTGCCATTGAAGCATCGATCATGTCGAGCGCCCTGCAACTGGCCTTCGGCATTCCGCTGTGGCTCGGCCATATCATTTCGGCGATCGTTGTGATCCCGCTGGTCACCCATGGGATCACCATGATCTCGCGCTTCCAGATTCTGACCCAGCCGGTCTGGATCGTCCTCAACATACTGCCGTTCTTTTTCATAGCCTTCATGGATTGGGAAAAGTTCGATCTCTGGCGCGCCTTTACCGGACTGGACCAGCCGCCGGGCGAACCGGGCTCAATCGCGCCCTTCGAAGTCGCCAAATTCGGTGCCGCATCGGCCGTCATTCTGGCGCTGATGACCCAGATCGGTGAGCAGGTGGACTTTCTGCGCTTCCTGCCGGCGGAAAAAATGCCCAAATGGCGGCACAAACTGGGGGTGTTTCTTGCCGGCGCGGGCTGGGTGGTGGTTGGCGCACCCAAGCTCTTGGCGGGTTCTTTTCTTGCCTTTCTCGCACTTTCGGCCGGCGTTTCGCCCGAACACGCTTCCGAGCCGGGCTACATGTTTGCCATCGCCTTTGGCTACATGATCCCCAACGAGTTTCTGGCACTGATGCTCATGGCCGTATTCGTGGTCATAAGCCAGCTCAAGATCAACGTAATGAACGCCTATGCGGGCTCGCTCGCCTGGTCCAATTTCTTTTCCCGGCTCACCCATTCCCATCCGGGCCGCGTCGTCTGGCTGATGTTCAATGTGTCCATCGCGCTGCTGTTGATGGAGTTGGGCATCTACCGGCTTCTCGAAGAAACGCTTGGCATCTTTTCGATTGTTGCCATGGCCTGGCTGTGCTCGATTTCCGCCGATCTGTTCATCAACAAGCCACTGGGATTGGCCCCGCCGGGGATCGAGTTCAAACGTGCCCACCTCTATGACGTCAATCCCGTCGGTGTCGGCTCGATGTTTCTCTCGGCCACCATTGCACTGGCCGCCCATTTCGGAGCCTTCGGCACCATGGCAGCGGCCTTGTCTCCCTACATCGCGCTGGTTGTGTGCTTTGTCGCATCCCCCACTCTCGCCTGGGCCACCAAGGGCAAATATTATCTGGCCCGCAAGCCTCGCCGCCAATGGCAAAAGCTTAAAACGCTCACCTGCTCGATCTGCGAACACCCTTTCGAGCCCGAGGACATGGCCTGGTGTCCGGCCTACGCCGCTCCGATCTGTTCGCTGTGCTGCTCTCTCGATGCGCGCTGCCATGACATGTGTAAGCCACACGCCCATTTCCGTGCCCAGACTCAGGCCGTGGCCGCCACAATATTGCCCGGCTGGGTCGTGGAAAAGCTCCAGTCCCGTCTGGGGCGATACGCGATCGCGACGCTGGTTGCCGTATCGATGCTCGGCGGCGCGCTGGCGCTCATCTATGGACTGGCCGCCCAATACGCGCCCGAAACCGCCGATGTCGTGGGCGGAACGCTGCTCGTGGTCTTTTTCGTTTTCTCGGTGACAGCAGGGATCATGACCTGGTTCCTGGTGCTTGCCCATGACAGCCGCCTCGTTGCCGAGGAGGAAAGCACGCGCCAGAACACCTTGTTGCTCAAGGAAATCGATGCGCACTCGAAAACCGACGCCGAACTGCAGCGCGCCAAGGAAAAGGCCGAAGCAGCAAACAACGCAAAGTCCCGTTACGTCGTTGGATTGAGCCATGAACTGCGCACCCCGCTCAACGCGGTTATGGGCTATGCCCAAATCCTCGAGCGTGATCGCGAGATTCCCGTCAATCGACGCGGCTCGGTCGAAACCATCCGCCGCAGCGCCGAGCATCTGTCGGGATTGATCGACGGGTTGCTCGACATCTCGCGTATCGAGGCGGGGCGGCTCCAGGTCTATTCCAACGAGATCAATATCGAGGACTTCCTCGACCAGCTCGTGGAGATGTTCCGGCCGCAGGCGGAGGCCAAGGGACTCGCGTTCAACCATGTGCGCTCGCCCATGCTGCCCCAGTATGTGCGAACCGACGAAAAGCGCTTGCGTCAGATACTGGTCAATCTCTTGTCCAATGCCATCAAGTTCACGTCCGAAGGCACGATCACATTCGAAATCGGATATCGCTCCCAGGTCGCGACCTTTACCGTCGCGGACACGGGAAGCGGCATTTCCGAAGACGATCTGCAGCATATTTTCGAGCCCTTCGTGCGCGGCGAGGCCGAGCGCTCCCGCTTTGCCCCTGGTCTCGGGCTGGGGTTGACCATCACCAGGCTGCTGACCGAAACCCTCGGCGGTGAAATCACCGTCTCCAGCGCGCTCGGTTCAGGCACCCGGTTTCAGGCACGGCTGATGCTTGCCCGCGTCGAGCGCCTCGCCAAGGCAGGTGCGGACCGGCGCCGGGTGACGGGCTATAGGGGTGAACGCCGCACCATCATGGTGGTCGATGACAATGCCGAGCATCGTGACGTGATGGACCAATTGCTGACGCCGCTCGGCTTTACGGTCCTGACCGCTGTCGATGGCCCCGATTGCCTCTCTCGTCTCGACGCGGTTCGCCCGGACCTCTATTTCCTCGATATCCGCATGCCGGGCATGAGCGGGTGGGCGCTGGCCGCGGCCTTGAGGCAGAGGGCCGTCAGTGCGCCAATCGTTCTGCTTTCGGCCAATATCGGAGATGGCGCCGGCCCGACGGGCGGGGATGCCGGCCACACCGACACACTGGCCAAACCTGTCGATCTCTATCAGCTGCTCGACAAACTCGGCGCCCACCTCAAGCTCGATTGGGAGTACGCCAACCCTGGCCCTGCAGCGGAGGTCCGGCCCAAAAAAATGCGCTCTCCGGGCAGCGAGCACCTGCGCGACCTTGCCGGCCTGGGACAGATCGGGCATGTGCGGGGCATTGATGCCAAGCTTGGCGAACTGGCCGGCGACCCCGAAAATCTCCCGCTGGTCCAAGCCCTGCGGCGGCATATGGAGGTGTTCGATTTTGACGGCTATGCCGAGCTTCTGGAACGGATGAGCCATGAGCCCGATTGAGCGCGAAAACGATATCGTGCTTCTGGTCGATGACTCCCCGGAGTCGCTGGGGTTCCTGACTGCGGCGCTCGAGGATGCCGGCCTGACCGTGCTCGTTGCGCGGTCAGGAGAAATGGCGCTCGGTATTGCCGATCGGGTGACGCCGGACGTGGTGCTCATGGACGCGGTCATGCCGGGCCTTGACGGCTTTGAAACGTGTCGCCGGCTCAAAACTGTGCCTGCCCTCGGCCACATCCCGATCATCTTCATGACTGGTTTGACCGAGACCGAGCATATCGTCCATGCCCTCGATAGCGGTGGGGTCGATTATCTCTCAAAGCCCATAAACGTCGATGAATTGAGGGCTCGCATCCGCGTCCATCTGGCCAATGCCCGACGCGCGCAAAGCGCACACATTGCGCTTGATGCCGCCGGGCGCCACCTTGTGGCCTTTGCCGCCGAGGGGCCGCTGCTCTGGTCGACGCCGCAGGCCAGCCGCCTCTTGACGCGCTCGGGCATTGATGCCGAACAGGAGGGCCCCATGTCGGAGCGCTTTCTGGAGTGGTTGAAGAGCGCCGGTGGTTCCCCCGATGCCGGCGGGGGCTTTGATGTCGCTGCTGCCGGTTCGCCCGGTTTGCAGTTATCGTTTCTGGGTCTTGTTGCCGGCGAAGAATATCTGTTCCGTCTGTCGAGCGCCCGGACGGAAGGCACCGAGGATGCCCTGCGCCAGGCTTTTGGATTGACTCAGCGCGAAAGCGAAGTGCTGCTCTGGATTGCCCGCGGCAAGTCAAACAAGGACATCGGCGATATTCTCGGGCTCAGCCCCCGGACCGTAAACAAGCATCTCGAACAGGTTTACACCAAACTCGGCGTTGAGAACCGAGCTTCGGCCGCGATCAAGGCCGTGCAAGCGCTTCAGGTTGTTGCGGAATTCTAGAAGCGATTGCGCAGCCGGTAGGTGATTAAAAACTGACCGCAACGATTATGGTTGCTCCTGCGATATGCACATTTTTCGGGCATTTGTTAAATGACAAACCCGTCATAGTGCGCTAAGACAATTGCGCCGGATATCCTCCGGCAGAGGTTGTTTGCACCACAATCTCAGCGCCCCGTACGTTCGCGAGGCGTACGGGGCATTATCAAAACCGTGCGCGCACCCAGATAAATGGCAACAGAGTTGACCGCCTTGGGCGGTACGGTCACGGTTCTGGCCAGTGATTCGATGCGCAAGGACCGCCATGACCGCTCTTGCCGAGTTTGCAATGCTCGCCCATGGGTGGCGGCGCATCCTGATGCTGGTCCTCGCAGGTGCGTTGGCAGGGCTGTCGGCACCTCCGATCTTTTTTCTTGTTGCTCTGTTTGTCACAATGCCGGTGCTGGTCTGGGCCCTTGATGGTGCGGAACGCAAGCGCTCGATCCGTTCCATGGTGGTGGGTCCTGCATTTCGCATCGGGCTTGCCTTCGGCTTTGGCTATTTCCTCGTCGCCCTGCACTGGATCGGCGCAGCGTTCTTTGTCGACGGCGGGTGGCTCCTTGTCGTCATGCCGTTTGCCGTGGCCGGGCTTGCTCTGCTGCTTGCGGTCTTCTGGGGGCTGGGCACGGCCCTGGCGCATTTCTTCTGGTCGGCCGGGCCTGGACGGATATTTGCCCTTGCTACGGCGCTGACCCTGGCCGAACTGGCGCGCGGCTATCTTTTCACCGGCTTTCCTTTCGATCTCTTGGGTTACGCGCTGACCGCCAACCTCGAAATGATGCAGGCAACCAGCCTTGTCGGTGTTTACGGGCTGACATTTGTGGCCGTCCTTATTTCAGCCACCCCGGCGCTGGTGTGGCCGGCCGCGGAGCGTTCGCTGATTGCCCGCATCCTTCCCTTGTTCGCCGCGTTCGGGTTGCTCGCCGGCCAGATCGCCTGGGGCAATTTTCGACTCAATGAGACGCAGACCGAGCCCTTCGAGGACGTCGTTCTGCGAATCGTCCAGCCGGTCATCCCCCAAGACGTCAAATGGCAGACCTTTGCGCGCGAGGAGACAGTTAGCCGCCTGCTCGATTTGTCCACCATGCAGACCAATCCTGACGATCAGGCACTTGGCGACGTCACACATCTGGTCTGGCCCGAGGCCGCCATTCCCTTCTTTTTGTCCGATGAACCCGAGCTGCTCGCCCGAATCGCCCGCATCCTGCCCGACGACATCTGGCTTCTGACCGGCGCGCCCCGCCAGCCCTATGGGGCCAATGGTGAGATCGTGCCTGGCGCCAAGCCATTCAATTCGGTGCTGGCCTTCAACGGGGAGGGCGAGGTCGTCACCTCCTACGACAAGACCCATCTCGTTCCGTTCGGCGAATATTTGCCGTTTGGCGACTTTTTGCGTCAGTTCGGCATCACCCAGCTGGCCGAAGGGTCGCAGGGTTGGGCCGCCGGCGCCGAGCGCAGATTGTTTCACCTGCCTGGCTCGCCCGCCATCCTGCCGCTCATTTGCTACGAGATCGTGTTTCCCGGCAGTCTTGGTGCATCGGTCGATGAAGCGGGCTTCATCCTTGTCCTCACCAATGACGCATGGTTCGATGGATCAATGGGGCTGGCCCAGCATTTTCACCATGCACGGGTCAGGGCGGTCGAAGAGGGAAAGTCGGTGGTTCGGGCGGCAAATTCCGGCATTTCGGCCATTGTCGACCCCATGGGGCGCATCGACGCAATGATGGCAGAAGGTATGGTGGGTGCCATCAAGGGCACGCCCGCTCAACCGCTGTCTCCGACTTTTTTTGCCCAATATCGCCATTGGCCACTGGTCGGCATGCTGATTTTGGGGGTGCTGTTGTCCTTGCCGGGCCGGCGCCGCCGCCTCAGGCGTCTCGACTGACCCTGTCCATATAAAGCTTTCTTTATATGGCCCTTGCTTTCTGCGTCCCAACCTGCGAAAAGCAAGTTCGAAAGTGCCCGGGATTGAGCCTGGACACGCGCACTTCCGCGTGCGCCCTCGCCAGTTGAAATGAGGTTTAACGTGGCCAGTTCTTCTTATCTCTTCACCTCGGAATCGGTTTCCGAGGGTCATCCCGACAAGATTTGCGACCAGGTCTCCGACGCCATAGTGGACGCATTTTTCGCGCAAGATCCCTATTCGCGCGTTGCCCTTGAAACCTTGGCGACCACCAATCGCGTCGTTCTGGCGGGTGAGGTGCGCGGCCCTGCATCCATAGATGCCGGTCGTATGGAAGATATCGCGCGCGGCGTTGTCAAACGGATCGGCTACGAGCAGGAGGGGTTCAATTGGCGGACCCTTGATGTGTCGTGCCATGTGCACGAGCAGTCCGCCCACATCGCCCAGGGCGTCGATGCCTCGGGCAACAAGGATGAGGGCGCCGGCGATCAGGGCATCATGTTCGGCTTTGCTGTCAACGAGACGCCCGAGCTGATGCCGGCCCCGCTCACTTACGCTCACAAGATCCTAAAGAACATGGCGGCGGCCCGCCATTCCGGCGCCGTTTCCGAATTCGGCCCCGATGCCAAGAGCCAGGTGACCCTGAAATACGAGAACGGCAAGCCGGTCGGTGTTTCCGCCGTCGTCGTTTCGACCCAGCATATCGAGAATGTATCCCAACAGTGCGTCCGGGACCTCGTGCGCCCCTTTGTCGAAGACGTCCTGCCCAAGGGCTGGATGCCCCCTGAGGACGAATTCTACGTTAATCCCACTGGCGCTTTCGTCATCGGTGGGCCCGATGGTGACGCGGGGCTGACAGGCCGCAAGATCATCGTGGATACCTATGGCGGCGCGGCGCCTCATGGTGGCGGCGCGTTCTCGGGTAAGGATCCCACCAAGGTCGACCGCTCGGCAGCATACGCAGCCCGCTATCTGGCGAAAAATGTTGTGGCGGCGGGCCTGGCGGAAAAATGCGTCATCCAGCTCTCCTACGCCATTGGCGTGTCCAAACCGCTCTCGATCTTTGTCGATACCTACGGCACCGGCACCGTTGATGAGGACCGGTTGGGCGCAGTGCTGCAAAAGGTCATGAACCTTTCCCCGCGCGGTATCCGCGAGCATCTGGGGCTCAATAAGCCAATCTATGAACGCACGGCCGCCTATGGCCATTTCGGGCGTGAGCCGGAGGCCGATGGCGGGTTCTCATGGGAGAGAACCGATCTGGCCGAAGCGATCCGGGCCGAGCTGACCTGATCCTTGCTCGCCCGATCCATTGATTGTAAAGCGCGGCGCAACACGCCGCGCTTTTGTTTTCGATAGTGAAACCATGACGTCCAAATCCATCCCGCAGGACCCCAAAGGACCGCGCGCCTTTTTCGGACGCCGTTCGGGCAAAAAACTCCATAAGGGCCAGCAGGCGCTGTTCGAAACGCTGCTTCCCGAGCTGACTGTCGATATTTCCGCGCCTGTCGACCCCGGGACGCTGTTCCCGCAGGCAGGGCGCATTCATCTCGAAATCGGCTATGGCGGCGGCGAGCATCTCGCCCGCATGGCGCGCGAAAATCCCAAAGACGGTTTTATCGGCTGCGAGGTGTTTACCGGCGGCATCGGCAAGCTGCTGGAAACAATCGACATCGAAGGCATCGATAATATCGCGCTGTTCCCTGACGACGTCATCAAGCTTCTCGGCGTGATGCCCGCCGCCTGCATCGATTGTCTCTACGTTCTCTATCCCGATCCATGGCCCAAGCCGCGCCATCACAAGCGACGCCTGATCCAGTTCAACATGCTTGCCGAGTTCGCCCGCGTGCTCAAACCCGGCGGCACATTTCGGTTTGCCACCGACATCGAGGATTACGCCAACTGGACCTTGGCCCATATTTTAAAGACCGAAAGATTTGCATGGCCCATCGCCGAACCCGGCGCCTGGCATCTGCCCTATCCCGGCTGGCAGTCCACGCGGTACGAGCAGAAGGCCCGCCGGCAGGGACGCATGAAGAGCTTTTACTTCGAGTTCTTGCGTTCGTGACGATGCGGCGCTATATGATGCCTAACAATCTCGGAAAATGAGAGAGTGGGTGCCGACCGGCCCCGCTCTTTTTTATTACCTCAATCAGGGTAAGCATGACTGCCAATACAAAACGCTACATCCGCGAATCCGCACTCGAGGCGCGTGTTGCGGCAATCGTCGAGCCGGTGGCCCAATCGCTGGGCTATGATCTGGTTCGCGTGCGCATCAGCAATGACAATGGCTGCACGCTGCAGATCATGTGCGAGGACGAAAATGGACATTTCGCCATCACCGATTGCGAAAAGCTTCACCACGATCTCAACCCGGTACTGGATCTCGAAGATCCCATCGACCGCGAATATCACCTCGAGATATCCTCACCCGGCGTCGATCGGCCGCTGGTTCGGGCCCGCGATTTCCAGGCTTGGGTCGGACACGAAGCCAAGGTCGAGCTCGGCGAAATGATCGAGGGCCGCAAGCGCTTCCGCGGCGATATCGTCGGCGCTGACGATGACACGTTTTCGATCCGCCTGCCCGACGCACCGGTTGGAACCGATCCCGTTCATGTGCTGCCGCTGGCACTCTTGGCCGAAGCAAAGCTTTTGATGACCGACAAGCTGCTCGATGAGGCGCGCAAGCGTCAGGCAGAAAATCCCGATTACGACGAAGCCGATGAGGACGTCGAGACCATCATTGAAGAAACCGACGGCGGCGACGCCGACGAGCGAACCCAGGAGAATTGATCCAATGGCCGTTTCAGCGAACAGGTTGGAGCTTTTGCAGATCGCCGATGCCGTGGCGCGCGAAAAGTCCATCGACCGCATGATCGTCATCGAAGCTATGGAAGAGGCCATTCAGCGCGCCGCCAAGGCTCGCTACGGTGCCGAAACCGAGGTCAAGGCCGAGATCAATCCCCGCACCGGCGAATTGCGCCTGTGGCGCCTGCTCGAAATCGTCGAGCGTGTCGAAGAATATGGCCGCCAGATTTCCCTCAAGGAAGCGCTTGCCAAAAACGACGCCGCCAAACTCGGCGATTACGTGACCGAGCCGCTCCCCCCGATCGAATTCGGCCGTATCGCTGCCCAGTCGGCAAAGCAGGTCATCGTCCAGAAGGTGCGTGATGCCGAACGCGACAGGATGTACGAAGAATATGCGGACCGTGTCGGCGAAATCGTCAACGGTTCGGTCAAGCGCGTCGAATATGGCAATGTGATCGTCGATCTCGGCCGCGGTGAAGCCATTATCCGCCGCGACGAGCTGATCCCGCGTGAACAGTTCCGCTATGGCGACCGCGTCCGTGCCTACATTTATGACGTGCGCCGTGAGCAGCGCGGGCCGCAGATTTTCCTCTCGCGCACCCATCCCCAGTTCATGGCCAAGCTCTTCGCCCAGGAAGTGCCGGAAATCTACGACGGCATCATCACCATCCGCTCGATCGCCCGTGACCCGGGCTCACGCGCAAAGATCGCCGTGACCTCCTCGGATTCTTCGATCGATCCGGTCGGTGCCTGTGTGGGTATGCGCGGTTCGCGTGTTCAGGCGGTTGTCGGAGAATTGCAGGGTGAAAAGATTGATATTATCCCCTGGACGAACAATATAGCAGATCTGGTCGTATCCGCGCTCCAGCCTGCCGATGTCGCCAAGGTGGTGCTCGACGAACAGGCAGAGCGCATCGAAGTGGTGGTTCCCGACGAACAGCTTTCGCTTGCCATCGGTCGCCGTGGCCAGAACGTGCGACTGGCCAGCCAGCTGATCGGCTGGGACATCGACATCCTGACCGAGCAGGAAGAATCCGAACGCCGCCAGAAGGAATTCACCGAGCGGACGGCGCTCTTTATGAACGCGCTCGACGTGGACGAGATGGTTGCCCAGTTGCTCGCATCGGAAGGCTTCTCCTCGATCGAGGAACTGGCCTATGTCGATCTGGCGGAAATCGCCTCGATCGGCGGCTTTGACGAGGAAACGGCTGGAGAGATCCAGAACCGTGCCACCGAATTCCTCGATGCGCAGGAACGCGAGCTTGATGAGGAGCGTAAAAAGCTCGGTGTCGAGGACGCACTTTACGATATTCCGGGTCTTTCGGCAGCAATGCTGGTTGCCTTGGGCAAGGATGAAATCAAGACTGTCGAAGATTTCGCCGGCAATATTGCCGACGATCTGATCGGCTGGACCGAGCGCAAGGACGGTGAAACCAAGCGCTTCGAAGGCACGCTTTCGGCCTTCCCGTTGTCCAGGGAAGAGGCCGAGGACATGATCATGGCCGCGCGCCTCAAGGCTGGCTGGATCACCGAGGACGACCTGCCTCAGGCAGAACTCGTTGAAGGTGAAGACGGAGTCCCCGCCGAGGGCGAGGTCGCACAATAGCGACATTGCTCCTCATCGGGGCGTTTGGCAGAACAAGGACAAAAGGGCGCCGCAATTGGGCCGCGAAAAAGATGTAGAGAGGATGTGCGCGCTCACGCGGGCCGAAAAGCCCGCATCCGCGCTCATCCGCTTCGCGGTTTCCCCCGACGGGGTTCTGGCGCCCGATGTCGATGCCAAGGCCCCTGGCCGCGGCGTCTGGATCACCCTTTCTGCCCCTGCAGTGGATGAGGCGGTGCGCAAAAAGGTTTTTGCGCGGAGCCTCAAGGAAAATGTGTCCGTGCCGCCCGACCTTGCAGAACTGGTGCGGACCCGGTTAGAACAACGCCTGACAGGCACTCTGGGGTTGGCGCGCAAGGCCGGCATCCTGGTGACGGGCGCCGCCAAAGTCGCTTCGGTTCTTCAATCGGGACGGGTGGGCGCGCTGATTACCGCCAGCGATGCAGCCCCCGACGGACGCCGCAAGATGCTGCAATGGGCCCGGCGCGGCGAGGTCGCTGACAGGTTGGTCCATATTGAATCTCTCTCGTCGACCCAATTGGGTTTGGCATTGGGGCTCGAAAATGTGATACACGCTGCGCTGACTCCCGGCGCGGCAGCAAATTCGGTGATTGAACGGGCAAATCGGCTTGCCCTTTTCAACGCCACAGACAGAGAAGAAGACGGCAACATATGACCGATAAGGATAAGACCAGCGACAATTCGGGCTCGGGGAAAAAGACCCTGACCCTCAAGGGCGCGCCCAATCTTGGCGCACGGCCCGGCATGTCGCGGTCCTCACGCACCGTCGTGGTTGAAAAGCGCACCCGCCGCGTGGGTGGGCCCGGTACGGGCGCGCCTCAACAGTCGGGTGGCAATGCATCAGGTGGCGGCAGGCCTCAGCCTTCCCGTCCGGGCGGCCGCCCGCAGTCGGCGAGCCCGCGACAGAATGCAAATTCGGCCAGCCTCACCCAAAACGAGAACCAGGCCCGCGAGCGCGCCCTGCGCGAAGCGGCGGCTCGCGCCGAGGAAGATCGTGCCAAGGCCGAGGAAGAGGCCCAGCGCCACGCCGAGATCGATGCCCGCCGCAAGGCCGAGCGCGAAGAGGCCGAGCGCCGTGCGGCCGCGGTTGAAGCCGCCAAGGCCCAGGAAGCCGTCAATGACGAGCTAGACGGCATCGTGCCGGTCAAGGCCGGACAGGCCCGGCCCAAACCCGTTGCCAAGCCCAGTCCGCGCGCAGCTCAGCCCGATATGCCGCCCCCGCCGCCTCCGGGTGAAGGCGAGGATGACCGCGTGCGCCGCCGCGCTGCGCCCGGTCCAAAAGCGCTTGTCGACAAGGACGAGCTTGAACGCGCCAAGCGCAATGCCGCACCGCGTCCCAGCGCAACCCCTGCTCGCCGCGATTCCAACTCGCGTGGGCGCCTGAACGTCAATTCGGCGCTCGACGATAGCGATCGGCGCGGACCGTCTCTGGCTGCCATGCGCCGGCGCCAGAACAAGAAGATGGGTCGCAACACCAAGGTTGCCCAGCCCAAGCTGGCCCGTGAAGTCACGATCCCCGAGGCAATCACCGTGGCCGAACTGGCCAACCGCATGGCCGAGCGTGCCGTGGACGTCATCAAGCTCTTGATGGCCCAGGGCCAGATGCTCAAGATCAACGACATCATCGATGCCGACACTGCCGAACTGGTCGCCACCGAAATGGGTCATACCGTCAAGCGCGTTGCTGAAAGCGATGTTGAAGGCGGTCTGTTTGACGACGTTGGTGGTGATGACGCTGGCGATCTGGTCAACCGGCCGCCAGTCGTGACCATCATGGGCCACGTCGACCACGGCAAGACCTCGCTGCTCGATGCGATCCGTGAAGCCAATGTTGTCTCGACCGAAGCCGGTGGCATCACTCAGCACATCGGCGCCTATCAGGTCGAAAAGAACGGCCAGAAGATCACCTTCCTGGACACGCCGGGCCACGAGGCGTTCACCGCCATGCGCGCCCGCGGTGCGCAGGCTACAGATATCGCCATTCTGGTGGTGGCTGCCGACGATGGCGTGATGCCCCAGACCATTGAATCGATCAAGCACGCCAAGGCGGCGGGCGTCCCGATCATCGTGGCGATCAACAAGATCGACAAGCAGGGCGCCGATTCCACCCGCGTGCGCACCGAACTGCTTCAGCATGAAGTTTTCGTGGAATCGATGGGCGGTGAAGTGCTCGACGTGGAAGTGTCCGCGCTCAAGAAGACCAATCTCGACGGCCTGCTGGAAGCGGTGTTGCTACAGTCCGAGGTGCTCGAGCTCAAATCGCCTGAAAAGGGCGCCGCTCAGGGTCTGGTCATCGAATCCAAGCTCGACAAGGGCCGTGGTGCCGTTGCCACCGTACTGGTGCAGCGCGGCACGCTCAGCGTTGGCGACATCGTCGTGGCCGGTAACGAATGGGCCAAGGTTCGTGCACTGATCGACGACAAGGGCGAGCAGGTGAAATCCGCCGGTCCTTCGACGCCGGTCGAAGTGCTTGGCTTCTCGGGTGTTCCCGACGCGGGCGACCGTTTCGCGGTGGTCGAAAGCGAAGCTCGCGCTCGTGAGATCACCGAATACCGCCAGCGCGTCATTCGTGAAAAGACCGCCGGTGGCGGTGCGACCTCGCTCGAGCAGATGATGAATCAGCTCAAGGCTTCGGGCATCGCCAAATTCCCGTTGCTCATCAAGGGCGACGTGCAGGGTTCGGTCGAAGCGATCGTTACTGCGCTCAACAAGCTCTCGACCGACGAAGTGTCGGCGCAGATCCTGTATTCGGGTGTGGGTGGGATCACCGAGTCCGACGTGACGCTGGCAACGGCGTCCAGCGCGGTGATCATCGGCTTCAACGTGCGTGCCAACAAGCAGGCAGCCGATCTGGCCCAGCGCGAAGGCATCGAAGTCCGCTATTACAACATCATCTACGACCTGATCGACGACGTTAAGGGCGTGATGAGCGGGATGCTGGCGCCTGAAGTGCGGGAGACGTTCCTGGGCAATGCCGAGATCCTCGAGGTGTTCAACATCTCCAAGGTCGGCAAGGTCGCCGGCTGCCGGGTTACCGATGGCATGGTCGAGCGTGGTGCCGGCGTGCGCCTCATTCGCGACAACGTGGTTATCCACGAGGGCAAGCTCTCGACGCTCAAGCGTTTCAAGGAGGAGGTCAAGGAAGTCCAGTCCGGTCAGGAATGCGGCATGGCATTCGAAAAATACGAAGACATGCGCCCCGGCGATGTTATCGAATGCTATCGGGTCGAAAAGGTTCAGCGCACGCTTTAGGCCTGCCAGCCTAACGATTTCAAAAGGCGCTGCTCATTGGGCGGCGCCTTTTTCATGGGCGCGTATCGCGGCGAGATAGCTGCGCGATACTGGGAGCATTTCCCCTGTCGCAAGCTGGACGACCACGCGGCTGTCAACGCGCCTGACCGATGAAATTGCCTGCTTGGCGACCCAATGGCTGCGATGAATCCGAAGGCCGTCAATCCCTTCGGTTTCGGCGATCGCGTCGGAAAGGCGCATTAAGAGCAATGACTTACCCTTGTCCGTATGAACTTCCACGTAGTGATCGGCCATCGACATGTGGCTGAGCGGCCCGCGCATATGATTAGGCAGGCGGTCGAGAATTTTCGGTATCTTTGCCGCTTCCGGTGTCGTTTGATCCCTGCGCCTTTCGAGTTGGGGCTCAACCACCCCTTCCATAACACCCATCAGCGCCAGGCTGATTAAAAGGCAATAGATATAGAGTTCGAAAAGACTTAGTCCGGTGTAGCTGAGGTCGGGAAAGAACAGCCAGCTGATCATCGCGACAGCGACCGTAACGGGAATCGAGGACCCGATGCCCAGCACGGCGATGCGCGCCAAAAGCGGGCCGCCACGGGGCAGGATCAGCGCCCGGGCAAGCGCCGCCCCGATTGTGCCCGCTCCATAACTGCCCACAACGATGAGCAGCCAATAGACGATGCGCCGCGTCGGCGCCAGAAGCGCAAATGTTGAAAAGGGCCCGGTAATCCCGGCGATTACCCCCACCCCCACCATTATCCCCCACGCCAGCGGACTGGAAAAAACGCCGTGCAGTTGGCGAAGCGTGAAATGAATGGGGCTGTCGTTCACGAAGACAAATTCCTGGTTCACGTATCCGGACTTGCGGCTGTGACGCCCATTGGACACTCGGTGCACATCCGCCTCACGCCCAAACTACATGCCGGAGCCGTCCAATGGATGCAACAGCCCTTATCGCGTCGCCCCTCGCCATCCAGATTCATGCCGTTAGCGCCATAGCGGCCCTTGCCCTGGGAACCATCGTTCTGCTGATGTGTAAGGGAACAGGACTTCACAAGGCGATGGGCCGCATCTGGATCGGGTTCATGATAGTGGTCGCGCTTTCATCCTTTCTGATCGCCGAGATCAGGATGTTCGGGCCCTATAGCCTTATCCATGCCCTTTCGCTCTATACACTCCTGGGTCTGGTCCAGGCGGTGCTCGCCATCCGGCGCGGCCATGTCCGCGCCCATCGAAGCCATATGATAGCTCTTTATTCCGGTTCGCTCATTCTTGCCGGAGCGTTCACGCTCCTGCCCGGACGCCGCATGCACGCTGTGGTGTTTGCCGATGGCGGAACCACGGCTTTTCTTGCAGCGCTGGGTATCGCGGCCATTCTGGGAGCGCTCTACTACCAGCGACGGCGCGCCAAGCTATGAGATATCGCCAGCGAACAGGTTTGCATGACCCCTCATCAGGCGTGCGATCCGGTTGGCGAGCGTCCTGACGGGTGGACTGTGGCGCTCCTCATGATGCAGGATCAACCATTGATGCGACGCAAGGTCGGGAATGGGGCCTCTGATGCGCGACAGGCGCGGATCGACGTCGCCGATAAAGCAGGGCAGTACGGTGATACCCGTGCCCGCTGCCACCAGTTCACGCACCGAGTGGGCATCATTGCCGCTGACCACGATGCGATCGCCGTGATGGGCCTGCAACCAGCGCGCCGAGCCCGTCGCTGCCGCGGGGCCGGAGACCCCGACGAACAATCCATCGCGTACGCCCGCAACCAGACGTGGCGCGCAATAGAGCGCATAGGCGACCGGGGTCAGCTTGCGGCCGGCAAGGCTCTGCTCGGTCGGCGCCGAATTGCGGATTCCGATATCGGCGGCGCGGCGCCCGATATCGACCTTGTCATAGGCGGTGACAAACTCGACCCGGAAACCGTCATCGGGTGACCAGAGCTCTTCGATATGCCGGGACAGAAAATCGGTGGTCCAGCCTCCTGCCGACACCCGCACCACCCGCGCGCCGATCGCCCCGTCGCGCCAATGGGTAACCGCCCGCATTGCGGCTTCGACATCCTCGGCGCGCTTGAGCAGCGCTTCGCCGGCGCTGGTGAGGGTAAACCCTCTCTGAGCGCGCACAAAAAGCGTTTCGCCGATCTGGCGTTCGAGCGCAGTGACCCGTCGCCCCAAGGTCGCCGCGCTCAACCCTGTCGTGGCGCGCGCTGCCGACAGCCCGCCAAGCCGGGCAACGTCGAGAAACAGCCGAAGATCATCCCAGGACACATCCATGTTTCAATTATGAAACGATAGTGTCGCTAGAACAAGGGAGGGTGCGTGCCTTTGCCCCCGGTCTTTGGGGTTAGACGGTTCAATTATGCATTGCCGATGATGATACCTGCGGCAAAGACCAGGGAGCCGCCGAGCACCACCTGCATGACGGCGCGCCAGAAAGGGGTGTCCATGAACCGCTTCTGAATCCAGGCGATGGTCCAGAGCTCAACGACGACGACGGCCATGGCGATGGTGGTGGCGGTCCAGAAATGGAGAATGAGATAGGGCAGGGCGTGGCCCAGGCCACCCACGGCCGTCATGATGCCCGAGGCGAAGCCGCGCTTGATGGGCGAGCCCCGCCCGGTCAAACGCCCATCGTCGCTGGCCGCTTCGGTAAAGCCCATGGAAATGCCAGCGCCCACCGATGCGGCAAGACCGATCAGAAATGTCGACCATGTGTCGCCCGTGGCAAAGGCGGCGGCAAAGATCGGCGCCAGGGTGGAGACCGAACCGTCCATCAGCCCGGCAAGTCCGGGCTGGATATAGGTCAGAACGAAATTGCGGTGCGCCGTGGTTTTTTCGCTGTCGCGGGTTTCAGGATCGAGATGGGCGTCATGGAGGGCTTCGGCCTTGTGTTCGTGCCCGCGTTCGGCGCGTTCGAGATCGCCCAAAAGCTTGCGGGTCTCGGCATCCTCGGTCTGCTTGATCGCCTCAGCATAAAACCGCGCCGCGTCCTGCTCCATGTCGCGGGCCTGGTTGCGCACCGTGTCCAGATCGAGCTCGGCCATCAGCCAAACCGGCTTGCGGGCATAAAAGCCGCGGACATGCTCGCGCCGGATCGGCACAATCGAGGGCCCGAAACGCGATGCATAGCGGTCGATCAGCAGGCGACGGTGCTGGTCCTCTTCGGCGGCCATGCCATCGAAAATTGCGGCGCTCGACGGATAGTCCTCGCGCAACCGCTCGGCATAGGCCGCATAGATGCGCCCATCTTCTTCTTCGGACGATATGGCCAGCGCAAGGATTTCCCTTTCGGACAGGGATGAAAAATCGCGCCGAGCGGGGCGGAAGGTGGTCAGCATTGAAGGACACCCGATCAAATAGTTTAGAACTATTCTAAACTATAGGGCGTGGCTGGCAACCACCTTTTGCGTCGCGGTTTCGCACGCTTCCATCTGGCTCACCAGCCATGAGCGGAATTTGCGTGTGCGGGCAGGCAACTCACGACCCCTGGCAGTCGCAAACCAGTAGCCGAATTTCGAATGCGTAATGGTGGGGAACGGAGCGACCACCTGACCGCGCTCCAGTCCATATTCGGCCGTGATGCCAAGCGCCAACAGCACGCCCTGGCCGGCAATGGCCGCGTCGAAAGCCAGGGCAGGATCGGAAATCGCGGGGCCCGAAAGTTTCAGACCCGTCTGGCCCACGGCCGCCAGCCAGTCGGGCCATGAAAGCATAGACGCCTGATCCATGATGACGGGAACATTGGCCAGATCAGCCGGCGTTTTGAGCCGCTCGGCCAGTCCGGGCGCGCAGACGGGAAACACCGCATGGGTGCCGATGGGCTCTGCCATAACGCCCGGCCAGTCACCGGCCCCGAACCGGATGGCGCAATCGACGTCCGGTCGTCCGAGATCGACAAGTGCGCCGGTGGTCAGGAGTTTCAGCTCGATCTCGGGATGGACGGCACCCAGATCGGCCAACCGCCAGATGAGCCAGCGCGAAGCAAAAACATTGCCCACGGTGACGGTCAGAAGGTTACGGTCCTGTGAGGGCGCCATGAGACCTGCCTGCGCGCGGCCAAGGGCGACAAACCCGGCCTCGAGATCGGCCAGAACCGCCAAGAGGGCACGGGTGGGCACCAGCCCTTTGGTCGTGCGCTCAAACAGAGCCAGCCCACACCGGTCCTCCGCGCGGCGAATCTGCTGACTGACAGCGCCCGGCGTCACGCCGAGCGCCCCGGCGGCTGGGCCAAGCGCCCCGTGCCGCGCCACAAGAGCGAGGGCATGGAGGGCATTGAAGGGAATGGTGGTCGCTTCATCCATATAGTTTTTCTAAACGCGGGTGCAGAAGATGTCGATGGTCGCAGCTGTTCTGCTGGTCGATACTGAGGGAAAATTTATCCAAGGCCACGACAAATGTTAAAAGCACTCTTCCGGTTTCTCACTGAGCCCGATCCCCAGATCGGAACCCGACCGCACGATTTCGAAGCGCTGGACCATCTCGATTTGCACACTCTGGCCGACCTGCCGGCCTATCACCCGCGCCAGGAAGCCCATTGCCCCATGGTCGCACATGACAGGCCGCGGTCAGATTGCTAAAGTTTGACCTCGGGCGCCGGGTGGATGGCGCCCAGATGAGGAGAAGACCCATGAAAAATCTGACGCTCGCCCTTCTGGCGGCTTGCGCCGCATCGACCCTTGCACTGCCGGCCCTGGGCATGGAACTGACCGAATCCTGGCGCCTGGAAGGGTTCCAGATGCCAGAATCGGTGATTTACGACACCGCCAACGAGCGCATCATCATCGGCAACATGGTCGCCATGGGCGCCGAGGCCGGCGAAAACGGTTATCTCTCGCTCGTCTCGCCCGATGGCGAGATGGTCGAGGAGCAATGGGTGACCGGCCTGCAGGACCCGCGCGGCATGGCCATCGTCGACGGCCAGTTGTTTGTCGCCGACAATATGGGCTTCCATATTGTCTCGTTGGACGACGGGACGCTTGTGGAAACCGTCACCATGCAAGGTGCAGCGTTTCCCAATGATGTCACCGCCGATGATGATGGCAATGTCTACATTTCCGACATGTTCGGCCAGACCATCTGGCGCTATGCCGATGGCGAGGCGTCGATCTGGTTCGGCCCCGATGACGGGATTACCTTCCCCAATGGGCTTTTTGCCCATGACGGGCAGATCATCGTCGGCTCGATGGGTGCCGATATGGGCGAAAATTTCACCTTCGGGACACCGGGAGGACTCTATGGCGTCGACGGGAACGCCACCGGTGTAACCCCGCTGGATGGTGCCACTGAAATCGGCGCTATCGACGGGGTGGCGGCCATCGGCGATATCATCGTCTTTAATGACAACCCGACCGGCACCATCTATGGCTGGCGCGATGGGGACACTGTCGAACTCGCCACTGTGGGCGCCGGCGCTGCCGATATTTCTGCCCACGAGTCGATGGTTCTGGTGCCCCAGATGCAACAGGGTGCGCTGATCGCAATGAGCCTTACCCAGTAGGTCTATTCACAGATCTGGGCTGTGCAGCTTTGGCCGTGACAGCCCAGATCGAAGTGGAAATGGTCCTCGTGTTCGGAATTGGCTTCGGGGCCGAGGACCGTTGTGAACCGCCCACACGCCGCCGAATGGGCAAAGCCTAAGAATTTGGCTTCCGGCTGGGCCGGCAGGGCACGCCAATCGTCAAGCACCGAAATGGTGCTCCCATCGACCAAATCGACGGCGGTGATGTCGATCGCGTTGCCCAGGCCGTGTTCGGATACGAACCCCGTATCGGCCCCATTGCGCAGGCGGCAGGTGTAGCCCGGCCCGGTGACGAGGCTTTCAATTTCTGTATCGAGCACCGCGACGGCATAGGCATCGACCTCGCCGGCCCAATCGGCCAACGCGGTGGCCATCGTGCAATTGGTGACCGGCGTGCCCGAAAGCGGGATTTCCCTTCCATTGACGACAATACCTGACACCGCGATCGGGCTTTGCAACCCGCAACTGCCTTCCGATAGAGGCGACACCATTTGTCCGATAATCGATCCGGTGAGCAGGGCCGGACAGGCGGCCTGATAGACGCGTTCGAGTTCGCCGGTTTGCCGCTCGGGCTTATCCACTTGCTTGGTCTCGGGCTCGGCGAGAGGCGCCTCCTCAACCCCATTGTCGCCGCCCAACTCTTCGGGGCGCGGTTGGGGCAGCGGGGGCTCGGCCTGGATTTCCTGGCCGATGGTCGGCATTGCTGTGAACAGGACCAAAGAAAACAGCACGGCGATGCGGGTCATTTGCGGCTCCGAAAGGCGATCAGACCCATCTCCAACGCGCAAAGCCGCGACATGTTGCCAAAACTCGCGTTAACCGCGCACAAACCATCTTCCCGAAACGCCGCGTTTGCTGCTATCAGCGGCCCCATGAAAACACCGCAGAAGACCCCGCTTTCCCGGATCCGCAATTTTTCCATCGTGGCCCACATCGACCACGGGAAATCGACGCTTGCCGACCGCCTGATCCAGCTCACTGGCGGGCTCGATCTGCGCGAGATGAAAGAGCAGGTTCTCGATTCCATGGATATCGAGCGCGAGCGGGGCATCACCATCAAGGCCCAGACCGTGCGGCTCGAATATGAGCACACCGATGGCGAGCACTATGTGCTCAACCTGATCGATACCCCGGGCCATGTCGATTTTGCATATGAGGTCAACCGCTCGCTCGCCGCGTGCGAAGGCTCGCTCCTTGTTGTCGATGCCGCCCAGGGCGTCGAGGCGCAGACATTGGCCAATGTCTATCACGCCATCGAGGTGAACCACGAGATCGTGCCGGTATTAAACAAGATCGATCTGCCGGCCGCCGAACCCGAGCGCGTCAAGCAGCAGATCGAGGACGTGATCGGCATCGATGCCTCCGAGGCGGTGGAAATTTCCGCCAAGACCGGGCTGGGGATCGACAAGGTATTAGCCGCAATCGTCGAGCGTCTGCCAGCGCCGAAAGGCGATGAGAATGCTCCGCTCAAGGCCATGCTTGTCGACAGCTGGTACGACCTCTATCTGGGCGTGGTGGTGCTGATCCGGGTGATCGACGGACGTATCAGGAAGGGCCAGAAGATCCGCATGATGCAGGCAGGCGCCTCCTATGAACTCGACCGGGTGGGTGTGTTTACCCCCAAGCTTGTCGAAGTGGGCGAACTGGGGCCAGGCGAAATCGGGTTCTTCACCGCCTCGATCAAGGAAGTGGCCGATACCAATGTCGGCGACACCATTACCGACGACAGAAAGCCGACGGCCGAACCGCTTCCCGGTTTCCGTCCGGCCCAGCCCGTTGTGTTCTGCGGCCTGTTTCCGGTCGATGCGTCGGATTTCGAAGATCTGCGGGCTGCCATGGGCAAGCTGCGCTTGAACGATGCGAGCTTTTCCTTCGAGATGGAAACTTCGGCGGCGCTTGGGTTTGGGTTCCGTTGCGGCTTTCTGGGACTTTTGCATCTCGAGATCATCCAGGAGCGGCTGACCCGCGAGTTCAATCTCGATCTCATCACCACGGCGCCCTCCGTGGTCTATGAGGTGCAGATGACTGACGGCACAGAGCTGTTGCTGCACAATCCGGCCGACCTGCCCGATGTGGTCAAGATCGAGGAAATCCGCGAGCCCTGGATCAAGGCGACGATTCTGACGCCCGACGATTACCTCGGCGCGATTTTGAAGCTCTGCCAGGACCGGCGCGGCATCCAGACCAATCTGAGTTATGTCGGCCAGCGGGCCATGGTGGAATATGATCTGCCGCTCAACGAAGTCGTGTTCGATTTCTACGATCGGCTCAAATCGATCTCCAAGGGCTATGCGAGTTTCGATTACCAGCTCGACGATTATCGCGCCGGCGATCTGGTCAAGATGAGTATTCTGGTCAACGCCGAGCCGGTCGATGCGCTCTCGATGCTGGTGCACCGTTCCCAGGCCGAGCATCGCGGACGCCAGATGTGCGAAAAATTGAAGGATCTGATCCCCCCGCACCTGTTCGTCATTCCCATCCAGGCCGCCATCGGTGGGCGCATCATCGCCCGCGAGACGGTGCGCGCCATGCGCAAGGACGTGACCGCCAAATGCTATGGCGGCGACGCGACCCGCAAGCGCAAGCTGCTCGAAAAGCAGAAGGAGGGGAAAAAGAAAATGCGCCAGTTCGGCAAGGTCGAAATCCCCCAGGAAGCTTTCATCAAGGCGCTCAAGATGGATGATTGATCCAGATTTTCTGTCTGAATAAAAAATGTCGGGTGGCCTAAGCTCCGGTCGTCCTTTGGTCGGCCCGCATGGCGGGTCGGCTCAATATGGAGAACGGACAGATGAAATATCTCACCATGGTGACCACCACCAACGCGGCCGAAATCGGCCAGCCGCCCGCCGAACTGATGATGGCGATCGGGGGTTTGGCCCAGGAGGCCGGGCCCAAGCTCATCGACAATGGCGGCATGGCCAGAATGGGGTTGGGCGCGATCAAAAAGGGCAAGCTCAAGGTGGACGGCCCCTTCACCGAGACCAAGGAAGTGGTCGCCGGCTTTGCCATCTACGAGCTCGACAGCGAGGCTGAGGCCGTCGCCTGGGTTCGTAAATTTCTCGAACTGCACGAGACCCACTGGCCGCAGTGGGAGGGCGAAGTGGAACTGCTCGAGATCATGTCGATGGGCTGACAGCATGGGGGCGCCGAAACGATCGGCGCCCTTGATGCCTATTCCAGCGCGAAGCTTCCCGTCTGGACCGCGCCGGCAACTCCGTAGCGGTTGATGGTAACCCCGCTCGGTGAGGTGACCGAACCGATCAGCCTCAGCGCACTGGGCGCCTCGCCGCCACCGAACAGCCGCTTGCCCTTTCCCAGCAGCACCGGGAAGGTGAGGGTGTGAATTTCATCGACCACGTCTGAGGCGAATAGCGCTTGGATCAATTGCGCCGAACCTTGCGTGAGAAGGTTTCGCCCCTCTTCGGTTTTGAGCTGGCGCACCGCCGCAACGGCATCGCCCTTGAGAACATGGCTGTTTTGCCAGTCCGTTGCATAGCCGGGGTTGCAGGTGGCGACATATTTGTTGATGGCGCCGAACTCGTCGGCCAATTCGTCTTGCCCCTCGAGCTTTGGCCAGTGATTGGCAAAGATCTCATAGGTCCGGCGACCCAGCAACAGATCGTACGGATCGGAAAGAATGGCCTCCATGGCCTTGCCGACGGCTTCGTCGAAATAGGGCACCGTCCATCCGCCGAGCGTAAAGCCGTTATCGGTATCTTCCTGCGGGCCGCCAGGGCCCTGCACAACCCCGTCAAGACTGACAAAGGCAGCAACACTGAGCTTTCTCATTTCATCTCTCCTTTGAGCGCGCCGCGCGGGATCATGTCCCGCGTCCTGCCCCAAGGACGAGCTATCTCTAGGTCAGCCGACATTTTGGCTTATGGTTTTTCAGTTCGCGTCCGGATGCCGGCGCGCCAATGGCGCATCGCGTTCGAGACTGTAAAAGACTCCCGCTTGTACGGCCTGCCATTCACCTTCGGTGCCGTCAGGCCAGAGCATACGGATATCCGCCCTTTGCGCATCGCCCAGCCCGAAATGAGCAAATCCCGCGACCCCGCTCACATGCCCGCCGCCCGATGTGATCTCGCGGCGCTGAACACCATCGCCCGTCCGCACCTCGATCCAACCGCCGATGGCATCGCGATTGGCGCCAGACTGGTGGGGGGCTATTGCCAGCCAGTTGCCCAAATTGTCGCTGACATTTTGCCAAAGCTGGGCGTTGGCGTGCCGATTGACGACGACGAGATCGAGCCGACCGTCGAGATTGAAATCGGCCAGTGCTGCGCCGCGCGCGGTCAGAAGACTGGCAACCCCCGCCTCTTCTCCCGCTTCGAAGAACGTGCCGTCCGGCTGCTGGAGCAGTAGATTATTGGGATCGAGCAGCGCGAAATCGGGCATCTCCCACACATTGCCCTTGGCGACGAACAGATCGGTCAGCCCGTCATTGTTGATGTCCTCGAATTGGGCATGCCATGCCGTCGAGGGCTTGATCTCTCCGCCAGTATAGGGGCGGTGCGCGGTGACGCCGCGCGCATAGGCAAGGTCGGAATAGACCGGAAGCGGGGCGCCCGCGTCAGGAATTTCGGACAGCACCTGAAGCTTGTTGTCGGCCATCGAGGTGAGGAAATATTCTGGATAGCCATCTGAATTGAGATCGTGGCCGGCAATGCCCATGCCCCAGATGCGCAACCGCTGCCAGCCGTCGTCGGGGCCGTAAAGTTCAGGCGCCAAGCCGGCATGGATGCGCCAGAGCTGTTCCTGCCCGCCCTTGTAATACTCCCTGTCATTGGAAACGCGCAGCGATGGCGTGCCCGACCGGTTCCAGTCGGTAAACAGCATCGAAAGCGCGCAATAGCTCGGTGTCAGCGGGATCGGCCCGCCGAAACGATCGTCAGTGATGTCCGGACGGTGCAGCCAGTTGTCGGTGCACGATCCCCAGGGCATCATCGTTTCATATCGATCGACATAATTGCCGATGGCGATTGTCGGCCAGCTTTGCCCGGCCTCCCAGGTGGCGGCAAAGGCCGTGGACCAGCCGTCCCCACCATCAAACCCCCAATCGGTGTTGGCGCTTTCGAACCGGCAATCGCCCAGCCCGCGCATGAGCTGGTTTTCACCCACCCTCAGCAGTACCACATCCATAATGCCGTCGCTGTTGATATCGAGGGGATAGGCGCCGGTTACGGCGTCCATCTCCAACCCGCTTGCCGCTTCTGCAAAGCTGAGCGCGCCGCCAACTTCGCCGGTGTTGCGGTATAATTTTGCCATAGCGGAGCCACCGGCCAACACCATATCGGGCAAGCTGTTGGCGTCACAATCAAAGACGGCTACACCCCCGCCCACCATATACTCCCACTCGCCCGAAAAGACGCTGTCGATCTCGGCGCTGTCGGTGACCTCGACAAAACGTGGAATGGTTGACTCCTGACCCAACGCGGGTGCCGCAAGAAGGATTACCCCGATCGCAAATCGCATCATGACGAGCCCCGCGTTACCAGCGCGTTGGTGAATCCGGCGATGCACAAGCCCTGTTCGAGCCCCTGTTCTATGGCTGAGCGGAAGTGAATACCGCCATAGAGCCGCGAGATCGCCGCTTCTTCGGCTGCCTCCCAGAAACTTAAATAGTGCCGGACAGCCAGCCCGTCATCTTTATGGGTCCGGTCGGAAAAAGCGAACTTTTCGCCGAAATGAGCTTGCAGCATGCCCGCGGCAGCGCCCGATTGGGTGGAATGACCCGAAGGATATTCGGGAAAGGGTGGGGTGATCAGGATGGGCTGCCAATTCGGATCGACCAGTCGGTTGAGATAGGTCACCGGGCGCACGAGGTTGTACTGATATTTTGCGTCCCAACACCCGATAAATGAATCAGCCAGCACGATACCGAGCCGGGCCAGAACATCGACGGTTTCGGCGAGATCGGCATCCTTGCCTTCGAGCGCATCGAGCGTGAGGAAGATCCAATGGCCCGGCGGCGTAGGCGACAGCATCGGATCGTCCGACCAGAACCGGGCGATGGCCTCCTGCTCGTCAGTCAGGTTGACCACCGCGTCGTGGACCTCCATGGCCTCCTCGTAAAACGCCGAGCCCGGCTCTTGGCTGAAGGCGGGTGGTGGCGGCAGAGCACAACTGTTGCCTGCGGGCATGGCAAAGGGGCGGTTGTGTCCCCAGCCGGGCAACAGCGGCGCCTGCTGCACCGCTACCCGATTGGTGGGGACCCAGAGAGCGGGGTCTTCCACGGTCTCGAAATCATAGGGGAAACCCAGATTTTCAACGACCGCCCCGCCATCATCGAGTGACCAATCCAGGATATGCTGTCCGATTGCGGTGCCCAGCGTCGTGCTGCGGGCAACGATTTCCTGATCGATCCCCTCGGCCAGCATCGCTGCCGTGCGGGTGTCCATGGTATTCATGGCGCGCTGGCCAGTGGGACCGGTATTGCCGAAAAACGCATTGGCGCCAAAGCTCATCGCCGCATGCAGCAGGATCGCTTCATCGTAGGCGGCGTCGGGTTCCCGTGTGGGCAGGGGCTCAAGCGCATTGAGCTGGCCGGCGAGCGTTAGGAACCGGTCGTCCCCGCTTGCCACCGTCTCATAAGCGGTAACCCCCAGATAGGCAAATGCGCGGCTGGCCACGGGCGGAGAATAAGTGGGCGTGTGCCGAACAAGTTCAAGAATCAGCCGATTCCAGCCCACCAGCATATCCTGCGCATCGGGCCGCTGGGCCTGTGCCGGGTGAGCTGCGCCAATGGCAACAGTGAGGGTCACCGCCAGAAGCCGCAGCCACGCCAAGCCATTTATATCCCGATTTCCCCCCAAGGCGAGCCTCCCAACTCGATAGACTTTAGTCGCATCTATGCACGGTGTTTGCCACCCCGCAAGGTCCGCTGCAGGCCATGGGCCCCGAGAACCATTCCCTGGTCGCACCGGGTCAAATCCCTGTTGCACCCCGCTCGCGCTTACAGTAGGTTCCCGCCGAACCGTTTGGGCGCCCAGCGCCCCGGGCACCCGTAGCTCAGCTGGATAGAGCGCTGCCCTCCGAAGGCAGAGGTCACACGTTCGAATCGTGTCGGGTGCGCCAATATTTTCAATGGTCTGATCGACATGCTCGGATAGACTTTTGGTGAAATATCTGTGACACGTCCCATTTTTGCTGCGGTACACGGCTAAGTAAGTGCCATCACCCTGCAACGCAAAGGCGGCTCTGCGCCCTCGTCTTGGTCATCTAGAGTCCCTCGGCGGACTCCCAAAAGCTGCCTTGCCTCAAGATCGTGACACTGATTCGAATGGGGTCGGGGCTGACAGTCCGGCATCCTGTATCTTAGCGTCTGCTGGCTCCAAGCCACCACGGCCGGTTAGGAGGGCAAACGAAGGAAATGGCGTGGGCTCTGCCAATCAGCACACGGCCTCATCCGGACGTGCAAGAAGTTATGGCAAGGTCATGACAGCCGACTATCCTGCAGCATAGGCTGCTCGTGCCTATTCAACTCCGCGTACCAGCATCAACAGCCTTTGGAACTCGGCGTTGTCGCTATCGCCCTTCCAGAAGTTGATGAACTGGCAGACCACTTGGAGATTGCCCACCTCGTAGTGTCCGGCGCTGTCGATGCGATCGAGCGAGCAGCACATCTGGGGATCGTCGCCGCCAATCCATTGGAGTGGTAGCCCGGAGAGATTGCACATTCCTTCCTGCGCGTCGA
>PBNW01000017.1 GCA_002723255.1 Pelagibacterium sp. | reverse complement strand
TCATGGCCTGGTGGCCCTCGCTCATCCCTTCCATCATTGCACCCATGTCCATCGACATGCCGGCCATGTGGTCGGCGTTCTCGAGACAGATTTCGGGCAAATCCGAGCTTTCATTGGCATCGGCATCCATGCTCATTCCGTCCATGGACATGCCATCCATGTTGGAATGATCCATGCCCTGCGCCATCGCAATGGACGCAGTGCTGGCAAAGAGGATGGCGAGGCCGGGGGTTTTGAACGTCTTCATAGGTATTCTCCGGTTTGAAATTGATCCTTATCGCGGTTCAAACCAGTGGCTTTGGAGGAGGGGCAGGAACCTTGGGATCTTCGCCGCTTCTGTGCAGGACAGGATAGGCATCAACCAGAACAGCCGTTCGTTCCAAAAGTATCGGGCGAGCTGTGTTGGCAGGCATCAGGCAGCAGGCAATCGCTGCACACTCCTCGTGGCCACTTAAATCGTGCTCCACGTCGTTGTGGTGCGCAGCCGTCTGCTGCCCATCTTGCGGAGGCGAACTCATGGCGCTCGGCGCAGCCAGAAGGCTGAACACGACCAATAACGGAAGAAGAATCAATTTCGCAAATTCGGGCATCAGTCTGATGAGAAATCTTCCATGGTCGGCGCTTCAGAAGGGGAACGTCTTTGGGGGGACCTGATCGATTCGGTTCCCTATGGTGACAAGGTAGTCATCGTATTGGGGCAAATTGCGGCAGTGACCGGTCCAACGGCGAACGCCTCTTCGTGGAAAACGTTCTTGCGCCTGATCGTTGTGGCGTGGGTAATCGTTGTTGCGCTGCCTCTACAGGCGACCCACGCCCCGCTGCATGGCCCCACTGCGGAAACTCTCTTGTCGGGAATGGACTGGGCTGGAGATCCCCAGATCGATGAGGCCGGCACACTTGGTGCTGGCCAGCACGACAACACCGACCACGTCCATGAAACGCCCATAATCGTGAACGCCCGCTGGGCGAGTCTACCCGACTGGTTGCGGTCGTGGAAACATTCTCATGTCAGGACTCAGATATCAGATCGTCCTGCACCAATTGATCAGCCCCCGAGACCGGAACAGAGCGCATAACTCTGTTTTCTGACCCGCCGAACATCGGTTTCAGCGGTGACGAGATGTAATCCAACATCAGATTCCGGTATGACCAATGAACCGACCCGTCAATGGGCCGGCGTCAGCTTCTGGCGCGGGCACGCCCATGATGCTTTCGACCGCCTTCGGAAACCCCGACAACAGTTACAATGCCGTGCGCTTGATCGCTGCGTTGAGTGTGGTGCTCTCCCATTCGCTACTTCTGGGCTTGAACTCACCGAGTTACGATCCCTTGAGCTGGGCCGCTTACGATCTGGGGGCAACAGCAGTAAACGTGTTCTTTGTCATATCGGGCGCGATGCTCACCCACAGCGTGTTGCAGCGAGGACTCGGGCAGTTTGTCCGGAATCGATTCTTGCGGATCTACCCGGCGCTGATCGTCAGCGCTGCACTCATTTCCCTCATTATAGGTCCTTTCGGAACAGGTGCCCGCCTTTGGGAGTATTATTCCAGCCCACAGACCTGGCTCTACCCTCTCAACGTCGCATGGAACTTCGAGGGGGCCGTCCTGCCGTCCATGTTCGAGCACGGCCGATATCCCGGCGATGTAAACGTACCGCTCTGGACCATAAAATACGAAATCCTGAGTTACATTGTCTTCGGGATTGCTGCGGCTTTGGGACTTCTGCGCCATCCATCCATTGCGTTTGCTGCGTGGGCGGCGTTCGGCTTTGCCCTTCTGGCCGACGTTGGCGTCGATCCCACCGGTGAAACGCCAGTCGAGAGCCTCTTCCGCTTTGGATTTGCCTTTCTCACCGGGGCGGTGGCGCGACGATTCGGCGAAGTAATTCCCCTGCGGTTTGGTTGGGCAATGGCGGCGCTTGCCTTGGCGGTGGCCGGCACGGGAACCCGGTTTGGCGAGGTGACCTGGATCATTGGGATAGGGTATGCAGCGCTCTACGTGGGCGCCAAGAACTGGGGTCGGATCGCCGAGTTCGCGCGGCGGCACGATCTTTCCTACGGCATCTACCTCATGGCATGGCCAATCCAACAGGTCCTGACGCGGGAGCCCATCTGGTTTGGGCCGCAGGTTGCTGTGCTTTTCTTGCTGTCCAGCACCATTTCCGGAAGCCTGGCGTATCTCTCTTGGAAATTCGTTGAGAAGCCAGCCCTTCGCCGCAAAGCGCCAGCCTCGGAGAAGGAACCGTGAAAGCGAAAGGAAAGAGCCGACGCCGGAAAGCGAGCGGAATCTCGTTGGTGATGATCTGGACAGTCGGGACCTTGTTTTTTGGCCTTGTCCTGATCCTTGCGAGCATTCCACTCGTTTCCAATCCCGCTCAGCGTGCGACCGGTGAGGACACCGTCGATACGTCGGGCATCACGGTCAATGTCAGTGCCAGCTTGGCGGACGATAGAACCCTCACCGTATTCATCAGGTCGCCCGTGGATCGAGCCGATATCATCGATCCACGGGTAAAAATTGAGATGCCTGGACATCAGATGACTGTAGATGCCGACGTCTTGTCAGCAGGTCCCGGAGCCTTTCAAGCCAGTGCGATGCTACCGATGGCCGGGCAGTGGGAGGTGCAGGTCAGTATCGGCGACGACGTCATAAGATTGCCGGTAGATGCGAACCCGGCTGGGCCGTAGCCACTAAAACCAACACCGACCCTCACTGATCCATCAAAAATTCAGCCATGTCCTCAATATGCTGATCCAACAAATAGCTGGTGGAGAGGTGAACGACTTCAGCCATCGCACCTCCAAAAGCATCGCCAGTCGGGGTGAGCCCGGTGCGCAGCGCCGCAATCAGGCTTTCCTCGGTCCAGCCCCCCTCGGCAAGCGCCTTGGTGGTGATCGGGGGTGCGGTCCAACCCGCAGTGCCGCCTGAAGCACCAGCGAACTGAGCGTCAGTATCCAAGCCGCCAGCAAAGTTTCTCGGTGTGTGACAGGCAGCGCAATGGGCCGGTCCCTCCACCATAAACCGTCCACGGTTCCACGATGTCGATTTGGTCTCGTCGACGACATAGTCCACAGGCTCGTAGAAAAAGGTGCGCCAGAGCTTCACGCCCTGGCGAATGCTGAATGGCAGTGGGACCTCGTTCTCTTCAGGCACGAAGTTGGATGGAGGAACCTCTTGGACAGCGGCCCACATGTCGGCCATATCGCGATCGGTAAGAGTGGCATAAAATTCGAACGGGAATGCCGGGTAATATGGAGATCCATCGGGCGCAACCCCGTGCCTTACGGCCCGAACGAAGTCTTGGAAGCTCCAGTCGCCGATGCCAAATTCTGGATCAGGGGTAATGTTTGGGGATACGAAGGTGCCGAAATCAGAGGCCAATGAAACTCCCCCAGCCCATGGGTCGCCGTCTTCGATCGTGTGGCAGGTGACACAGCCCGATAGGCGGGCAAGATACGCACCGCGCTTGGCGTCACCGGTAATTTGCTGCGACAAATCGGGAGTGGAGCTAGGCATGAGCATCCAGGTCACCAAGCCCAGGCCAAAGCCGCCCAAGAGCACCGCGGTTACAACGGGCCATTTGAGATCGATTTTTGGCCAGGTCACTTGCGAAACACCGTGTGGCAGGCCGAGCAGGTGCCGGCGATATCGGTTGCAACCGCGGCAGCGCTTCTGATCGATTGTGTTTCCGGGTCAGAGCTTGAATTTTCGGGGTCAGATTTCGGCGCCAGTCCGAGCAGCACCGAGGTATCCATGCTTGTCCAGTCATTTCGCGCCACCCGAGCGGTCTCCAGCGTCGGTTGGTCAGTGGTCCTTTCTAACTCTTGGGCCAGGCTCTCCAGTTGCTGGGCATACTGAGCAAAGAGAGCCCAGTCCTCCCATATTTCCGGACGTGCTTCCGAAGGGAATTCCGTAGTGCCTTGGGGNAACAACTCGGTCATTGCGTTGCCGGAGTGAGCCGCAATCATCGCTGCGGCCTCCTCAATNNCCNCNGGGCNTGGATCGGANGAGCCGTTGATGATTGGCGTCAGGACCTGCATCTGCTCGCCCAACATCATCATGCCCATCATCCTGTCGGCGACTATGCCGGTGGCGCCGTTATGCGCAAATGCGGACGCACAGCCTGTTGCTGCGCCGGCAAAAGCCAGCGCATAAAAACATGTTCGTTTCATAAGATATCTCTCGGTTGGAACTCGAAATTGCTGTCAATCAGACAGCCAAGGAGTCCTTCCGAGGAGGAGGNGGATCGACCACGAATAAATGAACCGNTAGCTCCAGCGCCGCNCTGGTCCAAACCGTTGTNGTCGNATCGAGANGGAGCGCTGNCGCTANTGGGTGCGANAGCAGCAGAGGNCCGCAGTGTTTCGATCCGTGGCCCGAATGGGTATCGTCGGCTGNCGATNGGTCAAGNGACGANGACGNGNGGACGTGGTCACTGATCTCNACATTTTGNGCTGCATGGANGTGAGCAGTCGAGGCNACCATCAACNCAAGTGCCANNAAAATGNTTCCCAGCGCCTTCAAACNCGAGCCTTCACGAATCGCCAACCTANTGGCCCATTGATANCNANGATGATGGTTTGATTNGGGCNGTCGGCCCCAATCGNNGCTCATTTACGGNANNGAAATATCGACNGNCCCNTCNGACGAAAGGAGAACNAGTCCACCTCCATCGGTTGCCGCTACATACCCGCCTTCAGGCATGGATGTGAGATGAAGTAGATAGGTATCNTCNAAATCGTCGGCGACNACGGCGAAGTCGAGTTCAGTCTCAGGTGAATGCACCACNCCAACCCCAAGAACGAAGGCATGAACCCCGTTNNCGTCNACATGGACAGAAGAAACCGGNGCGCTTGTTTCATATATCCTGACCCAGGTTCTGCCCGCGTCCTCACTTTTGAAAAGACCNGAATTGGTCGCGGCNTANAGGGCATCNGGAGAGATGCCCGATGCGGCAAGATCGATAATGCCGTCCGGCAGCAGACCAATCTCCTCCCAACTGCGGCCGGCGTCTGTGCTCGTTTGAAGGGAGGCGCCGTGATGTACGCCATAAAGGACTTCCGGATTGGCGCCGCTGACCGTCATCTGGTGGAAATCGACCGGCCCACCGACGCCTTCAGCGATCTTGGACCAGGTCTCGCCTCCGTCGACGCTCTCGATGACACCTATATTGCCGCCCGCGATCGGATGACCGCTGGCCCAGTATCGTNCGTTTTCAGNNGGGTGGGTCGAGAACCCCATGAAGTCGTCGCGGCTGTCTCCNAAAAGCTGGGCAGTCTCGTTGTCGAGATTTACACTCCACAGTCCATGGTGGGTTGCCATNAGGACTTCGGCGGTATTCTCCTGCGACGCCAAGCCGTGGACGTGCGTGGTTTCCAGAACTTCGCTCAGCGGCTGAANCTCCTGTCCTAGTGCGGCCTGAGAGAGCGTTGCGGAAGCAGCTATCAGAAGTGCGGCCATGCTGCGGTTCGTGATCATGAATATCTCCAAAAATAGTGGACCAGCCCCGCTCGACGGGGNCGGTCGGTTCTGGTTTAGGCCTGGACCCGNAATTCGGTCATCATGCCGGTCGACAGGTGCGGCATGTGATGGCAGTGCAGCATCCANCGNGCCGCCTCGCCTGCGTCCATGGCAATTGTTACGCTGGCCATCGGGGGGACATAGACAGTGTCGCGGACGGCTCCGGAANNCCGNCGAGCGTTAAGGCCNACGACCTGGAAGGCNTGNCCGTGCAGATGCATNGGGTGGCCCATCATCGACATGTTGTGGAACATCAGCTCNACNCGTTCNCCGCTCTTGGCCNNGATNGGCNTATGNTCNCCCCAGCCGCGACCATCGATNGTCCAGACATAGGGCGACATCGACCCGTNNAGCATAATCATCTGGCNGTTGNTCACCTCCCTGTCGGNGAGAGGATTGATCGCGCGNAACCGCCCNTCCTGGGAGAGATCGATGTCGAAAGCGGGTGACGACGTCTCNCCCANNTCTGACATTTTNGATACTGCCGCCCCTGCCGGTGCAAGCATCAGACCGGTGCGCTCGCGCTCGCCTTCGCGGAGCGCCAGGATGGGGAAGGTGCGCGTCTCGGAAGGGAGGTCGAGGTCGATATCGAGACGCTGTCCCATNGCAAGNCCGAACCGGTTGCCGTTGAGGGGCGAAATCCTGTGGCCATCGACCGCTACTAAACGCCCCCCGATGCCGGTGTCGATCCAGAAGGTGGTCGCCGACGAGGCGTTGATGATGCGCAACTTGACGCGCCCGCCGCGTTCGACCTGAACGACTTCCGGGTCGTCGAGCGTGCGGTCGTTGGTGAGATACGCATCGAAGTTGAAGTCATTGAGATCCATGGCCATGGTCGACATGTTTGCCATATCGCTCATATTCATCTGCCCCATGTCCATGTCGCCATGGTCCATNTGCATCGAACCTTGTGGCGTCGCAACGGAAGAACCGTGATCCATGTCCGCATGCCCGGCGCCCTGGGTAATCTCATCAAGGACCGCTTGTGGATCCTTGAACGAGAAATCGTGCAGGAACATCACCACTTCCTGGCGGTCCTCAATAACGTCNTCTGTGCTGCGCACGATGAGCGGTGCAGCAAGGAGGTTCATTTCCTGGGTCGGNACGTGGCTGTGCATCCAGTGGGTGCCNGCCAGCGGCTCGAAATCNTAGTCCCGGGTTTCGCCAGGCACGAGCTTGGGGCGTGGCAGATCCGGAACGCCGTCCTGGATATTGGGCGGTATCTGCCCNTGCCAGTGAACGATGGTTTCNACGTCGAGGGTNTTCTCNANGGTGAGCTTAAATCGTTCGCCGGGATCGAGGATAAGTCCCTGACCGCCGCCAGGGCCGGCGATNCCGTAGACGGAGGCNGCCCTTCCGTTGACNTCGATGGTGCGAGTNGCGACNGTGAGTTGGCGAGACGATTCNTGNGCCCNACCTATGCGAGGAAGGNCAGTGGTTGCCGCAAGCGCGGCAGTTGCCGTGAGAAAGCCACGGCGGNTCAGCACGTTTGTCATTTGAATAGTCCGATCGATGCGCTCAAAAGGCGCGACTGTACGTTACCGCTTGTGAGGCGGCGCGTTAGACGAGGATCGGATTGTGTTTCGGAGGGCGCCGGCCAGGTTCGGGAACAAAANAGATTGGACCCAAGCCATGANGCGGGGCAGATCTCAGGGTCAGAGCCAGAGGCGAATGCAAGCTCACCGGCTCAGACAGCGGACCGGCCACTGCACATGCGGTCGCGCACAGCGTATCGTGGTGCCGCTCGGACTTGTGGTGATCGGTTCCATGATTGGTCACGGACATCCCCAAGTCGGCGCTGACCTGGTGACCTTTGTGGAGTTGCAAACGGCCGATGTCGCTTGACGTCTGTGCCCATGACATCGCCGTTGCCGACACCATAAGCGCGAGGATGGTAACGAGCCGCAATATATGTGACGCGAACATGGACATGAAAAAAAACTAACCCTGAACGAAAGCGACATCAAGGCGGGTGAGGCTCCCCCGGCGCGACATATCGCGCCGGGGGCAGTTCTTACATGGACTCAGGAGAATATCCTGCTTCCGCGATGACGCGCTTTATGGCGTCGCTCGGCTGCGCACTTTCGATGCGCACGGAGTGCGTGGTGAGATCGACATCCACCTTTGCCGCCGGGTCCGCGCTCTTGACCGCCTTCTCGATTGTTCCTGCGCAGTGGCCGCAGGTCATGTCCTGAACTTTGAACTCATGCATGGGTTCATCCCTTCCGGTTCGACTGCGCCAATCATGGAGCTTCCCACCGTTGGAAGGTCAAGCGCGAATTTGCACTTGACCTTACCATGATTGGAAGGATTAGATCATTGTGCAGTTGTCGAACAAGGACTGCAGAAAATGAACCAGGTGAAACAATTAGACGGCATGAAGTCCCTCGATTTTAGCATCGAAGGGATGACTTGCGCCTCCTGCGTATCGCGCGTTGAAAAAGCCATTCGGGCCGTCCCTGGCGTCGCTTCGGCTTCGGTCAACCTCGCCACCGAGCGTGCGCGAATTGAACTTTCGGGTCCGACAGATATCCGGCAGATCGCCGAGGCGGTGCGTAAAGCCGGGTATGCCCCAGCGGCCGCGGAGACTATTACACTCTATATCGAGGGCATGACCTGTGCCTCCTGCGTGGGACGGGTCGAAAAGGCGCTCAAACGCATTGACGGTGTCGCTAACGCCGCCGTCAACCTTGCGACCGAGCATGCAACAGTCGAAGTGCTTGCAGGAACGGCCACGAAAGAGGATTTGGCGCGCGCCGTTGAGGCGGCTGGCTACAGTGTCCGAAGTGTCGCGGCTGAAGCCAAGACCAACGGACCCAGTCGCGAACAGATCAAGGAAGCCGAAGCCATCTCGCTTCGCAACGCGATGCTTCTTGCAGCGCTGCTCACCGCTCCGCTTTTCGTCATCGAGATGGGCTCGCACTTCATTCCTGCAGTGCACATGTTCATCATGGACACCATTGGCATGCAGACCAATCGCTACGTGCAGTTCATCCTGGCCACGATTGTCCTGTTTGGCCCCGGGCGCCGGTTTCTCGTCAAAGGCTTTCCCAACCTCTGGCGCCGGACACCGGACATGAATTCCCTTGTGGCGCTTGGGGCATCCGCTGCGTGGGGGTATTCGGTTGTAGCGACTTTCGTACCAGATTTGCTGCCGGCAGGGACGAGCAATGTCTATTACGAGGCCGCGGCCGTGATCGTCACCCTGATCCTGCTCGGCCGTTATCTCGAGGCGCGGGCCAAGGGACGCACCGGACAGGCAATCAAACGCCTTGTCGGACTGCAGGCGAAGACGGCGCGGATCGACCGCGATGGTGCGATCGTTGAGGTCGATCTCGATGAGGTCGTGGCCGGGAATGTTGTTCACATTCGCCCGGGTGACAAAATTCCGGTGGACGGCCGCGTGCTCTCAGGATCCTCCTATGTCGATGAGGCAATGATCACCGGTGAACCGGTCCCCGTTCAAAAGACGGCGGGGGCTGAGGTGGTTGGAGGAACGATCAACAAGACCGGCAGCTTCACGTTTGAAGCTACGAGGATTGGGCGTGATACGGTTCTGGCCCAGATAATCGCGATGGTCGAAGCCGCACAGGGTGCAAAGTTGCCGATCCAGGCTCTTGTGGACAGGGTGACAGGTATTTTCGTTCCGATCGTCATCGGTTTGTCCGCTTTAACATTCCTGGTCTGGCTGATGTTCGGCCCCTCTCCACAGCTGAGCTTTGCGCTGGTCAACGCCGTCGCCGTGCTTATCATTGCATGCCCATGTGCCATGGGGCTGGCGACACCCACGTCCATTATGGTTGGCACCGGGCGGGCAGCCGAGCTGGGCATCCTGTTCCGCAAGGGCGAGGCGCTGCAAACCCTGCGCTCGGCCGAAGTCGTCGCGCTCGACAAGACCGGAACGCTGACATTGGGCCAGCCCGAGCTGACCGATCTGATCGTCGCCCCTGGGTTTGAGGAAGACGACGTTCTCAGGCTCGTGGCCAGCCTCGAGCAGCACTCAGAGCACCCGATAGCCGAGGCGATCGTTCGTGGTGCGCACACTAGGTCTATCGACCTTTTGGCCGCCGATGATTTTCTAGCCGATCCGGGTTTTGGCGTCACCGGTGACGTGGATGGGCGCAAAGTGCTGGTCGGGGCCGATCGCGCTTTGAAACGCAGCGGAATTGAAATCGGTTCATTTGCAAAGCAAGCGGTTGAATTTGCCGAAATGGGAAAGTCGCCACTCTATGCAGCAATTGATGGACGGCTGGCCGCCATCATTTCGGTGGCCGATCCTATCAAGCCCACGTCACGCACAGCGATCGAGCGCCTTCACGCCCTTGGGCTTAAGGTGGCGATGATCACAGGCGATAACGAAAAAACCGCCCAGGCTGTAGCCAAACAACTCGGTATCGACGAGGTAGTCGCCGAGGTGCTGCCGAGCGGTAAGGTCGACGCCATCAAAGCGCTTCGCGGGGCAGGCCGCCACCTCGCCTTTGTGGGCGATGGTATCAATGATGCGCCCGCGCTTGCCGAAGCCGATGTCGGCATTGCCGTGGGAACGGGAACGGACATCGCGATCGAAAGTGCCGATGTGGTTTTGATGTCGGGCGACCTCACCGCCGTCGGCGACGCCATCGCCTTGAGCAAGGCGACCATCCGCAATATCAAGCAAAACCTCTTTTGGGCATTTGCATACAACACTGTCTTGATCCCGGTGGCAGCCGGTTTGCTCTATCCCGTTTGGGGAATTCTGCTCTCGCCGGCCCTCGCTGCGGGGGCCATGGCCCTTTCGAGCGTGTTTGTGCTGGGGAACGCCCTGCGGCTGAGGCGGTTTTCGCCTCGGCCCATCAATCCTCATTCCGTACCTCAGCAACTTTCCCAGATGAATCTGGAGCCCGCACAATGAATATCGGACAGGCAGCCAAAGCTTCAGGCGTATCGGCGAAAATGATCCGCTACTATGAATCCATAGGGCTCATAGCGCCGGTGCACCGAACAGATGCAGGGTATCGCATCTACGATGATCAGGACGTCCACACATTGCGGTTCATCAGCAGGGCGCGGGATTTGGGGTTTTCGGTGGACGACATGCGCGAACTTCTGGCGCTGTGGCGGGATCGCGAACGGGCCAGCGCGGATGTCAAAGCGATCGCATTGGCCCATGTAGAAATACTGGAGGAAAAAGCCAGGGCCCTGCAGCAAATGAGCGAGACGCTAAAGCATCTCGCCTCCCACTGTCATGGAGACGGTCGCCCAGACTGTCCCATCATCGAGGATTTCGCCAAACCTGAATTGGCCAAACAAAGGTTGAAACGCAAGCCTCGCTTTGAGGCAGGAGTTTTGGTTTCCGCGAAACCGGGATAACTGCCTTCTGACTATCAGTTTTGCTCGGACATTTGTTCTTGGTAAGCGCGTGCGCGTTCTGGCCAAGTGCTTTTGATGTAGTCGAGAATTGCCTCGATCTCGTCGTCAGTGAGCAGGTCCCCGAACGCCGGCATGTCGCTTTCATAATTTCCACCAACAATTGCTGCCACGCCATCATGAGTGATGCGAAAAAGTTGCTCGTCGCTGTGATGCCAGGTGTGACCTGTCTCATCGTGGGGAGGAGCCGGCATGCGACCGTTAGGCAGACGCTCGCGCCATTGGGGCTGGCCCTCGAGCGTTTCACCGTGACAAGCAGCGCAATTGTCGAGATACAGCTGCCGACCTTCGGTCGAATTCTCGACGGCATGCGAGAGGGTTCCGCCGGTCGCGATGGAGACCGCAAGAATGGCCAAGAGAATACTCACCGATGCGGTTATGACCGCTATTGGAGCCATGGTGGAATTTTTCATTTCTAGGGTTGTGCGCCGGAAAGCATGGCGATGTCGACCAATCTATCCGCAATTTTAGTCATCTTAGGGCGTGCATGAATTTTTGGCGACCTTCTTGATGTTTTCCGTAACTTACGTATAATTCCCGTGGGAGAGGAAGGCGTCATGCAAAAAGTTCCGGCAGCTGAGATCGCGAAGAACTTCGGAGAGTGGCACGATCGTGCCTTGAACGAGCCGGTCTTCGTAACTCGATATGGACGCGAAAGCGTAGTGATCGTTTCTGCACAATTGTATGGTGACCTCGTCTCGACAAACGATATTGCCAAGAGAGACGAGAGGAAGCGCACGCCTCTCTTTTCGCCTCATCAGATTCTCCAAGCTTACTCTCGTGGCCACATCGGGTCTGATGAGGCTGCCACGCGACTTGGCCTGGGCGGGTATCGAGACCTTGCTGTCGCCTTGGCGGATGCCGGTCTTCCCCTTCCGGGCACCGACGAAAATCGCATTCAAAGGGAAGCAATCGGCGCGGCGAAACTTTTGGCCCCTTATCTTCTAAGGGACAACGATGCTTAGGCTGGTCCTTCCCGACGCAGGGCCCCTAATCAGTTTGGGGCTGATTGACCGACTGGATCTTCTTGATCGCTTCGACTGTGCAATCGTGGTCACCGATATGGTTCGGTACGAACTTGAGCGTGGTGGTGAAGGTGCTCCGGACAAGCCAGCACTGGATCGGTGGTTCTCAAAGGCGGGCAATCGCATCCAGTCCATCGAAACAACGTATGGGCTCATGTATCAGGCTTTGCCACCGGATGTTCAGCGTCGCATCCGGCTGACGACCGACGCCGGTGAAAACTCCATCAGGGAATTTTCCGATCACGTCCGACACACTTTGTCTCGGGAGGATCAGATATTGATCCTCTACGAGGACGGCAAAGTGCCGACCAAAGATTTCGGGCCACAGGCCCACCTCGTCCACACCTTCGCCTTCTTGTTGGCGCTGGAGAATATGGGCGTCATACAATCTGCTGACGCGTTGCGAGAAGCAATCCATCATAAACGCCGAAATCTTGCACGCGATCTCTTTGAGCGACCGGCAGCGGATGCTGGAGACGAGAGTTGGACGCAAGCCTACGATACGCAGCCAGGTGGTTCGCAAATGTGAGTCGATGCTGAACCCAAGCAAGGCTCAGTCTCAATCCCGCGGCGATGGGAAAGTCTCTTCAGTGAACGCTGCCAGACGATAACTCAAAAGGCCGACCCATTCGTGGGCCGCCAGGTCGGTTGTTGAGAGCCCGTTCGACGCCGTTCCAGGCCAGGTGCCGCCTGCGGATTTGGTCCGGTAATCGACCGGGTAGGGTACAACCGTCAAGTTCGTGGTCCTGAAGCAAGCAACAGCGCGTGGCATGTGACTGGCCGAGGTCACAAGAACCCAGGTGCCGGACGCGCGCCCAGCAAGAGCGGCGGCCGTTTCTCGGGCATTCTCGCACGTGTTGCGGGATAGTTCTTCCATGGTGAGGCGTTCGGCGGCAACCCCAGAACTGATCAAGGCGTGTCGCGCCAGTTCGGACTCGGTGAGGCTACCATCGTTCGACTGGTGTCCTCCACCGCCGGAAAGAAAGATCTGGGCCTCGGGATAGCGCGCTGCGAGCATGCGGGTCTCAACAATGCGCTCGCCGGCTTCATTGAGAACGAGTGTTTTCCGGTCGAAAGAAATGTGCGTGTCGACAGCACCACCCAGCATGATGACGCCTGCAACTTCGTCGGGTAGTGCAGTCCTGGGAAATCTGTTTTCCAATACGCCCAATGCGAACGGGCCAAGAGGTGACCAAGCCGCAAGGGCCAATCCCAAAATCGAAACGATCCCGAATGCGGCAGCCAGTTTCCGGATCTTCATGACCCAAAGCGCCAGCGCCGCCAAAAGGGCCAGCAACAAAACGTTGGACGGCGTGAGAAAGAAGTCGAGAATTTGCGAAAGGGCAAAGAACACCGGAAACCTCCCTTGGTTTCGCCACCTAACACTGGCGGCATCAACAAAGGATTGACGTGAATAGGACTTGACCTTCCCAGCATTGGAAGGAGCACCATACCGTTCGTTTGTCTCACCCGCGATCAGTGCTCGTGGCCGAAAACATGTAGGGCTTTTGCAAGAGCGAAGAGGAATTGGAATGGATCAGCATCAACAACACCGTCATGCCCATGGCACTGCCGCGACCGAAGACACCACGGGACGCGACAAGCATGCGGGGCATTCGGTGGCAATGTTTCGTGACAAATTCTGGCTCTCACTGGCCCTAACAGTTCCGACGGTGTTTTGGGAGCCGATGATCCAGGAATGGTTCGGGTATACGGCGCCACGGTTTCCAGGATCCGAATTCATTCCCGCCCTTTTTGGGACGGTTGTCTTCATCTACGGGGGGTGGGTGTTTCTGAACAGTGCAATCGGTGAGCTCAAGGCGCGGCTCCCGGGCATGATGACGCTGATCTCGCTGGCCATCTCCGTTGCGTTTGTCTACAGCGTTGCCGTCTTGCTCGGGTTCGACGGTCACCCGCTGTGGTGGGAGCTGGCCACATTGGTGACCATCATGCTGCTGGGACACTGGATCGAGATGCGCTCGATTTCCCAGGCGCAAGGCGCACTCAACGAACTGGCGAAGTTATTGCCCGATTTGGCTGTACGGGTAATTGAAGGAGATAGGACCGAAGAGGTGCCCGTGTCGGGCCTCAGGACGGATGACGTCGTTCTTGTGCGACCAGGGGCCTCGATTCCGGCCGATGGCGTCGTCATGTCGGGCAAAAGCGCTGTCAACGAATCCATGATTACCGGGGAATCTCAACTGGTCGACAAGACAGATGGATCCGAAGTGCTCGGCGGCACCGTGAACGGGCAGGGCTCCCTTCGAGTGCGCGTGCTTCAAACAGGTCAGGAGACGGCCTTGGCCGGCATCATGAGGCTGGTTTCTCAAGCACAGTCATCCCGCTCGCGCGCCCAGGCGCTGGCCGACCGGGCCGCCTTTCTGCTCACCGTCGTTGCCATCGTTGCCGGTGTCGCGACCCTTGCCGCATGGTCGCTGCTCGGTGCCGAGATCGATTTTACGGTTACCCGGGTGGTGACCGTGCTCGTCATCGCCTGTCCTCACGCCCTAGGGCTCGCCGTTCCACTGGTCACGGCCATTTCAACCACCCTGGGTGCCCGCAATGGTTTGCTCATTCGGGACCGTCGCGGTCTTGAGGAAGCGCGAAATCTCGACACGGTCGTATTCGACAAGACCGGAACATTGACGCTTGGTTCCCACCGGGTGGTCGAGATTGTCGCCGCGAAGGGAAATGATCCGGATACGGTATTGTCGCTCGCAGCAGCAGTCGAACGGGACTCCGAACACCCAATCGCACAGGCATTGCTCAAGAGCGCAGAAGACAAAGGTCTCGCGCTCCCGCGGTCGTCGGGTTTCGAGGCGGCAGCTGGCAAGGGCGTCGAGGCTGTTGTCGAGGCACGCCGCTTGTCCGTTGGGGGGCCGGCGTTGTTGCGGGAACGCAATGTCGAGCTCGACAACGACATGGAGAACGCAAGCCGTCGCTTTGGCGACAACGGGCAGGCCGCGATCTACCTTTTGGATGGCGAGAACGTTTTGGCCGTTTTTGCGATCGCCGATCAGGTACGCCCGGAGTCTAGGGAGGCAGTAGCCAAGCTACAGTCGATGGGTATCGAGGTCGTCATCCTGACGGGGGACTCAGAGGCCGTTGCGCGATCTGTGGGTCGAGAGCTTGGGATAGATACAGTCTTTTCCGGCGTGTTGCCCGATCAGAAATCGGACAAGATCAAGGAACTGCAGGCCTGGGGCAAGCGCGTCGCCATGGTAGGCGATGGCGTCAACGACGCTCCCGCTCTCGTCACCGCCGATGTAGGTGTGGCCATAGGTGCGGGAACCGATGTTGCTGTCGAAGCAGGCGACGTGGTGCTGGTGCGTTCCGACCCCCGGGACATTGCTCGCATCGTCACTCTAAGCCGCGCGACTTATCGCAAGATGATCCAGAACCTGTGGTGGGCCGCCGGATACAATATTGTTGCGATCCCGCTCGCTGCCGGGGTGCTCTATTGGGCCGGCATCGTATTGGCCCCCGCGGTGGGGGCGGTGCTAATGTCTGCCAGCACGGTCATCGTTGCGATCAACGCTCAGTTGCTACGGCGGCTCGACATGGCGCGATAAACAGATCTTGCTCGGACGAGCCCGTCGGAGATGGGTTGCGCGGCCGAGGCAAAGCGGTGTCGGCTATCAATGCACGCGGCAGACGAGGAAGGGCGCGCTGGCTTGCCGGCCCTTCCTCTACCCTTAAGCAGAACAGGCGACGTAGCCGCCATAGCCTACGCGGAGTTCGGATCCGATTTCGAACACCATGGTGGCTTCGTTCTGATCAGCATCCCAGCCCTGTGCCTGTTGCTCCGACGTCAGGCTGATCCGAATGTCGCCCGCTTCATACCCAAGGGCTCCCTCGGAATTGCTGGCCAGCGCCAAGCGAACAAATGCTCCGTTGACTTTGATGAGGGCAGCATCTTCCCCGTCAGCGCCCGGGTTAAAAGCGAAAACAGGGTTTCCCTCGCTGGTGTAGCGAAACACGCAGCGACGATCTCCATCCAGACCCTCTTCGATCTGGGCATCATCGAGCGTCGCCGGATCCAGACCGGCGATCTGCGCACCCTCCAGTGCGGCTCCTGCCGTCATGAATTCTGCGGGCTCGTCGCCGAGCGCGGGATCGATTGCATCGTCAGGCGCACCACTATCGTCGCGATCCGCAAGGTCACCGATGAGAAACTTCATTTCTGAAATTTCCCGCTCCTGGGCCTCGATGATTTCGTCGGCGAGCTTGCGGACGCGCGGATCGGTAATCTGGGAGCGTTCAGATGTCATGATGGCAATTGAGTGATGTGGGATCATTGCCTGCATGTATTCGCTGTCGTCAACGCTGACTTGACTACGCACTAACCAGAGCGCACCCGAAAACACGACGATTGAACCAGCGAAAATGGCGATGTTGAGCTTGGTGTTCTTGTACATTGAGAGCATGTACGCCAGCATGATGACGGCCATGGTGGCACCCATGACCAGCGCCATCCAGGCGCGGGTTTCACTCCAGAATACGTGCTCGAAAGCGTACGTGTTGAGATACATCAGGCCGAACATGACCAGCGTCGACGTGGCGATCATGGCGGCAAAGCGCCAATACATTTTCATGAAACTTCTCCGATCGAAATGAATCCAAATGATTTGCGGACCTGCTTAGGTCCGGTTCATCTGGGCGGAGGTGGATCAATGCCTGCATTGTTAGCTGGTGGCGCTGGGAAAGCCCAATGATCGACCAATGTCTGCTTTTCGTCGGTATTTATGTTGATACCGGCGGGCAGCACAGCGGAGGTGGCGCAATGGAGATCGAAGGCGTTGCCGGACCCGGCGTGATGGGCCTGGCTTAGTTCACCTGGCGTATTTTGACCGAGCGACTCAGCATCTTGCGTGGGGGCGAGAAGGAATGTGTGTTCGCTTTGGCAAACTGCCCCAATCGCGGGTAGGGCCGTCAAGACCATCATGAGAAAGCCCAGCGATATGGCCCTGCGGAAGCGCATGAGGGTCATAGCATCCTCATCATCCACAGCGCCATGGCGACCATCATCACGTTCTCGGTCAGGGACACGAAGCCCAAGGGGACGTTGCTGTTTCCGCCGACGCAAGCGCATTTGAGATCGCGCTTGTCGATATAGACGGCTTTGAATACTGAAATGGCACCAATGGTGCCGATGACGAGGGCGACGGGGATC